>CAZZVQ010000104.1:0-18610 GCA_964657565.1 uncultured Acetobacteraceae bacterium
CGTGGTCGGGCGGCCGGCGTTGGCGAAATGCTCCGCCATCGCAGGGCCTTGGGTAGCGCTTGGGGTCGCGCCTTGGGCGCGTGCCGTGCGCGGCAGGATCAGTCCCGCGGCCGCGCCGGCCAGTGCCGCGCGGCGTCCCATCACGACGGTCTCAGGGGTGACCAGCCGCTCGCTGATCTCCCAATCCCGTTTCCTCAAGATCATGATTGCGGGCCTTCCATGCGGTGCGCCACAGATTGAATTTAAATGGTGCGGGTGCAAGGGTCGCGTCAAGCGCGTTGTATTGGAGCTCGTTGATGGACCTTGCCCAGTTTCCTCGCGTGAAGCTCTGCCAGGCGCCGACGCCGCTGGAGCTGTTGCCCAATCTGACCAAGGCCCTGGGCGGGCCGCAGATCTGGATGAAGCGCGACGACCTGACCGGGATGGGGCTCGGCGGCAACAAGGTGCGCAAGCTGGAATTCTTGGCCGGGGAGGCGGTGGCGCAGGGGGCGGACCACCTGGTGACGCAGGGGGCGGTGCAGTCCAATCACGTCCGCCAGACGGCGGCGGTGGCGATGAAGCTCGGGATGCGGTGCACGGCGGTGCTGGAGCATCGGATCGAGACCAACGACCCGGCCTATCTCGGCAGCGGCAACGTGCTGCTGGACGAGATCATGGGGATCGACATCCAATACCGGCCCGGTGGCAGCGACATGCAGGCGGTGATCGAGGAGGTCGGCGCCGGGCTTCGGCAGGCTGGGGGCCGGCCGTATGTCATCCCGGGCGGCGGGTCGAACGCGGTGGGCGCGACCGGTTATGTGGCGGTGGCAGGCGAGCTCGTGCAGCAGGTCAACGACCTGGGGTTGCGGGTCGACCGATTGGTGCACGCGACGGGATCGGCGGGGACGCAGGCCGGGCTGGTGGCGGGGCTGCATGCGATGTCGAGCCCGATCCGGGTGCTCGGGATCGGGGTGCGCAACCCGAAGGACAAGCAGGAGGCGGCAGTGTTGACGCTGGCGCGGGCGACGGCGGCGCGGCTGGGGATCGACCGGGAGGTGCCGACGGCGGCGGTGGAGGCGAATTGCGACTATGTCGGGCCGGGTTATGGGCGGCCGACGCCGGGGATGGTCGAGGCGGTGCAGCTGGTGGCGCGGACGGAGGGTATCTTCCTGGACCCGGTCTATTCCGGGAAGGGGATGGCCGGGTTGATCGACCTGATCCGCACCGGGGTGTTCACAGCCGACCATACCGTGGTCTTTTTGCACACGGGCGGGGCTGTGGGGCTGTTCGGCTACACGGAGACGTTTGCCTAGGGGGGGGTGCTTAGTGGGCGCCGTCGCGGCGAACGACGACCGAGATGGTGCGGAACAAGATCGCCACATCGAGCCAGAAGCGCCAGTTCTTGACGTACCAGGCGTCGAGCGCGACACGGCGGGCGTAGGACGTATTGCTGCGGCCGCTGACCTGCCAGAGGCCGGTCACACCGGGGCGTGTCCGTAGATAGTAGTTCACGTTCCGGCCGTACCGGGCGAGTTCGTTCTCCACGATGGGGCGCGGTCCAACGAGGCTCATCTCGAGCCGCAGCACGTTGAAGAGTTGCGGCAACTCGTCGAGGCTGGTGGCGCGGAGCAGGCGCCCGATGCGGGTGACGCGGGGGTCGCGCTTGAGCTTCTGGGTGCTCTCCCACTCCGCGCGGGCACTCGGATCGCGCGCGAGCCGGTCGGCGAGTGCCTTGTCGGCATCGGAGACCATGCTGCGGAACTTCAGGCAGTAGAACCGCTGTCCACCCTTGCCGATTCGCTGGTGCCGATACAAGACCGGGCCGCCGTCGAGGGAGACGAACAGCGCGATGGTGAGCATCACGGGTGCGAGAATTATAAGCAAAGTAACCGAAAGAATCAGGTCGGTGACCAATTTCAGGTCACTTCCCTTGAAGAAGCTGCCATTCCCACGAGGGGGGACAGACAATCCTCTGCTGAAACTTGAAACCAGTGTGTCGGAATAGCTGGCGGCTGAGCGAACTATCTTCATCGATGCAGCCCATAGTTGTAGGAGCGATCAGGATCCTTGGAGGACCGATCTAATAGTTTCAGGACGCTAGATGAGTTCTGTGGTGCGATGCAACATGAAATGGGCCGAGGCTGGCTCACAAAGCCGCTACAAGAGGTTTTGCAACGATCTGCCCGGTTGCCCCGGAGCCATGGTTGCGCTGGTCGGACCGTGTCTCTAAGACACGCCCACGGACGGAATAGCCGACCCGGTCACCGCGGCTCGGAGGTCGCGCGTGCGGATGCCAGCGCGCCAGGTTCGGGCTCTGGTCCTCCGCCTGAGGAGACATTCGATGACATCTTGCGGACTACCGCGACGGCCGTTTCTGGCATTGGGCGGCGCTGCCGCGCTGGCGCCGCTGGTCGGGCACGCGGCGAGCGATGGGCCAGCGTTGGACCTGAGCCGGTTGGTGCCGTCGTTCAGCACGGATTTCGCCGACCCGGCCAAGCCGATTTTCCGCACCGAGGGCGGGCCGTTCAGCACCCGGTACGAGAATTTCAGCGGCGCCCGCACCTTGGCCGGCAACAAGGAGTTGCAGCTCTACGTCGACAAGAATTTCGCGCCGTCGCCGAACGGAGTCACCGCCAACGGCAACAACGACTCGCCCGATCCGCACGCCAAGCCGGCCGGGTTGAACCCGTTCAGGGTCGAGAACGGCGTTCTGGTGATCTCTGCCACGCCCACGCCGCCGGATCTGCTGGCGACAGTGGGCCGACCCTATGTCTCAGGGCTGGTCTCGACCGACCGGAGCTTCGACCAGCGCTACGGCTATTTCGAGATGCGGGCGCAGTTGCCGGCGGGGCAGGGGCTCTGGCCCGCGTTCTGGCTGTTCTCCAAGCGTGAGGACTGGAAGTTCGAGATCGATGTCGTCGAGGCGCTCGGCCATGAAAGGACCCGGATCTATCAGTCGACCCATCCGAACCCGGCGCGGAGCAAGGACACCCAGATCATCCCGGTGCGACCGGGCTTCGACTATACGGCCGGCATGCACGATTACGGGGCGCTGTGGACGCCGGAGGCGATCACCTTCTATGTCGATCGCAAGATGACGGCGTCGTCGGATGGCGCCCCGTTCCGCGACGACGTGACGGCGTTCATGATGGCCAACCTCGCGGTTGGCGGAAACTGGGGCGGCAACCCTGACGCGCAGACGCGTTTCCCGGCGGAGATGCGGATCGAACACATCAAAGCGTTCACTCTGGCATGACCCTGGCCGCGCCGCGGCGTCCAGCCTCCGACGATATTGGCCAAGGACGCCGCATGAGCCCGACACCGCCCGACCGTCCGGCGGCGCCGTTACGCGTCGCCATCATCCACCATTGGCTGGTGACGATGCGGGGGGGCGAGCGCGTCGTGGAGGCGTTGTGCGAGATGTATCCCGGGGCGGAGATCTTCACGCACGTCTACAACCCGGACCGTGTCTCGGCGACGATCCGGGCGCACAAGGTGCACACGAGCTTCATCAACCGCCTGCCGCGCGCACGCCGCTTCTACCAATGGTATCTGCCGTTCATGCCCTTCGCGCTGGAGCGTTTCGACCTGCGCGAATTCGACCTGGTGATCAGCAGCGATGCCGGCCCGGTCAAGGGCGTAGTGACGTCGACCGACACGCTGCATGTCTGCTACTGCCATTCGCCGATGCGCTACATCTGGGGGATGGAGGCGGAATACCTGCAGGGCGCCAAATGGCCGGCCCGGATGGCGTTTCCGTTGATCGCGCACTACGTCCGGCTGTGGGATTTCGCCGCGGCGGCCCGCGTCGACAAGTTCGTCTCCAATTCCGCGGTGGTGGCCCGGCGCATCCGCAAGGTGTATCGGCGGTCGGCCGACGTGATCCCGCCGCCGATCGATTGCGCCGCCTTCGCACCGGGGCCGGCGGAGGATTTCTACCTGCTGGCGGGCCAACTCGTCGCCTACAAGCGGCCGGAGGTGGCGATCGAGGCCTGTAATCGGACCGGGCGAAGGCTGGTGGTGATCGGCGAGGGGGAGCGGCTGGCGAGTATGCGGCAGCTGGCGGGACCCACCGTGACGGTGATGGGCGCGCAGCCGCTTTCGGTGCTGCGTGATCATTATAGCCGGTGCCGGGCGCTGCTGTTCCCGGGCGAGGAGGATTTCGGCATGGTGCCGGTGGAAGCCATGGCGTCCGGCAAACCGGTGATCGCGCTGGGCAAGGGCGGCGCGCTGGACACCGTGATCGACGGCGTGACCGGGGTGCTGTTCCGCGACCCGAGCGCTGACGGGATGGCAGCCGCCATCGCGAAGTTCGAAGCCTGCGAAGGCGACTTCGACCCGGTCCGTATCATGGCCCATGCGTGGTCGTTCGACCGGGCGATCTTCAAGCGCCGGATGCAGGACGTGATCGACTCGTGTTTCGCGGAGCACGGCGGCGCCACCACGGAGAGATTTCCCTAAAAAAGCGTCGCGCTTAACACTTGAGTAACGGATCCATTCCGGCTAAGTGATCATGAGATCGTCTGAGGTGTCTCATGCTCTCTAGATTTGCTAGCGCAATGCTGTTGAGCGGGATGGCCTTTTCGGCCGCCCACGCTGGAACGTTCACCGTGACGAACGGGGCGGCGAGCGCGTCCGTCACCGCGATCAGCGCGGCCAGCGTCAGTGCGCCATTCTCTGTGCTGAACCTGGGCAATGCCGGCACGAATGGTTTTGTCTCGAGCGCCCCAATCTCGTTCGCGGGCGGCGCCATCACCTTCACGTCCGGCGGGTCGCTGCCAACGGGGGTCTACGATGGGTATGTCGTCAACCAGGTGAACACCCCGTATGCGGGCACCAACCTGCCGGGCGGCAACTACCTGGCTGCCGAGCCCAACGGCTCCGTCACCGTCGCTTATTCGACTCCGCAACCGGTCGTGAACCTGCTCTGGGGTTCGCTCGACGCCTATAACGGACTGAACCTGGAGTTCCTCAGCGGCACCACCGTCGTCGGTAGTGTCACGTTGACGGGCAGTGAGATCGCCGCGGCGGCCGGGGGCACCGGCTCCGCCTATGTCAGCGTCACCCCCGGCGGGTCGCTGAGCTCGTTCACCACGCTCATCGCCACGTCCAGCACGGCGGCGTTCGAGTTCAACATCGCCAGCACGCCGATTCCGGAGCCGGCGACGCTTGCCTTGGTGGCAACCGGGTTGGTCGGCCTCGGGCTGCGCCGCGCGCGTCGCACCTAACGCGTGACAGGCCGTCCTTCGGTTTTGAAGGACGGCTTACTCAGGGTTGGTAAGGCGCGCATGTCTGCGCGCTTTTTTTATGCTCACGACCTGTTTTTCCGGGGTTCGCGGTTTTCAATTGCTGCACCTGCGAAAAGGGCATAAGACTGCCGCTGGTTTCCGGATATATCATGCAACGCATGGTATTGGCCATGTAAGGCAGGACGATCTCGGGATCGAGCACTCTCGTCGGCTGTGAGCCTTGGAGCAGGGATATAGTCGCGCAATGAACAACCAAGTCGTACTGTTCAGCATCACGGACGTCGTTTCTGTGCTGTGGCGCCGCAAGCTGACGATCGTGATGGTGAGCTTGCTGGTCGGCGCGCTGGCGACGTTCGTCGTCTATCAGATGTCGCCGATCTTCGTGGCGCAAGGACAGGTGGTGGTCCGCTCGGCCGGCTCCATCGGTCCCGACCCGGATCACTCGTTCTATTCCGCCGTGGTGAGCGACGCGGTGATCGCCACCGAACGGGACGTCATCGGATCGCTGGGCCTCTCGGCGCGGGTTGCCAACAGCGTCGATCTGCCGGAGGCGCCCGAGCCGGCATGGCGGGAGGCGCTGCGCAAGAGCCTGCCGGCCTTGGCCACCGCGCTGCACCTGCCGGTGTCGTGGGTCGCGTTGCCGCCGCCGACGCCGCGGACGGAGGACGGCAAGATCGCCGAAATCCAGCGCGCGATCAACACCACGACCGAGAAGGGCAGCAGCGTCATCAACATCTGGGGGTCGACGACCGACCCGCAGCTGAGCGCCGAGATCGCCAACAAGATGCTGACCTATTACATGGAAGGCCGGGTCACCTCGCAGCGCACAAGCGCCGAGAACGTGGCGGCCGCGCTGCGCGAGCGCTTGCAGCAGACCAATGCGGAAATCACCCGGGTCGAGAACCGCATCGCCGATCTGATGCAGCGTCCGGGCATGATCGAGAACGCGGAAACGCCGAGCGCGTCGCGTGAGCTCACCCTGATCGGCGCGCGGCTGGCCGAGGCGCGGGCCGATCTCGCGTCCAAGCGGGCGGCGGCGGAGGCCGCGGTCCGGTTGCAGGAATCCGCCCGCGGCAATCCGAGCCAGTTGGTCGCGCTCATGGATCAGGGTTCGGCGTCCACGTCGGAGCTGCGCCGCCAGTTGGCGACGAGCCAGGCGGAGGCGAACCGTCTGCAAGCCGAGTTGGGGACCGGGCACCCGCGGTACACGGCGGCGCGGATCACGCTCAACAGCGTCGCTTCGGCCGTGGTCGGCGAGGCGAACCGTATCGTGGCGCAGCGTCAATCCGAGGCTGCCTCGGCGGACCAGGTCGTCGCGTCGCTGGCGGCCCAGCTCTCCAGCCTGCAGCAACGCAGCTCCAATATGGGCCCGTCGGTGCTCAACGTGGATCGTGAACGCGAGAACCTGACAAACCTGCGCAAGATCGCCGGCACGATCGAGGATCGGCTGATCTCGCTGACCGCCCAGCCGATCGACCCGAACGCGCAGGTGCTGACCTGGGCCAAGCCGCCGCTGAAGGCCGCGTCGCCGCAGAAAATCCTGTTCACGGCCGGCGGCCTGCTGGTCGGGTTGGTGCTGTCGTCGGCCGGGGTGCTGATCCGCGAATACCGTCAGCGTCTGCGCCGCGATCCCTACATGCCGGCTGCCGCCTTGGCCGGGCGCATGCTCGGATCGCTGCCGCGGCTGCGCAACGGCCGGATCACGAGCAGCGCCACTGCCGCGTTCCAGGCGATCGCGCTCGAGATCGACCACGTTGCGCTCGAGAGCAAGCAGCGCGTGTTCGCCATCACCTCTGGCCTGCCCGACGAGGGGAAGACGACCGTGACGGTGCATCTCGCGCTCGCGCTGTCGCGTCTGGGACGCCGCGTGCTGGTGATCAATTGCGATCTACATGGGCGGACCGCGTCGGAGTGGATGCCGAAGAGCACGGAGACGAGCGGCGAGGGGGGGCTCCCCGGGGTGACCATTCCGGACGGGACCAACCTGCACGTGATCACGTCGCTCGATGCCGGTGCCGACCCGGTGGCGTTCCTCAACTCGTCGCGGTTCCGCACCATCATCAAGTCGGCGCGCAGCGCGTACGACATCGTGCTGTGCGACACGCCGCCGGTGCTCTCGGTGCCGGATGCGATCGTCGTCGGGCGGGCGAGCGACGCCGTGGTGCTGGTGTCGGCGTCTGACAATCTGGAGCGCGAGCCGATCGCCAACGAGGTCGCGCGCCGGGTCGCGGCGATCGGGCGGCCGGTCTGCGGCGTGATCGTGACGAAGGCCGATGCGCAGGATGCCAGCTTCACGTCGTATGCCGGCTATGCGCGGCGCGGTAAGATGAGCTCCATCATGGGCGCGATCGCCTCGACGCGAGAGGCGTAGGGGGTCTCATGCTGGGAGACGGGCAGAGCGGGCTCGGCGCCCCAGCGGCGTCGGTCGCGCGTGCGATGGCCGGGTTCCGCCTGGTGACCTTGTGCGGCTCGGCAGGCGGCATGCACGACGCGATGCGCGACTCCCAGGATCTGCTGGAGCCGGTGTTCGTGACGCGGGGCATCGACGTGCGGCCGGTCGATCTGGGCGATTGGTCGGCCGGCGCGGTCTCGAAGCTCGTGGGCGAGATCCGGCGGCAGCGGCCGGACGGCATTCTGATGCAGTATCCGACCGGCGCATTCGGGCGCTCGCTCGGGCCGGTGCTGCTGTCGTGGGGCGCCACGTGGCGCCGACGATGGTGATGCTGCATGAGTTCGCGGCGGCCCATATCGTGCGCAAGGCTGCGGTTGGGGCCTTGCTGCTGCGCGCCGACCGGATCGGCATCACCGCCGAGCGGGAGCGTAAGTATCTGACGAATTTCTATCCCTGGCTGCGCGGCCGCATCCGCGATGTGCCGATCGCGTCCAACATCCCCGGGCGGACTTGGGCGCCGACATCGCCGCCGGCGGTGGTGTATTTCGGCCAACTCCGGCCCAACAAGGGGATCGAGGAATTCATCGACGTGCGCCGGCTTCTGGCGGCCGAAGCGCCGGAGGCGGTGTTCCAGATCGTTGGCGCCGTGGTGCCGCAGCACGCGGATTATGCCGCGGCGTTGGGACGGGCCGCGGCGGAAGCGGGCATCACGATCGCATCCAACCGCAGCATCGAGGCGGTCGCCGACACGCTTGCGGGCGCGACGGTGGCGCTGATGCCATTCCCGGACGGGGTCAGCTTCCGGCGCGGCAGCATGTTTGCGGCTGCCGCCTGTGGCACGCCGATCGCGACGACGATCGGTGACGATACGCCGCCGGAATTGCTGTCATACTTGGAACCGGCCAAGACGGTGGCGGAGTTGTCGGCGGTGACGCTGAGGCTCCTGCGCGATCCCGCTTCCCGGGACGCCGCTCATCGCCGCAGCGTGCAACTTTCCGCCAGATTTGGCTGGGAGCAGACGGCGGACAGCTATTGCAAGGTATTCGCTGAGCTTCGGCAGCTTGGCGGCCGGGCGGGCTGAACCGGGTCGTGGAGCGCCGTTAAGAATACCTTAGCTTAATCGAGGCAATCTGGCCGCATGGTGAATGCGGCCGCGCTTCCGCGCCTTTACAGCGCGACGTTCGACGACGAATTCTCGTCGTTCACATCCTCGCCGCGCGGCGGCGCGGTTGGCTGGGCGACGGAGCTGCCGTTCTGGGGCTCCGAGCATACGCTCGCGGGGAACGATGAGTCCGAGTATTACGTCGACTCGTCGCAACCCAATAGCCCGTTCAGTGTGTCGAACGGGGTTCTGACGATCCAAGCGAGTAGCGCTGCGACGAGCGGCGGCAATCCGTTGGGGCTCGCCTACAATTCCGGCGTGATCACGACGTATAAATCGTTCTCACAACTGTATGGATATTTCGACATCCGCGCGCAGTTGCCGGCTGGCGCGGGTCTGTGGCCGGCGTTTTGGCTGATGCCGACGGATTTGAAGACTGGGCCGGAACTCGACGCCTTCGAGGTGCTCGGCGACAAGCCGGATATCCTTTATGCGTCGGTGCACAGCGCGGACGGGCAGGCGGCACTGGTGCAGCCGCTCACGGTGGCCGACACCTCGGCGGCGTTCCACGATTACGGCGTCGATTGGGGACCGAAGACGACGGTCTTCTACCTCGATGGCCAGGTGATCGGCAGCGTGGCGACGCCGGCGGACATGGACGTGCCGATGTACATGATCCTCAACCTGGCCGTGGGCGGGGCGTCGAGCTGGCCGGGGGCGCCGAACGCGCAGACGCAGTTGCCGGCCGACATGAACATCGACTACGTCCACGCGTATCAGACCGCGAACACGATCGGCTGGACCGACCCGGCGCCGAGCCAGCCCGCGCCGCTCGTTCTGCCGGCGGTTCAAGCCACCGCGGCGCCAGGGAACGCGTTCGCGTATGTGTTCACCGAGCATTACGGCAATCAGGATGCGGGCACGCCGCTGGGCGGGGTCGGCGTCGCGCTGCTCAATGCGGCCGGGCTGATCGTGGCGACCGGCGTCACGGATTCGAGCGGTTTCCACACCTTCTCCAATCTCGCGGCGGGCACATACCGCGTTCAATACATCCCGCCGGCGCAGTACAGCGTTCGACCCGGCGGTTACGCCGATGCGAGCACCGGCATCACGGGTACATTCGACCTGAAAGCGGGCCAAGGCTACGGCGTGACGTACCAACTTCTAACTTCCAGCGCCGAACTTGCTGGAACGGTCGAACTCGACGGGGCAGGCGCCGCGAACGTCGCGGTCAAGCTGCTCGACGCGAACCACGTCCCGGTCGCGACGACATTGACGGATGCGACCGGGCGCTTCGATTTCTGGACGTCGGCGGGCCAATACACGGTCGAATACGACCCGCCAGCCGGAACGGCACTGGCGGCCGGCGGCTTGGCGGACCCGGCGACAGGGTCGACCGTGCCGGTCGTGCTAGCGGACGCACAGGATTTCCTGCTGGTCCCGGAGCAGCTGGTATCGGTCCCGCTGACCGCTGCAACCGTCGCTACGGGGCCGGCACCGACGGTGCCGGCGGCCAGCGCTCCCGCGCCAGCCGCAGCCGCGCCAACAGTTTCCGCGCCAACTGTCGCCGCTAGTGGCAGCGACACGGTGGTGTATCGCTTCTTCGACACCGTCAACGGAACCCAGTTCCTCACCTCGAGCGCCGCCGAGCACGATGCCGTGGTGAAGACCCGGCCCGACCTCGTGGCCGAAGGGGTCGGGATCGGCGCCGTGGCCACACCCGGCGAAAGTGCCGATGCGCTGCCGGTGTATCGCTTCTTCGACACGCGGGCGGGGACGCATTTCTATACCTCCAGCAGCGCCGAACGCGACAGCGTCATCGGCACCCGTCCCGATCTGACGTTCGAGGGCACGTCGTTCTACGAGCACGGCGTCGCCCATGAAGGCGATGCCGCCGTGTATCGCTTCTTCGACGCCGTCAACGGCACGCACTTCTACACGTCGAGCGCGACCGAGCGCAGCTCGATCCTCGCCACCCGCGCCGACATGGTTCCGGAAGGCGTCGCCTTCTACGCGCCGGCCCTCAGCTGATGGGCGACCCGGTCGAACGGCAGGTGAAAGCCGGTTCCGCTCGCACCGCCGATGGACGCGTCTCCGGCAACACCGCCACACGGCGCTCGACCGGGCACTCGGCCTCGATCCGGCGGAACGTCGCGAGTGCCTGGCCGACGACCTGGTCCATGTTGAGGTAGCGGTATGTGGCCAGACGGCCCACGAACCATGTGCCGCCGGTCGCGTCGGCCAGGGCCTCGTAGCGTTTGTAGAGCGCCTGGTTCTCGGGTCGCGGGATGGGGTAGTACGGGTCGCCCTCGGCGGACGGGTATTCGTAGGTGATGCTGGTCGCGGCGTGTTGCTGGCCGGTGATGTGCTTGTATTCGGAGATCCGGGTGTAGTCCTCGGTGTTCGGGAAGTTGATGGTCCCGGCCGGCTGGAAGCGTTCCGTCTGGTGGGTGACGTGGCGGAACCGCAGCGAGCGATAGGGGAGCTTGCCGTAGCGGAAGTCGAAGAACTCGTCGACCGGCCCGGTCCAGACCAGGCGTCGATACTGCACCTGGTCGCCGAGTTCGGCGTAGTCGACGCCGGTGCGGACGTCGATGTTGGGATGGTCGAGCATGCGCTGGAACATCGCGGTGTAGCCGTCACGCGGCATCGCCTGGAACTTATCGGTGAAGTAACGACCATCGCGGTTGATCCGCACGGGAATGCGTGCGGTCACGGAGGCGTCCAACTGCGAGGGGTCCAGCCCCCATTGCTTGCGCGTGTAGCTCTGGAAGAATTTCTCGTAGAGCTCGCGCCCGACCCGGGACACGATCACATCTTCGGACGTGCGGATCTCGGGGACGGTCTCGGCCCGCGCGGTGAACCAGGCTTCGAGTTGCTCGGAGGTGAGATCGAGCCCGTAGAGTTGGTTGACGGTGTCCAGGTTGATCGGCAGCGGGACCAGCTTGCCGTCCACGTGGGCGAGGACGTGGTGTTCATAGGGTCGCCACGCGGTGAAGCGCGAGAGGTAGGCGAACACGGCTTCGCTGTTGGTGTGGAAGATGTGCGGCCCGTAGCGATGGACCAGCACGCCGGCGGCGTCCAAGTGGTCGTAGGCGTTGCCGGCGACGTGGTCGCGGCGGTCGACCACCAGCACGCGCTCGCCGCGTTCGGCGAGGCGCTCGGCCATCACGGCTCCGGCGAAACCGGCGCCGACGACCAGCCAGTCATAGGACGGGAAGCGTGCGTTCGGTCCGCGGGGCGGCGTCGGGCGGAGCCGCGGCAGGTCGTCGGCCGCGACATCCTCGATGCTGCGCTGCATGCGGGCCCAGGTGGCGTCCCATGACATCCCTTGCAGGCGGTCGTCGACGGCCTTCAGCCAGGCCGGGTCCGTCCTGGCCAGCTTCTCCTCGAGGCAGGCGACCATCTCCGCGGGGCTCGATGCGATGGCCACGAGCCCGCCGGCTTTCCAATCCGCCACCACGTCCGGGACCGCGGTCGACACGACCGGCACGCCGGCGGCGAGGAATTCGGGCGTCTTGGTGGGGCTGATGTAGCGGGTGGCATCGTTGAGCGCGAAAGGCATGAACCCGGCATCCCATCCCGAGAGATAGGACGGCAGATCGGCGTAGGCCTTCATCCCCAACCAGTGCAGGTTGGGGCGCTGCGGCAGGGTGGCCGGGTCGATCTTCGCCGTCGGACCCAGCATGAGGAACTGCCAGTCCGGCCGCATCGCCGCGACGGCGTCGAGCAGCGCGTAGTCGATGCGTTCGTCTATAACGCCGAAGTAGCCGATGCGAGGGGAGGGCAGGCTGGCCTGGTCGGCCGGCTCGCTGTGCGCGGACGGGCGGAGCCGGGCGCGGTGGAAATGCGCGGCATCGACGCTGCTGGGCAACAGGTGGACGTTGCCGTGGACGCGGCGCTTGGCGTCGGCCAGGCTGCGTCCGCCGGCGAAGACGATATCGGCGCGGCGGAGCAATTGGCGCTCCAGCAAGGCGAGGCGGGGCGAGGCGCCGTCGAAGGCGGAGAGCTGATCCATGACGTCGAAGACGGTCTTGCGGGGCTTCAGGTGGCCGGCGAAGGGGAAGGCCATCGGCGTGTAGTACCAGACCACGTCCAGCGGCGCCGAGAGTTGGCCGAGTAGCTGATCGAGCAGGGTCCGCTGGACGGCATCCGTATCGGCGGGATCCAGACCCGGCGGCAGTTGCGGCGTGACGACCGTCACGTTCGGCATTTCGGTCCGGATCGCAAGACTCGGTTCGGCGGCGGAGGCCATCACCGGCTCTTCGAAGAATACAACCTGGTAATTCTTCGCGGCTCTCGTCAAGAGATGCTGTGGCCGCTGAAATACGAAGTTCCAACGCAGATGAGACAGGCAAAGAAGAACGGGGCGATCATGATCTGAATGGGGGAAATTAGCTGACATTAAACTCCGACCTTCACTCGAACAGCAACTCTCCACCCGGCGGAACAGTCACGATTGCACCCGTCAAGGAGAGGGGTCAGACAGGGCACTGCGGCAAACCCTTCTTGTGTTGGATGTCTGATGTGTGACCTGCCGCGCGAGGTCTGTACGCTCGCGGACCGGTATCGGACACGAACTCATGATCTGCTTTGACATTCGGGACGCTCACACCTGATGTCAAACAACTATCCGGGAACGTTATAGTTTCCCGGCGCCACGGGTATGTGAGCGTACAGCCCGTCGCGGCTGCGGACGCAAGTTTGCTGCCGGTTCGGTGATCCCGCCGATCGCGTTTCAGTGGGTCGACGGCTGTTCGCCATGCCGTGGAAGCCGCGGCTCAGCTGCTGGTAGAAGAGGAAAACCGCCTCGGGCTCACGCTGCCTCCCGCTGTCGCGGTCAGTCGACACATGTATTCGCGACAGAAGCTTTAACATAGATTGAGTTCGCGCTAGACTCCGCCGGATGTTGGTCTCGGGCAGTATTGCCGGTGCGGGGCGACGGCAGCTTGCGTCACCACCGTGGGCTGGAAATCATGAGGCCGGTGAAAACCGCCTGCCCGCAGTCTGCGTTCTCGGCACGTCGATCGGTGGCCGGAGAGAAGGCTGGCCGGAAACGATCGTTCCGCCGCCGATGAACGATCCTGGGTACCAGTCATTCACCGATCTGAAGGAGCACCCGATGAAGGCCCTTTGTTGGCACGGCAAGCGCGATATCCGTTGCGACGCCGTTCCCGACCCGAAGATCGAGAATCCCCGCGACGCCATCATCAAGGTGACGGCGTGCGCCATCTGCGGGTCCGACCTGCACCTGTATAACGGCTTCATGCCCGGCATGGAGAGCGGCGACGTCATGGGCCACGAGACGATGGGCGAGGTGGTCGAGCTCGGCGCCGAGGTGAAGAACCTCAAGATCGGCGACCGCGTGGTGGTGCCGTTCACGATCTCCTGCGGCGAGTGCTTCTTCTGCAAGAAGGGCCTGTTCTCGGGCTGCGAGCGGAGCAATCCGAGCCCGAACCGCGAGGTGGCAGCAAAGCTCTGGGGTCACAGCCCGGCCGGGCTGTTCGGCTACACGCATTTGCTGGGCGGCTATGCCGGCGGGCAGGCGGAATATCTGCGGGTGCCCTATGCCGATGTCGGCCCGATCAAGGTGCCGAGCACGCTGACGGACGAGCAGGTGCTGTTCCTGTCCGACATCTTCCCGACCGGCTACATGGGCGCCGATTTCTGCGAGATCCAGCCCGGCGACACCATCGCCGTGTTCGGCTGCGGGCCGGTGGGCCAGTTCTCCATCCGCTCGGCCTTCCTGCTCGGCGCCGAGCGGGTGATCGCCATCGACACGGTGCCGGAGCGGTTGGCGCTGGCCAAGGCGGCCGGGGCGATCACGATCGATTTCGCGGCCGAGAGCGTGCACGATCGGATCAACGAGCTGACCCATGGCCGCGGCGCCGACGCGTGCATCGATGCGGTCGGCACGGAGTCCGCACCGACCGCGAGCGTCGATGCCGCGCTGGACCGGGCCAAGCAGATGGCTTGGGTCGGCACGGACCGACCGCATGTGCTGCGCCAGGCGATCAACAACACCCGCAACGGCGGCATCGTCTCGATCATCGGCGTGTATGGCGGGTTGCTGGACAAGGTGCCGATGGGGTCGGCGATCAACCGCGGGCTGACCTTCAAGATGGCGCAGACGCCGGTGCAGAAATACCTGCCGGGCTTGCTTGAGCGCATCGAGAAGGGCGAGATCGACCCGTCGTTCGTGATCACCCATTCGGGCAAGCTCGAGGATGGCCCGGATCTTTACCGGGTGTTCCGCGATAAGCAGGATCAATGCATCAAGGTGGTGCTGAAGCCATGAACGACATCCAACTTTCCAAGATCCTCGGCTTGTTCAGCCTGGGCCTCGGCGCGTTCGAGCTGCTGGCGGCGCGGCGCATCACGGCGTCGCTCGGGGTGGGCAGCCCGGCGCTGGTGCAGGCGTTCGGCGCCCGCGAGATCGCGGCCGGGATCATGGTGTTGAACAAGCCGGATACGGCGATGCCGGTGTGGAGCCGGGTCGCGGGCGATGCGCTGGACGCTGCCGTGCTGGTGAGCGGGCTGGGCGCCGGCAATCGGCGGCGGGGCGGGGCGTTTGGCGCGCTGATGTTCGTCCTCGGCGCCGCGGCGCTCGACGTGGCGGTGGCGACGGCGCTGAGCCGGCGCGCGCAGACCGCGCTGCAGACGGCGCGCCGCACCCGGGTGCAGCAGGGGACCATGGCGCGGGCGTGACCTCTCGCGACGGCGGTTTCGGGAGAACCCAGGGTCGGACCGGCACGTTCTAGCGTCATGATGGAGAACGGAAGCTCGGGGGCGTCTTCGGCCAGCACGCAGCGGCGATGGCCGCAGAGGTTGTGGATCGTCCGGCACGGCGAGAGTGCGGGCAACGTGGCGCGGGATGCGGCGCAGGCGGCCAAGGCGGCGCGGATCGATATCGGCCTGCGCGACGTCGATGTGCCGTTGAGCGAACTCGGCGTGCGGCAGGCCACCGCGCTGGGGCATTGGTTCGCCGGCATGGCGGACGGCGAGCGGCCGGACGTGTTGCTGGTGTCGCCGTATCTGCGCGCCCGGCAGACGGCGGAGCAGATCGGCAAGGCGGGGGGGTTCGGGGCCGGGCTGGCGCACCAGGAGGTGGACGAGCGGCTGCGCGAGAAGGAGCTCGGCCTGCTCGACCGATTGACCCGATGGGGGATCGAGCGGGAGTTCCCGGAGCACGCCGAACTCCGCCAGCGGGTCGGCAAGTTCTACCACCGCCCGCCCTGCGGCGAGAGCTGGTGCGACGTGATCCTGCGGCTGCGGAGCGCGCTGGACACGATCAGCCTGCATTACAGCGGGCGCCGGGTCCTGGTGGTGGGGCACCAGGTGGTGGTGCTGTGCCTGCGCTATTTGCTGGAGGGGCTGGACGAGGAGCGCATCCTGGAGATCGACCGGCAGGCGGACGTGGCGAATTGCGGGGTCACGGAGTACCGCTTCGATCCCGGGGAGAGGCCGCACGGCAGCCTGGTGCTGCATCGGTATAATTTCACGGCTCCCTTGGCGCAGGAAGGCGCACCGGTGACGACGGAGCCGGATGCCCAGGCCGCCGCGCGGTGAGGTGCATCACCGCCGACCTGCTGCGGACCCTGCCGCTGCCGCAGCACGAGAACGGCGACAACAAGGAGGGGCGGGGCCAGGTCTTGATCGTGGGGGGCTGCCTGGCGGTGCCGGGGGCGATCCTGCTCAGCGCGGAAGCGGCGATGCGCGCGGGGGCGGGCAAGCTGCAGATCGCGACGTGTCGGAGCATCGCGTTGCCGCTCGGCCTGGCGATGCCCGAGGCGATGGTGATCGGCCTGCCGGAAACCGCCGAGGGGAACATCACCGCGGATGCGGGCAAGGCGATCGCCAAGCGGGCGTCCCGCGCCGACGCGATCCTGATCGGCCCCGGCATGATGGATGCGGAGCATACGGTGCCGGTGATGATCGACATCATGCAGGCGGCGGGCCAACAGACCGGGTTCGTGTTCGACGCCGGCGCGTTGGATGCGCTGCACGGGTGCCTGGCGCAGTTGCACGCGCAGCATCAGCGCCAGCAACCGCACCAGCCGGCGCGCGCGGCGATCATCACGCCGCATCATGGGGAGATGGCCCGGCTCCTCGGCGTGCCCCGCGAGGCCGTGGTGGACGATCCGCTGCAGCACGCACGGCAGGCCGCCGCCCGGTTGCGCTGCATCGTGGTGCTGAAGGGAGGCACGACGCATGTGGTCGAGCCGGATGGCGAGAGCTGGGTGTTCGAGGGCGGCACGGTCGGGCTGGCGACGTCGGGCAGCGGCGATGTGCTGGCCGGCGTGATCGCCGGATTATTGGCGCGCGGCACCCCGGCGCCGCACGCGGCGGCCTGGGGGGTGTTCCTGCACGCGGAAGCCGGAACCCGCCTGACGGCGCGGTATGGCGGCATCGGCCTGCTGGCGCGGGAGCTTCCCGGCCAGATCACGTCGATCATGGCCGGATTATCGCAAGCGGCCTGAACTCACCAAGCCGTTAAGATCACTAGGGGGGTGCCGCCCGCACCGCGGTCAGGTAAGAGGTCGCAGCTAACGGCAATTTTCGGGCGGTTCGATGAGATTGGATGAGAGGGATCGCCCGCTGCGGGTCGGCGAGGGGCGGATCAGCGGTTACCTGTCGGTGGCGCTCGGCACGCTGAGCCTGCTCGCCATCCTGTGCTTCATGTTCCCGGACACCCTGACGACGCCGTCGTTGCGGGCCGGCTACAATCTCGGCCTGATGCGCAAGCTGCTGGCGGCGGGGATGGTGTTCTCGGCCGGGTTCGGGCTGCTGACCTTCCTGCTCGACCGGCAGAAGCGGCTGGGGGCGTTGGGCATCCTGCTGACGTTGATCGCCTGCTACCTGGGCGGCAGTTCGGTTCAGGTGGGGCCGCGCTACGACGCGCCGGGCTATATCGGGCTGGACTGGTTCGTGCTGGACCTGCTGGCCTCGGCGGCCACCTTCATCGCGCTGGAGAAGATCGCGCCACGGCGGCGCGACCAGCCGATCCTGCGGCCGGAGTTCTGGCACGACAGCCGCTATTTCATCTTCAATCATCTGGTGATCGGCGTGTTCCTGTTCATCAGCGTGCGCGCGGTGCCGGCGCTGTTCTCCTGGACGATCAATGCCGGGCTGCAGGAATGGTTCAGGTCGCTGCCTGGCGTGGTGCAGTTCGTGGTCGTGCTGGTCACCGCGGACCTGATGGAATACGCGACGCACCGGGCGATGCACGAGGTGCCGGCGCTGTGGCGGTTCCATGCGGTGCATCATAGCGTCGAGCGGATGGACTGGATGGCCGGCTCGCGGCTGCATTTCCTGGAGCCGGTGGTGACGCGCACGGCGGTGATGTTGCCGGCGTTCATCCTGGGGGCCAGCGACACGCCGCTGCTGTGCTACATCGTGTGGGCCGGGTTCCAGGCCGGGCTGGTGCACTCCAATTTCGGGCTGGATTTCGGGCCGCTCAAATACCTGGTGGCGACGCCGCTGTTCCATCACTGGCATCACGGCAGCGACAAGGAAGCGATCGACATCAACTACGCCGCGCATCTGCCGGTGCTCGACCGCCTGTTCGGCACCTACCACATGCCGACGGACCGCTGGCCGGAGCACTACGGCGTCGCGGGGGACCCGTTGCCGAAGGGGATGTGGCGGCAATTCCTGTATCCGTTCCAGCGCAAGGACCCGGCGCCACCGCCGGTCTAGCCCGCCGCCGCTTTCGGAGATTGCTGCTTGTTGGAGGATTTGTTGCCGGGGTTGGTGTTTTTCCTGTTGATCGGCCTGGGCGGGTGGCTGCTGGGCATTGTCGGCTACTTCCGCGCCCGGCGGGCCTTGCAGGAGGTGCAGGCGCTGCGGGCGCTGATGCAGCAGGGGGGCATCGCGCCCGCGCCCGTG
>CAZZVQ010000105.1:0-9197 GCA_964657565.1 uncultured Acetobacteraceae bacterium
CCGCCCTCCTCGCCACCGCCCCCACCCTGCACCGAACCCTGAGCCCCCTCCTCCGCGCCCTCGGCCTCACCGCTACCCCCGCCGCGCCGCCGCCCGACACCCCACCACCGTCCGAGGCCCCCTGTCCCGATACCCGGCCATCCCCCGCCCCGCTCCGCCCCGCCGCCCGGCCCACCCCCAGGCAGGCAAGCCGCCGCGTCGAAACCGTTCCCTCGTGCCGACGCATCAGCACGCCCATATTATTACGATATCGCAATAAGATGGCGGTGAATTGCCCGCAGACGCTCAGGCCCCCCGCCAGACCGGCGCGCGCTTGCCCATGAAAGCCTCCATCCCCTCGCGGAAATCCGCGCTCTGGTAGCACATCAGGATCAGCGCCTCGTCCTCGGCCACGCTCCCCTGCAGCTTACGCAACGCCAGCTTGGTCGAGCGCAGCGTCAGCGGCGCCAACCCGGCCACCGTGCGGGCGAGCGCATCGGCCCGCTCCCCGAGCGCCTCCGCGGCGACGATCTCCGACACCAGCCCGATCCGCTGCGCCTCCTCCGCCTCGATCAGTCGCGCCGTAAAGATGATCTCCTTGACCCGGGCCGCCCCGATCAGCGCCGACAGCCGGGCCAGGTTGGCCATCGACAGGCAATTGCCCAGCGTCTTGGCGATCGGGAACCCGAACCGCGCCCCCGCCGCCGCGATCCGCAGGTCGCAACAGGCCGCGATCGCCGCCCCGCCGCCGGTGCACGCGCCGGCGATCGCGGCGATCGTCGGCACCCGGCAATTCTCCAGGATCGTCAGCACCCGGTCGATCCGCTCCTCGTAGCCGATCGCGTCGGCGGGCGTGTCGAAGGCGCGGAACTGCCCGATATCGGTGCCGGCCGCGAACGCCTTGCCGCCGGCCCCGGTGATGATCAGCGCGCGCAGGCCGGGATCGGCATCGACCCGCTCGATCGTCTCGACCAGCCCGTCATACATCGCCCAGGTCAGCGCGTTGCGCTGCGCCGGACGGTTGAAGGTCAGCCGCCCGATCCCGTCGGCCACCTCCCACAGCAGCTCCTCCGTCAATCGACCACCGCCGCATAGGTCAGCACGCGCAGCTCGCGGCGGATCGGGTACGTGCTCGAGGGCGTGAGCTGGGTCAGCAGCACGACCGCCATGTCCTCGACCGGGTCGACCCAGAACGCGGTGCTGGCCGCGCCGCCCCAGGCGAACTCGCCGGGCGTGCCGAGGATCTCCGCTTTCGCCGGGTCGAGCATGATCGAGAAGCCGAGCCCGAAGCCGACGCCGTCATACTTGCTCTCGCTGAACCGCGGCATCCCCATCGCCGCCATGTCGCCCCCGAGATGGTTGCTGGTCATCAGCTCGACCGTCTTGCGCCCGAGCAGGCGCTCGCCGTCCAGCGCGCCCTTGTTCAGCATCATGTGGCAGAACCGCATGTAGTCGCGCGCCGTCCCGGTCAGGCCGCCGCCGCCCGAGGCGATCTTGCCCGGCATGATGAAGCGGCTGGTCGCGGGATCGTCCAGCAGGGTGGCCGTGCCGTCCTCGCCGCGGGCGTAGTTCGCCGCGAACCGGCCGACATTGGCCGGCGCGACGGTGAACGCGGTGTCCAGCATCCCGAGCGGCGCGATGACCCGGTCGTGCAGGAACTCCGCGAACGGCACGCCGGAGATCTCGGCGACGAGGTGGCCGATCACGTCCGTGGCGATGCTGTAGTTCCACGCCGCGCCGGGTTGCGCCAGCAGCGGCATGGTGGCCGCCTTCTGGACGACCTCTCCCAGCGTCGCGTCCGCCGTCTGGAAGTCGACGCCCTGCTCGCGATACATCGCGTCGATCGGGGTCGCGTTGATGAAGCCGTAGGTCAGGCCCGACGTGTGGGTCAGCAGGTCGCGGTAGGTGATCGGCCGCACCAGTTTCACCGGATCGCGGCCCTCACCGGCCCAGACGCGGGTCTCGGCGAAATACGGCAGCACCGCGTGGATCGGGTCGTCGAGCTGGAAGCGGCCCTCCTCGTAGAGCATCATCAGCGCGACGCTCGTGAGCGGCTTGGTCATCGAGTAGATGCGCACGATCGTGTCGGTCGCCATCGGCGTGCCGCGCTCCCGGTCGGCGAGGCCGTAGCAGCGCTCGTAGGCGACCTGGCCGCGGCGGCTGACCAGCACCGACAGGCCGGCGAGCCGCCCGCTATCGACCCATCGCTGCATCCATCCATCGATCCGCCCCAGCCGTTCCGCCGACAGTCCCGCCCGGTCAAACACTGCTTGGTCCATCTGCTGCTCCATTGCCTTGCGATCTGCCGGGTGGTGAGTTTAGGCCATAACGCCCCGAGGAGACGCCGCATGATTCACGTCATGGCCATCATCACCGCCAAACCCGGCCAACGCGACACTGTCCTGGCCGCCTTTCGTGCGAACATGCCTGCCGTGCACGCCGAGGAGGGCTGCGTCCAATACGAGCCGGTCGTCGACGCGCCCGATGCCGGCCCGGTGCAGACCCCGCTGGGCCCGGACAGCTTCGTCGTCGTCGAGCGCTGGGAGAGCATGGCGGCGCTCCACGCCCACGGCCGCGCGCCGCACATGCAGGAATACGGCGCCAAGGTGAAGGACCTGTTGGCCTCCCGCACCATCCACGTCCTGACCCCCGCCTAACCCGTCTGGCAGTTTCGTAGGGTGGGCTTCAGCCCACCAACCTACCTTTCCGCCCGACCCAATGGTGGGCTAAAGCCCACCCTACTAAAGCACCTGGCACGTCCGGCACCAATACAGCTTGCGCCCGGCCATCACCTCCATCGACACGGGCGTGCCGCAGATGCGGCATGGCTCGCCGTTGCGGAACGCCACGTAGCAGCGGCCATCCCGGCGCATCCGCCGCCCGACCACGGGCACGCCGGCGGGGCGGTCTTTCGGGCGCGTGGTGACGATGGCCCCGTCGCGCACCCCGTCGCGCAGCAGGGCCCGCGCGTCGCGCCAGAGCGCGTCGAACTGGCCGCGGGATAGGTCGCGGCCGGGCTTGTGCGGCTCGATGCGGGCGCGGAACAGCAGCTCGGCGCGGTAGATGTTGCCGATCCCGCCGATCACGTCCTGCCGCATCAGCAACTGCCCGATCGACATCTTCGAGGCCGAGATCTGCGCCCACGCGCGGCCGGGTCGGGCGCCGGGGCGGAGCGGGTCCGGCCCGATCGCGGCGGTGGCGGCAGCCTTCTCGGCCGGCGACTCGATGCCGCAGAAGGTGGGGCCGCTGAGGTCGCCGAGATGCGTCGCGCTCGCCAGGCGCAGCCGCACCACCCCGCGCGGGATCGGCCGGCCGTCCTCGTCCGCCTCGGTCTCGCCCTTGCTGCGCCGCCCGAGCCCGGCGAGCCCCGGCCCGGCGAAGCGCCACATGCCATACATCCCCAGATGCACCCGCAGCCAGACCTCGCCCTCGAAGCCGAGGAACATCTGCTTGCCCCACGCCTCCGCCGTCTCGAGCCGCCGCCCGTCGAGCACCGCCGCGCCGTCGGCAAACCGTCCCTGCGGCGAACTGGCGGCCAGGCGATGGCCGACGAAGTGCTCGCTGAACGCGGCGGCGAGGCGGTGGACGACGTGACCTTCGGGCAAAGCGCGATCCTGCTGCGGTGTCGCCCGAAGATGGGGCGTGCCGCCGCGTCGTCAGCCTCAGCCCAGATACGCCTCGCGCACCGCGTCGCTGTTCATCAGCTCCGACCCGGCCCCGGACAGCACGACCTCCCCGGATTGCAGCACGTACGCCGTCTGCGCGATCTCCAGCGCCATGAACGCGTTCTGCTCGACCAGCAGCACCGTCACGCCCAGCTTGTTGATGGCGACGATGGTCTCGAACACCTGGTCGACCACCTGCGGCGCCAGCCCCATGCTCGGCTCGTCCATCAGCAGGGTCCGCGGGCGCGACATCAGCGCCCGTCCCATCGCCAGCATCTGCTGCTCGCCCCCCGACAGCGTGCCGGCGAGCTGCGTCAGCCGCTCCCGCAGCCGGGGAAACAGCTCCAGCACCCGCTCCAACTCGGCCGCCAACTCGGCGCGCGGGCTGGTGCGGCGGAACGCGCCCATGTTCAGGTTCTCGCGCACGGTCAGTCGCCCGAACACCCGGCGGCCCTCCGGCACCTGCACCAGGCCGAGCGGCACCAGATCATGCGCCGGCACGCTCGTCACATCGCGCCCATCCAGCGTGACCCGGCCGCCGCTCAGCGTGCGCAGCCCGCAGATGGCGTTGAGCGTCGTCGTCTTGCCCGCCCCGTTGGCCCCGACCACGGCGCAGATCGTACCCTCCGGCACCGCGAGCGACACGCCGCGCAGCGCCCGGATGTTGCCGTAGCTGACGTGCAGGTCGGTCGCCGTCAGCGCGCTCAGGGCTTGGCTTCCAGCGCGTCGATCCCGTGCTGGGCGGCGCGGGCGCCCAGATAGGCGGCGATCACGGTCGGGTCGGCGCGGATCTCGGCCGGCGTCCCCTCGGCGATGCAGGCGCCGTGGTCCAGCACGGTGATCCGCTCGGAGATGCCCATCACCACCCGCATCTGATGCTCGATCAGCAGGATCGTCAGGCCGTGCCGGTCCCGCAGCGTGCGGATCAGGTCCAGCATGGCGTGGCTCTCCACCGGGTTCATGCCGGCGGCGGGTTCGTCCAGCAGCAGCAGCACCGGCTCGATTGCCATGGCGCGGGCGATCTCGAGCCGCCGCTGGTCGCCATACGGCAGATGCCGCGCCAGCCGGTCGCCGCGGCCGGTCAGGCCCACCGCCTGCAGCAACGCGCGCGCCCGCTGCAGCGTGTCCTCCACCACCCGGCGGTGCGCCGGAGTGGCAAACAGGGCGCCGAGCAGCGACTCCGGCCGCTTGGCGTCGACGCCGACCATGATGTTCTCCAGCGCCGTCAGGTCGGGGAACAGGCGGATGTTCTGATACGTCCGCGCCACCCCGTGCCCGGCCACCACGTCCGGCCGCAGCCCGTCGATCCGCACATCGTTCAGCCGGATCTCCCCCGTCGTCGGATGGACGAACGACGTCAGGCAGTTGAACAGCGTGGTCTTGCCCGCGCCGTTCGGCCCGATCACCGCATGGATGGCCCCCGCCGGCACCGCGAGGTCGACGTTGTCGATCGCCAGCAGGCCGCCGTACCGCTTGCTGACCCCCTTGGCCGAGAGGAGCACGGTCACAGCAATTCCCGATGCGCGATCGCCTTCGGGCTCAGGCCCTCCGGCTTCAACCGCACCACGGCGATGATCACCAGCCCGTAGATCAGATACCGGTATTCCCCGAGGTCGCGCAGCACCTCGGGCGCCCCGATCAGCGCCGCGGCGCCGATCAGCACGCCGGGCAGGCTGCCGATGCCGCCCACGACCAGGATCGCCAACACGTTGATCGAGACCAGCAACTGGAAACTCTGCGGGAACACCGACCCGACCATGCCGGCGAAGATGCCCCCCGCCAACCCGGCGAACGCCGCCCCCATCGTGTAGGCCGACAGCTTCACCCGCACGAGCGCGATGCCCAGCGCCTGGGCCACGTCCTCGTCCTCGCGCACCGCCAGCCAGCGGCGGCCCAGCCCGGAATGCTGCACCCGCCAGGCGATGAACCCGGCCACCGCCGTCAGCCCGGCCGTCATGTAGAACAGCTGCGTCGGCGAGCTGAGCACGATGCCGAACAGCACCGGCTTGGGCAGGTTCACGATCCCCTGCGCGCCCCCGAGCATCGGCTTGAGCATATCGGACAGCACGAGCACACGGATGATCTCGCCGAGCCCGAGCGTGGCGATCGCCAGGTAGTCGCCCCGCACCTTCAGCACCGGCAAGCCGAACAGGAAACCCGACGCCGCGGCGGCCATGATGGCGAACGGCAGCGCCGCGAAGAATGGCATCAGCCCGCCGCTCCCGGACGGCCCCGCCGTCAGCAGTGCCACCGTGTAGGCGCCGACCGCGAAGAACGCCACGAAGCCGAGATCGACCAACCCGGCCAGGCCCAACTCGATGTTCAGCCCGAGCCCCATCAGCGTGTAGAGGCAGACCAGCATCATGACCTGCGCTACGAAATCGTTGGTCAGCGCCGGCAGCGCGAGGATCAGCGCCAGCAGCAGCAGCTTGGTCCCGAGCTTGGCGCCCCGCGGCAGGCTGGCGAAGCGGGCGGCGCCGGGTCGGATGCCGACCACGGCGCCGATCCCGGCCGAGACCAGGGCGCCGGCGGGCAGCAGGCCGTCATAGCTGAAGCCCCATTGGTCGACGCCCCCGGCACCGGACAGGATGCTGCGGATCAGCTCGCGCAACAGCCCGGCGACGACCACCCCCCCGAGCGCACCGAGCACGAGGCGGCGCGGCACCGTCGGGCACAGCACCAGCGCGGCCCCGAGCCCGGCGGCGCAGCAGCCCGCCGCCCCCAGCAGCAGCGCCGCCTCTGGGTCCGGCAGCCCGAAACCGACGCGGTTGAGCGTGACGGGCGTGAGCGAGACCAGCATCCAACGCAGGTTCGCGGCCCGTGCGGCCGCCACCAGCGCGATCAAGAGCCCCCCGGCCGCTGCCCCCGCGACGGCGGCGGCGAGAACGGTCGGCCAGCCCGGGTTGCGCTGCGCCAGGACGGCGCCGCCGGCCATGGCCAGCGCCAGCAGCAACGCGTGGCCGATATCGAGCACGCCGACGACGAGCGCCTTGTTGCTGAACTGCCCGAACAGCCCGACCAGCACGGCGAAGGCGCACGCCGCGACGATCGCGAGGGTGACGATGGCGGAGTGGCGCAGGGCCGAGAAGTCGACGCTCGCCTCCAAAGCCCTCTCCCTCCGGGAGAGGGTTGGGTGAGGGTGCGTCACGTGCGGGAAACCTTTGGTCTTGTTGGACCGATAACCTTCATCCCGGCCCCTGTAGTCGTCACCCCCGGGCTTGACCCGGGGGCCCACGGTGCCGAAAGGGCGGTGTTCGATGTCCTGGGTTGCCGGGTCAAGCCCGGCAATGACGAGGTTGAGACCATCAGGCCCGCGTCGTCGACAAGCGCTCGCCGAGCAGGCCGCGCGGACGGAAGATCAGCACCATCACCAGCATCGTGTACGCGATCGCGTCGCGCAGCTGATACGGCGACTGCACGCCCAGCCCCTCCAGGAACGCTGCCGGCCCGAGGCTCTCCACCAACCCGAGCGCGAAGCCCCCGAGCATGGCGCCGGGAATGTTGCCGATGCCCCCGAGCACGGCGGCGCCGAAGCCTTTGACGCCCAAGAAGAAGCCCAGGAAGAAAGAGATCTGCTTGAACACCAGCCCGTAGAGCAGCCCGGCGATCCCCGCCAGCGCACCCCCCAGCGCGAAGGTGAACACGATCACCCGGTCCACGTTGATGCCCATCAGCGTCGCCGCATCCTTGTCCTCGGCGACCGCCCGCATGGCGGTGCCGACCTTGGTCCGCATCACGATCAGCGTCAGCACCACCATGGTCAGCATGGCGGCCAACACCACCACGATCTGCGCCCGCGGCACCGAGAACCCGGCGAACTGCACCAGGCCATCGATCCCCGGCATCGACGGGAAGGCCTTGTTCTGCGCCCCGAACATCCCGCGGGCCGAGTATTCCAGCACGAACGAGACGCCCAGCGTAGAGATCAGCGGCGCCAGCGAGCGCCCGCGGCGGAACGGGCGGTAAGCGATGCGCTCCACCAGGATCGCGACCCCGGCCGAGACGCCGATGCACATCACGGTGGCGATCACGAAGCTCAGCACCGGGTCGGTGGCGAGCAAGCCGGCCCGGTTGCAGGCCAGCAGCGAGAAGCAGGCGGCATACGCCCCGAACATGAAGACGTCGCCATGGGCGAAGTTCACCATCCGCAGGATGCCGAACACCATGGTGTAGCCGAGCGCGATCAGCGCGTAGATCGCGCCGATCGTCAGCCCGAAGGCGAGGAAGGAGAACCATTCCTCGCGGGCGTAGCGGGGGTTCAGCAGCCCGGCGACGAAGCCGGTGCCGACCACCGCGACGACCACGATGCGCAGGGCGAGGAGAAACCAGTCGACCGCGGTCGCCCGTCGCAGCCAGTCCTGCACCCTCGTCATTGCGGCCGCGCTACGGGAAGATCTTCTTCGGGTTGGTGCCGATCTTGAACGTCGACGGGTCGCCGCTGGTGTATTGGAACACCGCGAAGTGGGACGAGCCGCAATCGCCGTATTTGTCGCAGGTGAGCTTGCCGGTCAGGCCATCCAGGTCGGTGGTCTGCATCAGCGCGTCGCGCAGCGCCTTGCGGCCGATATAGGTGTCGCCGGCGGCGTCCGTCTTGGCCACCTTCTCGACCGCCAGCATCATCGCCAGCGCGGAGTCGTAGCCGTTGGCGTGGAACCCGGCGATCGGCTCCTCGCCATATTTCGCCTTGTACTTGGCAACGAACGCGCCGTACTGCGACCCCATCAGCGCGGGATCGTTGTCGATGCCCGTCAGCCGGAAGCCGATCGCCGCATCGCCGGCCGCCTCGATGAACGAGGGTGACAGCACCGCGTCGGTGGCGAGCACCGGAACGCTCGCCATGCCGGGGACTTCCTTGGCCTGCCGCACCAGATACGCCGAGACGCCGGTGAAGTTGGGCGCGAACAGCAGCTCGGGCTTGGCGGTGCCGATCCGCGTCAGCACCGGGCGCAGGTCGGTGTCGGACGGCGTGACGGCTTCAGTTGCCACGACGGTACCCCCGGCCGCCTTGAACTGGCTGGCGAAGGCGTCGGCCAGTTGCTGGGCATACAGGCTGCCGTCGTGCAGCGTGGCGACCTTCGTCACCTTGAGGGTCTGCGCGTATTTCACCGCGGCGGCGGCGGCGTTGAGGTCGTTATAGATGAAGCGCACGATGCCCTGCAGGCCGATCGGGCGGTCGGCCGCGGTCAGGGCGGGCGCGGTAGCGGCCGGGTCGGCCTGCGGCATGCCGGCGTTCCACAGCACGGGGCCGCCGCCGCGGGATTCCGACGAGCAGGTGGTGCCGATCACGCCCACGATCTGCTTGTTCGACGCCAGCCGCGTGGCCGCGGTCTGACCACCCTCGACGCTGCATTGGCCGTCTTCGGGGAGATACTTGATCGGGTGGCCGACCAGCATGTTCTTGTGGTCGTCGAACGCGATCTCCACCGCGCGCGACACGTCGACCCCGAGCGACAGGTCCGGCCCGGACAGCACGAGCAGGCCGCCGATCAGGATCGGCTGCCCCTTGGCGATCTTGAGCACGCCGACCTCGTCGGTAACCGGCCCGAGCGTCTC
>CAZZVQ010000105.1:9297-18241 GCA_964657565.1 uncultured Acetobacteraceae bacterium
ACGATATGCCCCAACATGAAGCCGCCGCGGCTGCCAGTTGCCTCGAATACCTCCTCCAGCCGGTCCGCCATCTGCGCCGCGGTGCCGGCGATCGTGGTGTCCCAGCCGGTGGCGTTGCGCACGCCGTGGTCCAGGAACTCGTCGCGGGTAATCTCGGTGTCCGCGCCGAGTTGCACCATGAGGTCGCGCACGAAGCCCGCGGGCGACGCGTTGGCCGCCACGACTTGGGCGTGCAGGTCGCGCAGGGTGAAGCGGGCTGGCAGGGTCGAGAAATCGTAGCCGGCATTGTACGATAGATACGCGCCGACCGCCTCGGCCGGGATGGCGGTGAGCAGGCGGTCGCGTTGCGCCTGGGCCTCGCGTTCCGTCTCGGCGACCACGATCGGCGTTTGCCACAGGATGCCGACGGCTTCCGGGTCGCGGCCGAGTGCGACGAGCGCCTCGTCCAGCGCCGCCCGCTGCGCCACCTGCAGCGGCAGCGCCATGTCGGCGCCGAACACGTGGTCGGCGACATAGGCCGAGGCGCGGATGCCGCGCGCGGAGCCGCCGGCCTGGATCAGCACCGGCCTTCCCTGCGGCGAGGGCGGCGTGTTCAGCGGCCCCTTCACCTTGAAGAAGCGCCCGACATGCTCGACGTCGTGCAGCTTGGACGGGTCGCCGACGCGGCCGGTGGCGTGGTCCCACAGCATCACATCCGGCTCGGCGCTGTCCCACAGGGCCCGGCAGACGTCGACGAATTCCTGCATGCGGTCGTAGCGGCTGGAGTGCTCCATCAGCTCGTCGAAGCCGAAATTCGCCGCGTCCGCCGGCCGGGTCGAGGTGACGAGGTTCATCGCGATCCGCCCGCCGGTCACGTGGTCGAGCGAATTCATCAGCCGCGCCGTGTAGTACGGGTGCATGAAGGTCGACGAGTAGGTCAGCCCGTAACCGATGTGCCTGGTGACGCGCGACATCGCCACCACGATCGGGTTCAGGTCCTGCCGCGGCCAGTTCACGCCCCACTCGACCGCAGCATCCCGCGAGCCGCGCCAGGAGTCCGGCACGCCGGTGCCGTCCCCGGAGAACATCATGTCGAGGCAGCCGCGCTCGGCCAGGCGGGCGACGTCCTCATACATGCCCACGTCGGGAAACCGGCGGCCCGGCCAGGCGCCCGGCATCCGCCACCGACCGCCCATGTGGCAGTACGAGAAGTCGAAGCCGAGATGCATCCGCCGCTTGCTCATGCCATGACTTACTTTGCCCTGGTACCGCGCAGGTGCTCGCGCAATGTGCGGCCGGTATACTCCTCCCGGAACACGCCGCGTTTTTGCAACAACGGGACGACGGCGCGGCTGAACTGCTCGAACATGCCGGGGAACGTGGTCGGCGTCAGCACGAAGCCGTCGCAGGCGTGGTCCTCGAACAGGTCTACGAGTTGGTCCGCCACCATCTCCGGCGTGCCGACCAGTTGCGGGCAGAGTTCGCTGGTGGCGAAGCGCCGGGCGGCCTCGCCAAGCGTCAGCCCCTCGGCCTTGGTGCCCTGCAGGATGACGTCGAACGAGCCGCGCGAGCCCTCCTCCTTCTCGAAATCGGCGAGCGGCAGGTCAGGGTCGAACTTCGCGAGATCGACGCCGATATGGCCGGACATCTGCGCCAGGCCGAGTTGCGTGTCGACCAGGCTGTTGACGTGCTCGGCCCGCTCGCGCGCGATCGACTCCGTCTCGCCGAGCACCACGTCGATCGAGGGCAGCACCACGCACTCTTCCGGCGCCCGGCCGATCGCCGCCATGCGCGCTTTGAAATCCGCGTAGAAGGCCTGCATGTCCGCCTTCTGGTGCTGGAGCGTGAAGATCACCTCGCCCCAGCGCGCCCCGAACGCCCGGCCGCGGTCCGAGCTGCCGGCCTGCATGATGACGGGCCGGCCCTGCGGACTGCGCGGCGTGGTCAGCGGCCCGCGGGTGCGGATCCATTTGCCGGCGTAGTTGGCGTAATGCACTTTCGACGGGTCGGCAAAGGCGCCGCTGGCCTTGTCGCCGAGCAACGCGCCGTCCTCCCAACTGTCCCACAGCGCGAAGCAGGCTTCGAGCACCTCGTCGGCCCGCTCGTAGCGCTCGGCCCGGCCCGGCATCTCGTCCATGCCGAAATTGCGCGCCTCCAGCGTGCTGGTCGACGCCACCACATTCCACGCCGCCCGGCCGCCGCTCAGATGATCCAGCGTGCCGAGCATGCGGGCGATCTGGTACGGATGATTGAAGGTCGACGAGTAGGTCAGCCCCAGGCCGATATGCTCGGTGACCCGGGCCATCATCGGCAACACGACGGCCGGGTCGAGCAGGCAGATCTGGCCGCCGCGCCCGACCATGGTGTCGAAGCTGCCGTCGTAGAGGTCGTACAGGCCGAGGATGTCGGCGAAGAACAGCCCGTCGAACCGGCCCGCCTCCAATACCCGCGCGATGTGCTCGTAGCGTTCGGGGGTGAGGATGTCGTCCACGGTGGAGTCCGGGTGCCGCCAAGCGCCGTGATGATGACAGGTCGGGCCGGTCATCAGGAAGGCGATCAGGTGCATCTGCCGATCGTCGCGCATCATGAGGATCCGTCACCCGCGGACTTGATCCGCGGGTCCATGGTGCCGAGGAGTCGCTGCTGGTTGTCCGGGGCCACCGGGTCAAGCCCGGTGGTGACGAGGTCTAACAATCGTTGCAAGAATGCGCTCCTACACCCAGTGCCAACTCGCCAGATTCCAGGTGTTGAGCCGCACGTTGATGTCGGGCTCGTAGCCCTTCATCTTCGCCTTGGTGCCCTCGATCAGCGCGTATTGGTGCTGCGGCAGGAAGGCGAGGTCCTCGCGCAGCGCGAGCTGCAGCTTCTGGTAGATCGGGATCCGCTTGGCGCGGTCGAGCTCGGAGGCGCCCTCCTGCAGCAGGCGGTCCACCTCGGGGTTGGCGTATTGCATCGTGTTCTGGCCGGCGCCCGTCTTGGCGGCGATCTCGCTGCTGGCGAAGTAGTTCGAGGCGTCCGGGTCCGGCCCGACCATGAAGTTGATGCCGACGATGGCGGTCTCGAACTTGGACAGCACCCAGTAATCGCTCCACATCACCGCCGGGGGCAGGTTCTTGATCGTCATCTCGACGCCGATCGACTTGAAGTCCTGCTGCAGCAATTGCTGCACCTGCTCGCGCAGATGGTTGCCCGCCGTGGTCGAGTTGGTGAAGGCGAGGCGCACCCCGTTCTTGGCGCGCACCCCGTCGGGACCGGGCTTCCAGCCGGCGGCATCCAGCGTCGCCTTGGCCTTGTCGATGCTGTACTCGTGCTTCGGCAGGTTGGGGTTATAGGCCCAGCTCTCCTGCGGCAGATATGACTCGGTCGGCCGCGGGATGCCGTAATAGAGCTGCTGGATGATACTGTCCTTGTCATAGGCGTAGTAGATCGCCTGCCGGACCGCCTTCTCGGCGAATTGCGGCAGACCCAGGTTGAAGTAGAAATTCTCCACCGTGGCGACCGGCGCCGTGTAGATGGTGCGGTCGGCAAGCTTCTTGGCTTCGGCGAAATGGTCCGCCGAGATGCCCTGCAGGCCGATATAGTCGATGTCGCCGGTGCGGAACTGGGTATACAGCACGGTCAGGTCGGGGATGTATTTGAAGATGGCCGTCTGCAGCAGCGGGCCGTCGCCGAAGTAATCCTCGTTGGCGACCAGGGTGATGTGGTCGCCGGGCACCCGCTCCTTCCACTTGAACGGCCCGGTGCCGACCGGGTTCTCGGCGTAGTGGCCGCCCACGATCGGCTCGTTCTCGAGCTTGTGCTTGGGCATGATGAAGAACCAGGACAGGATCGACACATACGGCGCGTACGGTTTCTTCATCGTCCAGGTGATGCGGTCCGGCGCCGGGGTCTGGATGTTCTCGACCAGGCTGTGGCCGGCGCGGCTGTTGGCCGGAAAATCCTTCATCACCATGCTCTGCAGCGAGAAGGCCACGTCGGCCGAGGTGAATGGCGTGCCGTCGTGCCATTTGACGCCCGGCCGCAGCTTGATCGACCAGGTCAGCCCATCCTCCGACAGACCGCCATTGGCGACCGTCGGCACTTCGAGCGCGAGGTTTGGCAGCATCTCGCCGCTGGGGGCAACGGCCCAGAGCGGGCTGTAGATCGCGATGTTGACGCCGTCGTCGACCTCGATATGTGGGCGCCGCGGGTCGAACACGGTCGGCTCCTGCGACAGGCCGATGATGACCTGCCCCGTCGGCTTCGGCTTGCTCTGGGCCCAGCCGAACGACGGCGCGGCCCCGAGGGCGGCCGTCGTGACGAGCAGGCGACGGCGGGAAACGATCATCGTGACCTCCTGTGCAGGGTTGTCTCAGGCGCGATAGCGGCGCGGGATCAGCAGGTTGCTGCCCGCCGTCAGCACGAGCGTCGTGGTCATGAGCAGCAGCGCCATGGCACTCGCGAAAGGCCAGTTGTTGTTGGTGCTGAACTCCCAATACAGCAGCGGCGCCATCATCTGGAACCGCGGCCCGCCGAGCAGATAGGGCGTGGCATAGGCGTTCATCGCCAGGATGAAGCACAGCACGCCGGCGATGGCGGTGCCCGGCAGTGCGAGCGGCCAGACCACGCGCCAGAAGCTGCGGCCCGGCGTGGCGCCCAGGCTCCGCGCCGCCTCCTCCACCCGCGGGTCGATCGTCTCGATCGTGCTCTGCACCGTCAGCACCACCACCGGCAGGTTGATCGACACGATCCCCACCACCACCGCGAACGAGGTGTACATCAGCTCCAGCCCATGCCCGGCGGCCAAGCGCACCGCCGTGTCGATCAGCCCGCCATGCGCGAACAGGATCATCCACCCCACCATCCGCACCGTGGTTCCCACGAACAGCGGCATCACCAGCGCCAGCATGCAGACCGATTTCCAGCGGCTGCGCATCCGCGCCAGCCGATACGCGATCGGCAAGCCCAGCACCAGGCAGATCGCCGTCGACGACGCCGCGACCCAGAGCGTCGTCTTGAGCACGCCGAGGTAGAACGGGTCCGTCACGAACCGCGCGTAATTGGCCGCCGTCGCCGTCTCGATCATCAGCTCGGTCGGGTCGTACTGGTTCAGGCTGAACCGCAGCACCAGCAGCAGCGGCGCGACCAGCATGCAGCACACCACCAGCATCGCCGGCGACAGCAGCGCCGCCGCCGCCCCGGCCGTGCGACGGTCCGACGTCACGCCTTCTGCATGTTCTTCTTCCACCATTCCGAGGTGGCGCCCTGCAGCTTGCCGGTGACCTCGTAGTTCGGCGGGTGCATCGTGAAGCCGGTGGTCGGCAGCGCGAGCTGCTCGGCGATCTTGCCCTCCAGCTTGGTGTTGTCCACCGTGCTCGCGTAGCCCATGCGCTCGGCGAACCGGGTCTGCGCCGCCGGCTCCAGCATCGCGTTCAGATACTTGTAGGCCGCCGCCTTATTGGGCGCGTTCTTCGGCACCACCATGCCGGAGATGTACAGCACCGAGCCCTCGGTCGGAAACGACGCCTTCACCGGAATGCCCGCATTCTGCCACATCACCACGCGCGCATCCCACATCAGCCCGACATCGATCTCGCCCGACTTCAGCCCGGCGCCGATCGAGTCCGTCGACGGATACAGCCGCAGCTTGTTGCCGTTCAGCTTCAGCGCCAGCGCCTTGGTCTCGTCGCTATCGACCTTGTTCAGGTCGCCGGTCGCGGCCAGCGCGGCGGCCATCATGACATACATATAGTTGATGTCGCCCACCCCCACGCGGCCCTTCCACTTCGGGTCCAGCAGGTCCGCGAAGGTCTTCGGCGGCTCCGACACCTTGTCCGGGTTGTAGACCAGCACCTGCGGACTCCAGATATGCGGCGCGTAGAAGCCGGCCTTCAGGTTGGGCAGCACATGCGCGAAGTTCGGCACCTTCTCCGCGTCCAGCGACTCCAGCAGCCCGGCCTGCCCCAACTCGTGGGCGCGCACCGCCTGCAGGCAGATCACGTCGTCGGCCCCGCGCGGCAGGCGCCGCTGCGCATAGAGCTTGGCCACGCGCGGGTCCTCGTCGCCGATATCCTGCACGACGGTGATGCCCGCCGGCTTGAGGATGGGCTCCTCGACGTTGTCGCGCAGCAGGTTGGCGTAGTCGCCGCCCCAGGTGGCGATGATCACCTGGTCCTCCGCGTAGGCGGGGCGAACCAATGCCAGTCCGGCGGCGGCTCCGAGCAAGGTGCGGCGGGCGAAACGGGGTCGATCATGCATGGCTGGCGATCCTCGTGGTCGTGGATGAGAACTCGGAGGGGAGCGGCGTGCCGTCGGCGCCGAACACGCGCTCGGCCTCGCCCTCCCAGCGTATCGTGACCGCCGTGCCGGGTGCCGGCAGCGCCGCACCCTGGCCGGTGCCGTCGCGCACGATCAAGTCCAGCCCGGGCGCCACCTGCACCAGATATTCCCTGACCGCCCCGAGATAGCTGGCCAGCGTCACCGTGCCGGCGACCGTGCCCGGCCCGCCCTGACCCGGCGGCGCCAGCGACAACCGCTCCGGCCGCAACGCCAGCGTCCCAGGTCCGGTGCCCCCATAGCGGCCCGCCAGATGCAGCGTCGCCCCGTCGGCCGCGAACCGGTCGCCGCGCAGCGCGCCGGGCACCATGGTGCTGCGCCCGATGAAGCCGGCGACGAACGGGTTGGCGGGGCGCTCGTACAGATCCTCCTGCGTGCCGACCTGCTGCACGCGACCGTCCTTCATCACTACCAGCCGGTCGGCCATCGCCATCGCCTCGTCCTGGTCGTGCGTGACCATGATGGTGGTCAGCCCCCCCGCCTTCTGCAGCAGCCTGATGTCGCGCCCCACCGCCCCGCGCAGCGCGGCGTCCAGGTTGGACAGCGGCTCGTCCAGCAGCAGCAGCCGCGGCTCGATCGCCAGCGCCCGCCCGAGCGCTACACGCTGCTGCTGCCCGCCCGACAGCTCTCGCGGATAGCGGCCGGCCAGCGCCTCCAGCCGGGTCAGCCGCAGCATCTCCGCGACCCGGGCCGCGATGGCGGGCGGCTTCATTCCCCGCATCTCCAGCCCGAACGCCAGGTTGCGCGCCACCGTCAGATGCGGGAACAGCGCGTAGCTCTGGAACACCAGGCCGAGGTCGCGCCGATGCGCCGGCAGCCCGAGGATGGAGCGCCCGTCGAGCAGGATGTCCCCCTCGCTGGCCTCGACGAAGCCGGCGATCATCCGCAGCGTGGTAGTCTTGCCGCAGCCCGACGGGCCCAGCAACACGATCAGCTCGCCCTGCGCGATCTCGAGATTGACGTCCGCGACGGCCGTGGATGGCCCGTAGCGCTTGGCCAGATTGCGGAGCGTAACGGTGCTCAAGCGATCGCCCGAGTGACGGGGACGAAGCGGTCGAGCAATAAGAGAGCGCCCCCGACCAGCACCACCTGCACCACCGCCACCGCCGCCACCAGCGGATCGATGTGGTATTGCAGGTACGACAGCACCGAGATCGGCAGCGTCGTCATGCCCGGCGCCGTCAGGAACAGCGTCATCTCCAGGTTCTCGAACGAGACGATGAAGGCGAACAGCGCCCCGGCCACGATGCCGCCCCGCATCGCCGGCAGCGTCACCCGCCAGATCACCCGCACCGGCGAGGCACCCAGGCTGGCCGCCGCCTCCTCCGCTGCCGCGTCGGTATTGGCCAGCGCAGCCAGGCACAGCCGCACCACCCAGGGCAGCGTGATCAACACATGCGCCGCCACCATCAGCCCGGTGGTGCCGCTCAGCGCCCACTCCGTCCGCTCCTCGATCAGCACCGCCAGCACGAAGACGGCCAGCCCGATCGCCACCCCCGGAATGGTCAGCGGCGCCAGCAGCAGCGTGCTGACCGCCGCGCGGCCCCAGAACCGATACCGCGTCAGCGCGATCGCCGCCGGCACGCCGAGGGCCAAGCTGATCCCGGTGGCGACCAGCGCCGTGATCAGGCTGGTCCGCAGCGCCGCCCCGAAGGTCGGGATGATGCCCTCGAACCAGTGCAGCGTGTAGCCCTTCGGCGGAAACGAGATCAGCGTCTCGTCGAACACGCTGAGATACACCGTCAGCACCAGCGGCAGGAAGATCGCGACCACCCCGACGCCCACCAGCACGCGCGTGCCGATCCGCCCGAGCCCCTCGCTCCAGTTGATGCGGCTTTGCTCCATGAGCATAGCGTGGCACAGGATCGCCGCGTTGTGCACCGCCAAAGGAGAGCAGGATGGTTCTAGGCGTCGGCGGATCGAACTTCGCGGCCGAGTTGGCGGGGATGGCGCCCATGACGGCCGCCGCCGTCCCGATCGGGGTCCCGGAATACCAAGCCCGCATCGCCAAGGCGCAGGCGCTCATGCGCGAACAGGGCATCGACGCGCTCTACCTCGATACCTCCACCAACCTGCGCTACTTCACCGGCATCGACCTCAAGCTCACCGAGCGGCTGCACGGCGCCGTCATCCCGGCGAGTGGCGACCTCGCCTATCTCAGCCCCACCTTCGAGGAGCCGAAGACCCGCGAGCTCATCCGCTTCGGCGCCGACATCCGCTGCTGGGAGGAGCACGAGGACCCGACCGCGCTCGTCATCGAGACCGTGCGCAGCAAGGGCATCGACAGCGGCACCATCGCGCTCGACCCGGCCGCCCCGTTCTTCACCGTCGACGGGCTCCGCCGGGCCGGCAACAGCTTCGGCTTCGTCTCCGCCACCTCGATCACCGCGTCCTGCCGCCAGGTGAAGTCGCCCGCCGAGGTCGCGCTGATGCAGATCGCCATGGACATCACCATGAAGGTGCACGAAGCCACGGCGCGCTGCCTAGCGCCCGGCATGGGCACGGCCGAGGTCCAGGGCTTCATCGACGCCGCCCACCGCAAGCTCGGCGGCGTCCCCGCCAGCCGCGCCGTGCAGTTCGGCGAAGCCACCGCCTATCCGCACGGCGTCCCCTACGACCAGACGCTGGCCGACGGCGACATGGTGCTCGT
>CAZZVQ010000106.1:0-17617 GCA_964657565.1 uncultured Acetobacteraceae bacterium
AGGGTGGGCTTCAGCCCACCAAGCCGGTGGATCGTGCTCTGATATATAGCCTTTTCGTCGAACCGTTCACGCTCGGCTTCATGCGCCGGGCGCTCGCCGGATGCCTGGCGCTGTCGATCGCGGGGCCGCCGCTCGGCGTGTTCCTGGTGCTGCGGCGGATGAGCCTGATGAGCGACGTGCTGCAGCACGGCATCCTGCCCGGGCTCGCGCTCGGCGCGGCGGTGGCCGGGCTGTCGCTGCCGGTCATGGGCATTGGCGGCTTCATCGCCGGGCTGCTGGTCGCGCTCCTGGCCGGCGTGCTGGCGCGGGCCACCGGCGGGCGGGAGGACGCGCAGCTCGCGGCGACCTATTTGGTCGCGCTGGCGCTCGGCGTCGCCATCATCTCCCGCACCCGCACGGTCGACCTGACGCATCTCCTGTTCGGCAGCGTGCTCGCGGTCGATGACGAGGCACTCTATCTGATGGCCGGCGTGGCGACGGCGGCGTTGTTCGGCCTGGCGCTGATCTGGCGGCCGCTGATCCTGGAGAGCTTCGACCCCGAGGCGCTGCGCGTCGCCGGCGGGCGCGGGGCGGGCTGGCATCTCGCCTTCCTCGCTTTGGTGGTGCTCTGCGTGGTCGGCGGCTTCGCGGCGCTCGGCACGCTGATGTCGGTCGGCCTCGTCATGCTGCCGGCCATCGCGGCGCGGCATTGGTCGCAGCATCTCGCCGGCCAGGTGCGGGCCTCGGTGCTGCTGGCGGTGTTGTCGTCGGTGGCCGGGCTGGTGCTGTCCTACGATGTCGACGTGCCGACCGGCCCGGCGATCGTGCTGACGGCCGGGGCGGTCTGGCTGTCGAGCCTGGGCTTCGGGCCATACGCCAGCATCGCGCGCCGGTGGCTTCGCAGGCCGCATCTGGCGGGGTAGGGTCCCCGAAAGAGGGGACGCGATGATCGAACGGCTAGACCAAGAAGCGCGCCTGTCCGGCGCCGTGATCCATGGTGGCACCGTCTACCTGGCGGGGCAGGTCGCCGACGATGCCAGCGCCGACGCCGAGGCGCAGACCGCCGACATCCTGCGCCAGATCGACGCGCTGCTGGCCAAGGCCGGCACCGACAAGATGCATTTGCTGACCGTACAGATCTTCCTGGCCGACCTGGCGGATTTCGCCGCCATGAACCGCGCCTGGGATGCCTGGCTCGACCCGGCCCACAAGCCCGCCCGCGCCACCGTCCAGGCCAAGCTCGCCGACCCGGCCTGGCGCGTCGAGATCACCGGCATCGCCGCCTTGCCCGCCATCCATCCCGCGCCGCGCGCCGCTACGCTCGACATTTGACCGAAAAGGATCGCCCTTGCTGCTCCGTGCCCTGCTGATCGCGTCCATGACGCTCGCCGCCACACCGAGCTTCGCGCAGCGCTGGGTGACGAGTTGGGCCGGGTCCGCCCAGGGGCCGTATCCGTCCGGCAACCCGTCCGCGCAGCCGGAGCTGAAATTCGCCTTCCCGGACAAGATCGTCCACGACCAGACCTTCCGCCTGATCGTCCGCCCCTCCGCCTGGGGCAAGCGCGCCCGGCTGCGCTTCAGCAACGTGTTCGGCACCGAGCCGCTGACCATCGACGGCGCCTTCGCTGGCCTGCAGATGAGCGGCGCCGCGGTGATGCCGGGCAGCAACCGGCCGGTCACGTTCAAGAACAAGAAGACGGTGACCATCCCGGCCGGGGCCGATCTGTGGTCCGACGCGGTGACGCTGCCCTTCGTCGGCGCCACCGACGCGCCGGAGTTGCAGGGCCGCAAGCTGGCGGTCAGCTTCCATGTCGCGGGCGACGCCAAGAACGTGACCTGGCACGCCAAGGCGCTGCAAACCAGCTACGTCACCGCGCCGGGCGCCGGGTCGCTCGGCGAGCTGGAGGATGAGAGCGCCTACCCGAACAGCACGACGAGCTGGTACTTCCTCGACGCGGTGGACATGCAGGCCGGGCCGGAGCTGAGCGCCGTCATCTGCCTCGGCGACAGCATCACCGACGGGACGGATTCGAGCCTGAACGGCGATGACCGCTGGCCCGACGTGCTCGGGCGCCGGCTGCTCGGGGCCGGGACGCCGATGGCGGTGGTCAATGCCGGCATCGGCGGCAACCAGGTGGTGGGGCCAACCGAGTATGCGCCGGACAAGCCGTTCCCGGGGGGCCCCTCGGCGCTGGCCCGGCTCGACCGCGACGTGCTGTCGCTGTCGGGCGTGACGCATGTGATCTGGCTCGAGGGCATCAACGATTTCAGCGCCAACGGCGTCAAGGCGACGTTCGAGCAGGTGCGCGAGGGCATGAAGGAGGGCGCCAAGCGGATCCGCGCCAAGTTCAAGGGCGTGAAGATCATCGGCGCCACGTTGACGCCGGTGGCCGGCACGGTCGCGGCTGGCCACGGCACCCCCGATCAGGACGCCAAGCGCCGGCAACTCAACGATTTCATTCGCAACAGCGGCGGCGTCTTCGACGGCGTCGCCGATTTCGAGAAAGCGACGGTGGACCGCACCACCGGTGGGCTGCGGCCGGAATTCGTGCCGAACAGCACGGTCGGCGGCCCGGGCGACGGTCTGCATCCGAACCGGGCCGGCTATGCCGCGATGGGTGACGCGGTCGACCTGCGCCTGTTGCACGCCCCGACGCCGCCGAAGCCCAAGCCGAAGCCGCCGGAGACCGACGGCACCACGGAATGAGCTACGACGCGTATGTCGGCCGCTCGCAGACGGCGACAGACGAGGTCTCGCGCCGCCTGCTGGCCGGCCTCGCCGCCACGCTCGGCGTCGAGACGCCGGAGACCGTGCCGCCGCTCTGGCACTGGATGCTGTTCCAAGACTGGGTGCCGCCCGACCGGATCGGCCCGGACGGCCACCCCAAGCGGGGCGGCTTCCTACCCCCGGTGCACGACCTGCCGCGCCGGATGTGGGCTGGCGGTCGGGTGAGCTGGCAGGGGGAGCTGCGGGTCGGAGACCGGGTCAGCCGGACGTCCACGATCCAGCGCGTGCAGGAGAAGCAGGGCGGCGCCGGGCGGCTGGTGTTCGTCACCGTCAAGCACGTGATCGACGGCCCCGCCGGCCCGGTCATCGAGGAGGAGCAGGACCTGGTCTATCGCGGCACCGAGGGCGCCGCCGTCAAACCAGCCGCCGCGGTCACCGACCCGCTGGCGCCGGGGGAGGGGATCACCGCCTCCGTCCGGCCCGACCCGGTGCTGCTGTTCCGCTACTCCGCGCTCACCGGCAACGGGCACCGCATCCACTACGACCTCGATTACGCGCGTGACGTCGAGGGCTATCCCGGCTTGATCGTGCATGGACCGTTGCAGGCCACGTGGCTCGCCGCGCTGGTGCACGACCGCGCGCTCCGTTCGTTCGAGTTCCGCGGCCAACGGCCGGCGTTCCACGACCGTGCCCTGACGCTGGAAGCACGACCCGGCGGCGACGGCGCGGCGTTGCGCTCGCTCGACGAGGATGGCGCCATATGCATGCAGGCCAAGGCAATCTTCGCATGAAGTTCCTCAGGGAAACGGTTCCGGACCACATGACGGCGCAAACTATGGCGCCGGGCATCCGCCGGCTCGTCGCCGCCAATCCGGGGCCGATGACCTATCACGGCACCAACACCTATCTAGTGGACTGGGAGGGTGGCGTCGGGGTCATCGACCCCGGGCCGGACGACACGGCGCACACGGGGAGCATCATCGGCCAGGCCGGCGCGCCGATCCGCGCGATCCTGCTGACGCACGGGCACCATGACCACTGGGGCGGGTTGGCCGAACTCAAGCGCGCGACCGGTGCGCCGATCTACGCCTGGCATCGCCCGTTTGCCTCGGAGGTGAGGCCCGACGTGCCGCTCGAGGACGGGGCGATGGCCGGGGCGCTGCGCGCGGTGCACACGCCGGGTCATGCGCCGGACCATCTCTGCTTCGCGCATCCGAACGGCACGCTGTTCAGCGGCGACATGATCATGGGTTGGTCGACGACCGTGGTCGGCGGCAAGGGCGGCGACATGGCCGCCTATTTCGCCAGTCTCGACCGGCTGCTCGCGACGCAAGCGTCGATCTACCTGCCCGGCCATGGTCCGCCGATCCCGGAACCGCTCGCCTTCGTGGCGGCGCTGCGGGAGCATCGCCGGCAGCGCGAGGCCGCGATCGTGGCCGCGCTCGGCCCGGCGCCGGTGACGGTGGCCGCACTGACCCGGGCGCTGTATCCGATCCTGGACCCCGAATTGCGTCCAGCCGCGGAGCGCAACGTGCGCGCCCATCTCGATAAGCTCGAGGTCGAGGGACGGGCGATGCCCTCGGAGCTGGGCTGGACGGCGGCGCATTAGTTAGCGGTCGCGGGGTGTTGCTTTTTCGGCTTTCCCGCAGCACATAGTCCTAACGCTACACATCGCTCCCCGACCGACACCGGGGGGTCTGGATTGGCCGGGCGCGCGGGACAAGGGGTCACGCTGCGCCCGCAATCGCATGGAGGTCAACCGTGTCCGAGACCAACGCGCTCGCCAAGATCCGCAATATCGGGATCACGGCGCACATCGACGCCGGCAAGACGACCACGACCGAGCGGATCCTGTACTACACCGGCGTGTCGCACCGCATCGGCGAGGTCCATGACGGCAACACCACGACCGACTACATGGACCAGGAGCGTGAGCGCGGCATCACCATCACGTCGGCCGCCGTGACCTGCGAGTGGAAGGACCACCGCATCAACATCATCGACACGCCCGGCCACATCGACTTCAACATCGAAGTGAACCGTAGCCTGCGCGTGCTCGACGGCGCCGTGTTCATCATCGAGGGCGTCGCCGGCGTGCAGCCGCAGTCCGAGACCAACTGGCGCCTGGCGGACCGCTACAACGTGCCGCGCATCATCTTCATCAACAAGCTGGACCGCACCGGCGCCGACTTCTACCGCGCGTTCGACACGCTCAAGGAGAAGCTCGACATCATCGCGCTGCCGCTGCAGCTGCCGATCGGCATCGAGGACCAGTTCATCGGCGTCGTCGACCTGGTCGAGATGAAGGCGATCGTCTGGGAAGGCGGCGAGCTCGGCGCGAAGTTCCATGATGAGGAGATCCCGGCCGACCTGCTCGAAAAGGCCAAGGAACACCGCCAGACCCTGCTCGACACGGCGCTGGCCGTCGATGACGAGGGGATGGAGGAGTATTTCGACAAGGGCGACGTCTCGGTCGCGACGCTGAAGCGCGCGATCAAGACCGGCACCATCTCCGGCGCCTTCCGCCCGGTGCTGTGCGGCACCGCGTTCAAGAACAAGGGCGTGCAGCCGCTGCTCGACTCCGTGCTGGACTACCTGCCGAGCCCGATCGACGTCGCCGGCATCAAGGTCGCCGCCGAGGAGGGTGAGGACGAGCACACCGAGCGCCGGATCATCAAGGCCGATCCCAAGGCGCCGTTCTCGGGCCTGGCGTTCAAGATCATCAACGATAAATACGGCACGCTGACCTTCGTTCGCGTCTACTCCGGCACCTTGAAGAGCGGCGACACGCTGCTCAACACGACCAAGGACCACAAGGAGCGCATCGGACGCATGTTCCAGATGCACGCCGACAAGCGCGCCGAGATCAAGGAAGTCACGGCCGGCGACATCGCCGCGTTCGTGGGCCTGAAGGACACCGGCACCGGCGACACGCTCGCCTCGGCCGATGACCCGGTCGTGCTCGAGCGGATGTCCTTCCCGGTCCCGGTCATCGACATCTCGGTCGAGCCGAAGACCAAGGACGGCGTCGAGAAGATGACGCTCGGCCTGCAGAAGCTGGCCGGCGAGGACCCTAGCCTGCGGCTGAAGACCGACCAGGAGAGTGGCCAGACCATTCTCTCCGGGATGGGCGAGCTGCATCTCGAGATCATCATCGACCGGCTGCGCCGCGAGTATGGCGTCGACGCCAATATCGGCGCGCCGCAGGTGGCGTATCGCGAGACGATCAGCAAGCCGCACACCGAGATCTACACGCACAAGAAGCAGTCTGGCGGTTCCGGCCAGTACGCCGAAGTGAAAGTGACGTTCGAGCCGCTGGAGCGGAACGCGGGGATCGTGTTCTCCAACAGCGTGGTCGGCGGCTCCGTGCCGAAGGAATACATCCCGGCGGTCGAAAAGGGCATCAAGAACCAGGCCGAGACCGGCGTGCTGGCGGGCTTCCCGACGGTGGACTTCAAGTATTCGCTGGTCGACGGCAAGTACCACGACGTCGACTCGTCGGCGCTGGCGTTCGAGATCGCGGCCAAGGCGTGCTTCCGCGAGGGCATGAAGAAGGCCGGGCCGATCATCCTCGAGCCCATCATGGACGTCGAAGTGACGACTCCGCAGGACCATGTCGGCGACGTCGTCGGCGACTTGAACCGCCGCCGCGGCACGATCCAGAGCCAGGACAGCGCCGGCAGCACCGTGATCGTGCGCGCCCACGTGCCGCTGAAGGAGATGTTCGGCTACATCAGCCAGCTCCGCGGCATGACCAAGGGCCGTGCGAGCTTCACGATGCAGTTCCACCACTACGACCCCGTGCCGCGCAACGTCGCGGACGAGATCATGAAGAAGTCGGCCTAACCGACTCTCCCTAAGAACCCTCTCCCTCCGGGAGAGGGCAGGGTGAGGGTCTCCTTCACCGAAAATCCCGTGTCTGCACCTTGATGCCGGTCGACAGCCGCTCCGGGCAGTAGATGTCGCGCGGCTTGTGCATCGGCTTGTCCCGGTGGTCGGGGCTGCCGCAGTGCCGGGCTTCGTCGCCGCGGCCGGTCGGCAGGACCACCGGGTCGTCCCGCTCGCCGACCTCGCGGAGCAGGCCGGACAGGTCGACCAGTTTCTCCACGATGACGTGGGTGACGCCGCTCTCCTTCTGCACCTTGCCGTGGGCGGCGATCATGCTGGCGGTGAGCACCAGCCGGCGTTGGCGCTCGAAGATGCTGGGCCACACGATCAGGTTGGCGATGCCGGTCTCGTCCTCGATGGTGATGAACATGACGCCCTTGGCCGAGCCGGGTTTTTGGCGCACCAGCACCAGCCCCGGCACCACGACCCGGCGCCCGTCACGCAACCGCTCCAAATCCTCGCAGCGGACCATTCCTTGCTGGGTCAGATCCTCGCGCACGAAGGCGACCGGATGCTGGCGCAACGACAGCCCGACGCTGCCATAATCCTCGACGACGGTGCGGCCGGGTCGCATGGGCGCCATGGTGATCGCCGGCTCGACGACGCCGTCCGAGGCGGCGAACAGCGGCAGGGCGGTGTCGCGGAGCGCGCGGATGGCCCAGATCGCATCCCGCCGTGCGGCCCCGATGGAGCGAAACGCGTCGGCTTCGGCGAGGCGCTCGAGCGCGGCGACCGGCACCCCGGCGCGACGGCTGAGTTCCTCGATCGACTGGTAGGGGTGCTCGCCGCGATGCAGCACGATGGCGACGCCCTCCTGTTCGGCGAGGCCCTTGGCCATGCGCAGGCCGAGACGGACGGCGCGGCGGTTTTCCCTCACCCAACCCTCTCCCGGAGGGAGAGGGCTTTTTGCTCCCTCTCCCTCCGGGAGAGGGTTGGGGTGAGGGCCTTCAAGCGTGCAATCCCACCGCGAGTGGTTCACATCCACCGGCAGGATCTCGACCCCGTGGTTGCGCGCGTCGCGGACGATCTGCGCCGGCGCATAGAACCCCATGGGCTGTGCGTTCAGCAGCGCGCAGCAGAACACGTCGGGATGGTGGCATTTCACCCAGGACGAGACATAGGCGATGATCGCGAAGCTCGCCGCATGGCTCTCGGGGAAGCCGTAACTGCCGAACCCCTCGATCTGCTTGAACGTCTTCTCGGCGAACTCGCGGGTGTAGCCGTTCGCCTCCATCCCGCCGATCAGCTTGTCTTGGAATTTGTGCACGCCGCCGGTGAGCTTGAACGTCGCCATCGAGCGGCGGAGCTGGTCCGCCTCGCCCGGCGTGAACCCGGCGCACTGGATGGCGACCTGCATCGCCTGCTCCTGGAACAGCGGCACGCCCAGCGTCTTGCGGAGCACCTTCTCCAGTTCCGGCTTCGGATACTCCGGCTTCTCCAGCCCCTCGCGGCGGCGCAGGTACGGGTGGACCATGTCGCCCTGAATCGGTCCTGGCCGCACGATGGCGACCTGGATGGTCAAATCGTACAGCTCCTTCGGCTTCATCCGCGGCAGCATCGACATCTGCGCCCGACTCTCGATCTGGAACGTCCCGAGCGTATCGGCACGCTGGATCATGGCGTAGGTCTGCGCGTCGTCCTGCGGGATGCTGAACAGGTCCAGCCTCTGGCCGCGATGCTCCTCGATCAGGTCGAACGCCCGGCGCAGGCAGCCCAACATGCCGAGGCCGAGCACGTCGACCTTCATGAATTTCAGCAGATCGATGTCGTCCTTGTCCCACTCGATGATCTGCCGGTCGACCATGGTGGCGGGCTCGATCGGCACCAGATCGGCCAACGCGTCCCGGGTCAGCACGAAGCCGCCGGGGTGCTGGCCCAGATGGCGCGGGAAGCCGATCAGCTCGCGCGCCAGATCGAGCGCCAGGCGCAAGCGGCGGTCGTCCAGATTGAGGTTGAGCGCTGCGGCGTGCTTTTCCTCGACGCCCTCTTCCGACCAGCCCCAGACCTGGGTCGAGAGCGCACCGGTCACATCCTCGGTCAGGCCGAGCGCCTTGCCGACCTCGCGCATGGCGCCGCGGGCACGGTAGCGGATCACGGTCGCGCATAGCGCGGCGCGGTGGCGGCCGTAATGCCCGTAGATCCACTGGATGACGCGCTCGCGCTGTTCGTGCTCGAAATCGACGTCGATGTCCGGCGGTTCCGCGCGCTCGGCGGAGACGAAGCGCTCGAACAGCAGCCCGGTGTCCGTCGGGTCGATGCTGGTGATACCGAGCACGTAGCAGACCGCCGAGTTGGCCGCGGAGCCGCGGCCCTGGCAGAGGATACCCTGGCTGCGGGCATAGCGGACGATGCTGTTGACGGTCAGGAAATAGGGCGCGTAGCTCAGGCGCTCGATCAGGTCGAGCTCATGCCGGAGTTGGGTGGTGACGCGCTCGGAGACGGTCCCGGCGTAGCGCGAAGCCGCCCCCTCCCAGGTCAGGCGCTCCAATGTCTGCTGCGGCGAGAGGCCGGGCTCCTCCCGCTCGTCCGGATATTGGTATTGCAGGTCGCCGAGGTCGAAGCTGCAGCGCGCGACGAGTTCTTCGGTGCGGGCGATGGCGTCCGGATAGCGGGCGAACAGCCGGATCATCTCCTCCGGCGGCTTGAGGTGGCGGTCGGCGAAGCGCTCGCGCTTGAACCCGGCGGTGTCGATCGTGCAGCCCTCGCGGATGCAGGTCATCACGTCCTGCAGCATGCGCCGCGAGGGATGGTGGAACAGCACGTCGCCGGTGGCGATCAGCGGGATGCGGGCGGCAGCGCCCATGGTGGCGAGGCGGTGCAGCCGGACCTGATCGCCGGGCCGGCGGCGGATGGTGCCGGCGAGATAGGCGCGGCCGGGCGCGTCGGCGGCCAGGCGAGCGAGTTGGGCCTGGAGCCGCGCATCCGGCTGCTCCGGTACCACTATATAGAGTAGCCCGTCGCCGCCGGCGGCGAGATCGTCCCAATCGAGGTCGCAGCCGCCTTTGCCGGTGCGGCCTTTGCCGAGCGTGAGCAAGCGGCACAGGCGCGACCAGGCGGGCCGGTCGGTGGGGTAGGCGAGCAGGACCGTGCCGTCGCGCAGGGCGAGCCGGCAACCGGCGACCAGGCGGATCTTGGTCGTCTTGGCCGCCTCCCAGGCGCGGACGATGCCGGCGACCGAGTTGTGGTCGACCACGCCGAGCGCGGAGATGCCGTAGAGGGAGGCCTGCGCGAACAGCTCCTCCGGATGGCTGGCGCCGCGGAGGAAGCTGTAGTTGGTGGTGACCTGGAGTTCGGCGTAGGTCAACATCGTGGGTTATTGCGGACTAGGCAGGGCATCAAAAAATCCCCTGTAGATACCAGCTCAGCCCGCCGGTCCGCCGATCGACGCCGTCGCCCTGGCGGAACAGGAGGAAGCGGCTGCCGTCCTGGTCCTCGACGCGGAAATAGTCCCGCACGGCTGACGTCTCCGCGTCGCGGCGCCACCATTCACCGTAGATGCGTTCCGGCCCGTCGGCGCGGCGGATGCGGTGGCGGACGCGGCGCCAGGTGAAGGCGGCGGGCGCATGGTCGGGCAGCTCGGCAAGGGCGTCGATGGGATGGGGTGGGTGGAACAGGCGGGTCGGCGCATCGATAATCCACACCGCGCTGCCGCTGGGCTTGGCCAGCGCGGGCACGCGGCGGACGGCGCGCTCCGGCACGTCGCTCTCGACCGGGGCGGCGCGATAGACGCGGTCGGCGCCGAGCCGGTTGGCGAGCCGGTCCACCAACGCGGACACATCGGTTCTGCTGCCGGTATCGTCTTGCTGCCAGAGCAGCGCTTCGGCCAAGGGCACGATCAGGCGCATCGCGTCGATGCCGAGGCCGGGGTCGATCGTCTCCAGATGCGCGTCGAGCAGGCGGGCGAGGTGGCAGGGGTCGCGGTTGGGCCGGGCGGTGCCGATGCGCGTCGCCAGCACGGCGCCGTCGACGCGTTCGAACAGCAGGTCGATGCGCCGCGCACCGAGATGGGCACGCTCCATGGCGGCGCAGACCGGGTCGAGCAGGCAGGCGGTGGCCGCCCCGAGGGCGTCGGCGGTCAGCAGCGGCTCGAGGAAGGCGATGCGGTGCTGCAGCGGGGTTTCGTGGGCGAGCGGCTGCAGCGGTTCGGGCACACGGCCATGTGCCTGGTCGAGCCGGCGGCCGGGCAGCGGGCCGAAGCGGCGGGCGATCAAGGCCCGCGGCACTCGGGCCAGCGCATCGACCTGCTCGAAACCGAGGCGGCGCAGCGTCGCCACCATGTCCGCCGGCAGACGCAGGGCGGCGACCGGGAACGGCGCGATGGCGTCGGCCTGGGCCCCGCTCGGCACGATCCGGTCGCTGCCGCCGTGGCGGGCGACGGCGTGGGCGGCGCCCGGCGTGTCGGCCACGGCCGCGCGGGCCGTGATGCCGTCCTGGGCCAGGCGGCCGGTGAGATGGTCGAGCAACGCCTGCTCGCCGCCCCAGAAATGGGCACAGCCGGCGACGTCGAGCCAAATGCCATCCGGCGTATCGGGCGCGGCGAGCGGGGTGGCCCGCTGGCACCAGCGGGCCAGGCGCTCGAGGGCGGCGGCGTCATCGGCCGGGTCGGCCTCGAGCACGTGCAGGCCGGGCACCACGGCCATCGCATGCGCCACCGCCATGCGGGGCCGCAGCCCGAGGGCGGCAGCCGCGGTATCGACGGCGTCGATGACCCGGCGGTTGCCATCATGCAGGGCCGTGATCAGCGGGACGTCACGCGGCGGCGCGCCCATCTTTGACGGTCCGCTCCCGAGTGCCTTGCGCCGGCGGTCGGTCGGCCAGTGCGGCAACCATATCGAGACGACCCGACGCATCGCATGCCTCCACGATCCAAGATCCCGTTCGTCCGCCGCGACTGCGCAGCAGGTCCAACCGCCAGTGTGCCCGCCCGAGGCCGGGCACGTCCGGCGCCTCGGGGACCGGCGGTCCCGAGGGCTGGGCGGCGATGCGCCACCGTGTCGTGGCGGCGTTGGCGCCGACGAGGGCGGCTTCTGCACTCTTGCAGGTGGGGCCGGGGCGGCGCAGCAGCAGCGCGGTGACCCCCGTCGCCTCGGCAGCGAGCTGCAGCCGTCGGGACGCTGTCAGGCTGATGCGCCCCGACAATTCGGCGACGACGCCGGCCAGGCCGCGATGACGCAACCCGTCCTCCATGACGAGCAGCGCGTCGCGTCGCCCGGCTTGGGCATAGATCACCCGGTCCGGATGCAGCCCGGCGGCGGCCAGGCCCGGCGCGAACAGATTGGGCGCGGAGCGGTCGTGCTGTTCGAGGACCCAGAGCACGTCGCCCTCGACACGGGCGAGGATGCCGGCCGCGAACATGGCGGCGGCCGCCCCGTGCTGGACATCGGCGCCGGTGCCGGCGATCTCGTGCAGCGCGCCGCGCGCCAGGCCTGCGCCGGCGAGCGCGGCGTCGAGATCGGGCAGGCCGAACGGCAGCGGTGGCGGCGCATGTGGCGCGGCGCGATGCCGCTCCAGTTTGGCCACGACATCGCGTAATTGGTTGAGGCCCATCGCAGGGCCGGAGGTGGGGCAAATGGGGTGCATGGCGCAGTTCTTACTTTGTTCTGCTCCACGGCCGCCGTCAAGCGCGTTCTGCTTTGTCTTAAAAAGACACCATAGCTCGTTCTTTTTGTAGCATTTATTATTTTCCCACGCTCTCAGGATCCGGCTGAAGGCAGCAAAATCTAGAAAAGAAGAAATTTTCGCAATAGAGCAACTTTAGGTTGCATGGACGGGATTAACGATTGTATAACGATGGCCTGCACTAACCCAATGGATATCGACATGTCGTTCTCGCCCCGCACCCTCGCCTGCCTGCTCGCCCTCGCCGCTCCGTCGGCTGCATTCGCCGCCCCGATTCCCGTCAACCTCGTCACCAACGGAGGCTTCGAGACGACGACGCTGACGTCCTCGCAGCAATTCACCACCCAGATCGCCGGCTGGAGCAACGCGGCGACGAAAGGCTATACGGGATACGGCTACAACTTCCTGATCCAGGCCGGCACCGGCGATACCAGCGGCTTCTCCTCGCTCGGTGGGAACCGCGACTATTTCTGGGGCCCGGCCGCCGGCAGTGCTGCCAACTACAGCAATAACGGCCTGACAGCGTCCAGCCCCACCGGCGGCAACTACATCGCCGCCGATGGCGATCCGAACTTCCGCGGCGCCATCTCGCAGATGATCTCGGGCCTGAGCGTCGGCACCACCTATCAGCTCAGCTTCGACTGGGGCGCGACGCAGTTCTACGGCTACAGCGGCGACACCACCGATGCGTGGCAAGTCACCCTCGGCGGCGACACCAAGACGACCGCCACGATCACCACGCCGTCGCACGGCTTCTCGGCCTGGCGGACGGCCACGATGAGCTTCACGGCGACGAGCGCCACCGAACTGCTCTCGTTCCTGGCGATCGGCTCGCCGAGCGGTGAGCCCCCGACCCTGCTGCTCGACAATGTCAGCCTGACGGCGACGAGCACCAGCGTACCGGAGCCGGCATCGCTCGCGCTGATGGGAGCCGGCCTATTCGGCATCGCGGCGTTCCGCCGCCGCCGCGCCGCCTGATCTCGCCACCACCGGGCTACTCGGGGTCGGACTCCGAGTGGCCCGGGCGGAGGTTGAGGGTGCCGCGGTCCATGACAAGAACGCGGTCGGCACCGGCGAACACCGCGTCCGCGTCGGGTTCCGTGACGAGCACGGCCATCCCGTCGATCTCCGCCAGGCTGCGGATCAAGCCCATCAGCGTGGCTCCTTCGCCGGGGGCCATGCCGGCGATGGGTTCGTCCAGCAGGAGCAGGCGGGGGCGGTGGGCCAGCGCCAAAGCGAGGTCCAGGCGCCGGAGCTCGCCAGGATCGAGCAAGCCGGCGCCGAGCTCGGCATGGTCGAGGAGGCCGACGCGCTGCAGCAGAAGGTCGGCGCGGCTGCGATGGTCCCGCCGTGCCGGGTGCCAGCACCGGGAGATCGCGTCGCGGGCGGCCAGGATGGCGGTTTGGACGTTCTCGCGGACCGTCATGGACGGGAACGTCGCCGTGCACTGAAAGCTGCGGCCGACGCCGAGGCGGCTGATGGCGCGCGACCCGGCGCGGGTGATGTCGTCGTCGCCGAGGCGGATGCGGCCGCCATCGGGGCGGAGCTGACCGCCGATCAGGTCCAACACCGTGGTCTTGCCGGCGCCGGTGGGGCCGATGAGGGCCAGCATCTCGCCGGGGGCGAGCTGGAAGCTCACATCATCGACGGCGAGGATCGTGCCGAACGACTTGCGGAGGCGATCGACCAGCAGGAGCGTCATGCGGCGCGGCGCCAGGCGCGAAGCGAAGCGCCCGCGAGACCCTGCGGGACCAGCAGCGCGGTGGCGATCAGGGCGAGGCCGAGCAACAGGCGCCAAGCGGTGGTGGCCTGCAGCACGGTGTCGCGGAAGGCGGTGGTGGCGAGGGCGCCGACGATGGGCCCCGACATGGTCTGCAGGCCGCCGAGCAGGACCATCAGCACGGCCTCGGCGGATGTGGCGAGGGAGAGATCGGCGGGGGAGGCGCCGCCTCGGCTGAGCGCGGCCAGGCCGCCGGCCAGCCCGGCCGCGGCGCCGGCCAGCGTGAACCCCGACAGGCGGACCAGATAGGTGGGCAGGCCGATGGCAGCGGCACGGACCGGGTCGTCGCGGATGGCGCGGAGTGCGTAGCCGAAGGGGGAATACAAGGCGCGGCGGAGCAGGAGGGTCGTGCCGATGCAGAGGACGAGGGCGAGCCCATAGAGCGGCCCCGTGGCGGGTCGGATCATCTGATAGGCGCCGATCTCCACCGCGAGGGTCCACAGGGTCTGCGCGAAGACGAGCGTCAGCAGGGCGATATACAGGCCGGAGCGGCGGATCACGAGGGCGCCGACGAGGAGCGCGGCCGTGCCGGCGGCCAGGGGGGCGGCGAGGAGGGCGAGGCTCAGGTCGGGGATGGTGTCGCGGGCGAGGGCGGCGGTGGCGTAGGCGCCGATGCCGAAGAACGCGGCATGGCCGAGACTGGGCATGCCGCCGGGTCCCATGACGACATGCAGGCTGGCGGCAAACAGGATGGCGATGAAGGCGTCGATGAGGACGGAGAGGATGTCGGGACCGGCGAGGACGGGGGCGGCGATGGCGGCGAGCAGGGCGGCCGCGAAGAGCAGTCGGACGCTGAGCGGGGTCGGGCGGATGAGGGTCGGTGCGGCGCGCAGCTCGGTGTGCGGACGGCCGAAGAGGCCGTCGGGGCGGACGAGGAGGATCGCGGCCATCACCGCCGCGGCGAGCACGGGGCTGATCGGCGGGAGAAACGCGGCGCCGAAGCTATGGAGCAGACCGATCAGCAGGGCGGCGAGGTATGCGCCGGTGACGCTGCCCAGGCCGCCGATCAGGGCAACCACGATCGCGTCGGTAAGGAGGACGAGGTCGAGGCCCGCGGTGGCGGCGCCGCTTTCCAGCGTGAGGGCGCCGGCCAGGCCAGCCAGGCCGGCGGCAAGGCTGGCGACGCTGGCGGAGCGCCAACGCGGATCGCCGTCGGGCTTGCGGATCAAGCTGCCCCAGCGCGTGCGGTGCAGCAGCAAGAGGAGGGCGGCGAGAGCGAGGGGGCCGATGGCGAGGAGGGTGGGCTCGTCGATCGGTCGTGGGATGGCAAGGTTGCCAGGACCCCAGATGAGAGGAACGGCGTCCTGGACGATGAGGAGAACGCCCAGGGTGGCGACGAGCCGGAGGGAGGGGCCGAGGCGACGGAGAAGCAGGATTTCGAGGGCGGCGCCGAGGAAGGCGATGACGCACGCGGTGGCGAGCGTGCCGAGGATGAGGGAGGCCGGGTCTTGGGGGAGGCGGGTGAGGATGCTCCAGGCGACGTACGCGCCGAGCATGGCGAGAGCGCCGTGGCTGACGTCGATGGTGCGGTTGACGCCGAAGGTGAGAGTCAGGCCGGCGGCGAGCAGGAAGAGCGGCGAGGCGAGGGCCAGGCCGGCCAGGCACTGAGAGACGAGCGACATCGCCGGGGGCCATGGGGCCCGCGACTGATGCCGTCAAGCTCGACCCTCTCCAGGGGCGGAAGAGGGGTTGGGGCGGCGGTTAGCGGTAGCCGCCGAACAGGATGACCAGGATGACGATGACGACGATCAGTCCGACGCCGCCGCCGAACGCGCCGCCGCCGTAATACCCGGACCGATATCCGTAGCCGCCCCCGCCCAGCAGGAGGACGAGCAGGATGATGACAACCAGCAAGAGCATGTAACTCTCCTCGCGCTACCTCCAGGGCACAACGCTACAGCGCGGGAATGGCTGCATGAGCGAACAATTCGGGGTGCGTGCGCGGGGTGGGGGTGTGGTGGTCGATGAACATGCGGGCGTTGACGACGTCGTTGGCGTCGGGGAGGTCGACGATGTCGTAGGCGCCGAAATTGCGGAGCTGGCGATAGCGGCCGGTGGTCTTGTCGCGCCAGCTCAGATAGCCGTTGCGGCCCACTTCGCGGGGGCGGCGGAGGGCGCCGTTGAAGCTGTAGCGCGTGCCGGGGGTGACGACGTCGTCGAAATAGTGCGGGGTGTAGAAGTCGCTGACGGCGATGCCGTCGATGCGGTAGGCGTGGTCGGCATCCTCGATGGGGTCGCAAGCCTCGACGACATAGTCGAAGCGCTCCTCCAGGTCTTGCAGGACGCCGTCGACGATGGCCAGGCCGAGGCTGCTGCGCATGGCCATGCCGGTCGGGTCGATGAGGAGCTCGATGCATTCATGGCTGGCGGCCAGGGCCCAATCGCGCTTGGTCGAGACGATCGCCCAGGGGATGTTCTGCGTGATGCGGTGCTGGCCGGCGAAATTCTCCGGGGTCTCGTCGACGACGATGATGGGGGAGACGCCGCGCGGCACGGGCCGGTCGGCGGGAATGGTGATGATGTCGGCGGTGACGTTCCAAAGTGGGAAGAGGTCGCGCTTGACCTGGATGTCGAGCGCGGCGGCGACACGGGCGATCTCCTCGTTGGCGATTGCGGAACTTTGGTTCATCAGACCTACGGTCACTGGCGCCATGTCATCCTCCTCGACGGCCCTATCGGAAATCGGATTGTAACCGGAATGTCTATCGCGATCACGCCCACAATTTCGTTCGACCCGGGGGAGATCGAGGAAAGCTTCATCCGGTCCTCGGGGCCGGGCGGGCAGAACGTCAACAAGGTGTCGACGGCGGTGCAGGTGCGGCTGGACCTGCGGGGCAGCCGGTCGCTGCCGGCGTGGTTGCGGGCGCGGGCGGAGGCGATGGGGGGCCGGCGCGTGACGGCAGCGGGGGTGCTGGTGATCACGGCGGCGCGGTTCCGCTCGCAGGACCGCAACCGGGAGGACGCGGTCGAGCGCATCGTCGAGTTCTTGCGCGCGGCGGCGGATCGTCCGGTGCGGCGGGTGAAGACGCGGCCGACCTTGGGTTCGGCGCGGCGCCGGGTCGAGGGGAAGGTGCAACGGGGCGAGATCAAGCAGTTGCGGCGAACGCCGGGAGAAGATTGAGCGGATCCTGACGGTAAATTACCGGACAGAGTTAACGAACACCTTACGAACTCGTGATAGCGTCAAGCCTCACTCTGTTAGGACAGTTAAGGTGAAGACGCTTCTCGTTGCCATGACGATCACCGCTTTGATGACGTCGCAAGTCCGTGCCGCCGATCCTGAACTATCGATCGACACCAAGAAGTTGCTGGCCTACGGCACGCTCGCGGTGATGACGCAGTCGTGCAAGGTGAGCCTGACGCCGGATCAGGAAGGCCGCTTGAATACCGGCCTGCAGCAATCGGCCGAGGCGCAGAAGGAGTTGACCGAGGCGCAGTTCACCGAGGCGATGAAGGTCGTCGGCACCCAGATCGGCCAGAACCGGGATCAGATCTGTGCGGCCCTGACGCCTGACTTCATCGACGCCAGTCTCGAGGACGCTTCCGCGGGGAAGTGACGATTCCACGGTGCCGACGGACCGCCCTGCTTGGCCTGGGCCCCCGGGTCAAGCCCGGGGGTGACG
>CAZZVQ010000107.1:0-17577 GCA_964657565.1 uncultured Acetobacteraceae bacterium
TCCAACTTGAACACAAAGCGTGCAGACGCTTGAACGTCAAGCATGTCGCCGTCCAACCCCCCGCCCGGCCCACTCGTGCCGCGTCTGCGCGATCCGCCGGCGATCACCATCCATTCCATCGAGCACGCTCGTCTGGCGCTCGCGCCGGGCCGCGCGGTCACGCTGCTTTCCAGCCCCGCCGCAGCGGTTTTCGCCGGCCCTGCCTGGTGGCGTGCCCTCATCGCTGCCTGCGCCACGGACCAACCCGATCTGCTGGACTGCGCCGATGCACCGGGTCGTGCCCTGGAAGCACTCGCGCTCGGTTGCTCCCGGATCATCCTTCTCCCTTGTCCCGCCTGGACCAACGTTGCCGAGCGAGCCGCCATGGCCGGAGCGCGCTTGCTGCAGCGCCGCCCGGACTGCCTCGATCTGGCCGACCCGGCGTCCCCCCGCCGCATTGATGCTTGGCTCAAGGTCGGCTAAGCGGCCTTGCGTGAGACGCGGCGTCGCCCCAGCCGTTCCCCCGAAACAAAAACAAAGCCATTTCAACATGACCACTCGCCTGTATCTCATCACGCCCACCACCGCCGGTCCGGACTTCGCCGACACGCTCGCCGCCGCCCTCGACGCCGGCGACGTCGCCGCCCTGCAGCTCCGCCTGAAGGACGCTGCCGACGATCACTGGCGCCGCACCATCGATGCGCTCCGCCCGGTCGCTCAGTCCCGCAACGTCGCTTTTCTCCTCAACGATCGTCCGGATCTCGCCGCGGCCACTGGCTGCGACGGCGCGCATGTGGGCCAGACCGACACGCCCGCCGCGGAGGCCCGCAAGCTACTCGGCGACCTCACGCTCGGCGTCACCTGTCATGACAGCCGTGATCTCGCCATGCAGGCCGGAGACGACGGCGCGGACTACGTGGCGTTCGGCGCGTTCTTCCCCACCACGACCAAAGACGCTCCCACGATTGCCGACCCCGACATCATCGCCTGGTGGTCGGACTTGATGGAGTTGCCCTGTGTCGCGATCGGCGGCATCACCGCGGCCAACTGCGCGAAGTTGGTGACCGCCGGGGCCGACTTCCTCGCGGTCGTCGGCGCCGTTTGGGCCCATGCCGACGGACCAGCGGCCGGCGTCCGCGCGCTCAATCAGGCGATCAGCGCCGCCCCGCCCAAGCCGGCGCCCTGACCCGCCGAGAGTACCCCTTCCACAAACGCGGTCGAAGCCTCATCTTGTGAGCAACTCTACTTAGCCGGGTCAGCCCGGCCGATTTCTGAAAGCATGCACGATGGTTAAGCGCCGCAAAGTCGAAGAGATTGTCGGGGTGCTCGAATTCGAAGGCAAAACCCCCGAATCACCCGAGCTCCTCTCGTGGCTCGCCGATCACAAGGCCGCTAACGGCGGCAAGATCCGCGTTGGACAAGGCGGCAAAGGGGTCCGCGTCGCCTTCAGCAAGGAGGCCGACATGGCGCTATGGCGCGCGCGCTCCGAGCAGGAAGCCAAAGCCAAGCGCTCCGCCTGAACGATCCGCAGATGACGAAGGAGGACCTCACGTCTTGGGCGCTGGCCAACGGCTGGCGCCTGATCGCCGGTCATCCCAGTCTGACCAAGCCCGGCGCGCCGAAAGACCCGATCGTCCGCATCGTGCTCAAGGCGACCGTGGCCAACCTCGAGGTCCGCAAGCCCGCCGGCAAGTGGGAGAAAGTCGGAGGGTCGAGCTATGCCGGCATAACCCGAGGCGAAGACTCCGAAGCACTTCCGACCGGCCTCGGCTTCGAGCAAGTCCCGACCATCACGTCGCTGATGCAGCAAAACCGCGACGCCATGGTGTTCAGCCGGATGGGCGGCTGACTAAGCCAGCAGCGCCTGCGCGCACGCATCCAAGATCGTCTCCACGTCCATCCCATATTCCCGGTAGAGGTCGGGCAAGTCGCCGCTCTGGCCGAAGCGGTCGGGGCCGAGCGGGATGATGCGTTGGCCGCGGACGGCGCCGAGCCAGGAATGGGCGGCGGGGTGGCCGTCGAGGATGGTCACCAGCGCCGCGCCCGGCGCCAGCGGGGCCAGGATGTGCTCGATGTGCGAGACCGAGTGCGCGGCGCCACGGCGCCGGCGGGTCGCCTCGAGCCAGCCGGCGTGGAGACGGTCGGGGCTGGTGATCGCCAGCAGCCCGGCCTCCGGAACCTCCTCGCGCAACTCGGCGAAGGCGGCCTCGGCTTCCGGCGCGACCGGGCCCTGATAGGCGATCGCGATCGCCGCGCCTGCGGCCGGCGGGACCACCCAATGGGCGCCGGCGATGATGGCGGCCGGGTCGAGCGTGCGCTCGGGCTGCTGCAATTGCCGGGTCGAGAGGCGGAGCCATACGGCGGAGCCATCCGGAAGCTGCATGTGGTGCAGACCGTGGCGCAACAGGATCGCCAGCTCGTCGACATAGGCGGGCTCGTAGCTGGCGAGGCGGTCGGCGGCCATACCGATCAGCGGCGTGTTGAGGCTTTGATGCTGGCCGCCTTCCGGCGCCAGGCTCAGGCCGCTCGGCGTCGAGACCAGCAGGAAGCGCGCATCCTGGTAGCAGCCGTAGATCAGGGCATCGAGGCCGCGGTTGACGAACGGGTCGTAGACGGTGCCGATCGGGAGCACCCGCGCGCCGGTGAGATGATGCTGCAGCCCGGCCGCGCCGAGCAGCAGGAACAGGTTCTGCTCGGCGATGCCCAACTCGATGTGCTGCCCGGTCGGCGACATGCCCCAGCGCTGGGCGCTGGCGAGCTTGGCGTCGCGGAACACGTCGTTGCGGGTGTGCCGGTCGAACACGCCGCGGCGGTTCACCCAGGGGCCGAGATTGGTCGAGACCGTCACGTCCGGGCTGGTGGTGACGATGTGCTTGGCCAGCTCGGCGCACATCCCCTCGCCGCGGCCGATCTCGGCCAGGATGTCGCCGAAACCCTGCTGCGTGCTGTATTTGCGCCCGGCCGATTTCGGCCCCGGCAGCTTGTCCGGCACCGGGATGATCGCCGCGTCGAGCTTGCGCCCGGTCGGGGTCAGGGGCTGGGCGAAGGGCGCGCGGTCGATCACCGCCTGGAACGCCTCGGCCGGCAGGTCGAGCCCCTCGGCCAGGTCCCATTCATGCCCGGGGCGGATCCGCATCAACTCGCGGAAGCTGTCCATCTGGTCCCGGGTCATCATGCCCGAGTGGTTGTCCTTGTGGCCGGCGAAGGGCAGGCCCATGCCCTTGATGGTGTAGGCGATGAAGCAGGTCGGCTGGTCACCGTCCACGTCGGCCTGGCGGAAGCATTCGATCAGGTAGTCGACGTCGTGGCCGCCGAGATTGGTCATCAGCGCGGCCAACTCGTCGTCGGTCAGCGGGTCGAGGATGGACCGCACCGCGCCATCGCGGCCGAGATCGCTCAGCAGGGCGTTGCGCCAGGCGGTGCCGCCCTGGAAGGTCAGCGCGGAATACAGGCTGTTCGGGCAGTCGTCGATCCAACGGCGCAGCGCCTCGCCGCCCTCGCGCTCGAACGCGGCCTGCAGCTTGCGGCCGTATTTCAGCGTGACGACGTTCCAGCCCATGTCGCGGAACAGGCCCTCGATGCGGCCGAACAGACGGTCCGGTACGACGCTGTCGAGGCTCTGGCGGTTGTAGTCGATCACCCACCAGACGTTGCGGACGTCGTGCTTCCAGCCCTCGAGCAGGGCCTCGTAGATGTTGCCCTCGTCCAGCTCGGCATCGCCGCATAGCGCGATCTGGCGGCCCGGCGGCAGCCCGGCATCCAGCCCGTGCAGCCGCACGTAGTCGGCCATCAGCGCGGTGAAGCTGGTCAGCGCGACGCCGAGGCCGACGGAGCCGGTGGAGAAATCGACCTCGGGCCCGTCCTTGGTCCGGCTCGGATAGCTCTGCACGCCGCCCATCTGCCGCAGCCCGGCCATCTTCTCCGGCGTCTGCCGCCCGAACAGCAGGTTGATGGCGTGGAACACCGGCCCCGCATGCGGCTTGACCGCGACCCGGTCCTGCGGCTTGAGGATCGAGAAATACAGCGCCGTCATGACACTGATGATGCTGGCGCAGCTCGCCTGGTGGCCGCCGACCTTCAGCCCGTCGCGGTTGGGGCGGACGTGGTTGGCGTTGTGGATCATCCATGACGACAGCCAGAGCAGCTTGCGCTCGACCTGCTTGAGGCCGGACAACTCGTCCGGCGGCAGTTTCAGGATCGGACCCGGCGCGTTCACGCGCCTAACTCCGGCGTGGCATTCATGACCAGCCCCGGGCGAGCCGCCGCACGGCGGTGCTGGCGTTGCGGCGGCCGGCGCCGGCGTAGTCCTCGTGATAGTCCTCGATCTTGGCGGGGTCGTAGAGATAGTTGACCATCAGCGTGGCGCTCGCCTTGGCGCCTTTCTCGGACGTGTCGGCCAGCGCCATCAGCCGCTCGACGCGGGCGCCGTTGGACAGATGGAAATGCGCCACCGGGTCGAGCGCGCGCTTGCCGCGGCCTTCGTTCAGCAGATAGCGCGCGGCGAGGCGGATCAGCACCGGCTCGGCGGCGCGGAGCATGGCGGCGTCGCGGAACCAGCCGCGCCGGCTGATGATCTCCTTCAGCGCCGCGGCCCCGCTCTGCGGCGCCGGACCGTCGGTCGGCGCCGCCGTGCGCAGCGACGACGCTTCCTCCTCGCTGAGCAGGTTGGGTTCGTCGGCCGCGAGCTTGGCGTCCAGCCAGCGGCGGAAGCCGGGGATCGGCGACAGCGTCGCGAATTGCTTGAGGTTGCGGAACTCGCTGCCGAGCAGCTCGACCACGCGCTTGATGAGGAAGTTGCCGAAGCTGATCCCGTTGAGGCCGCGCTGGCAGTTGCTGATGGAGTAGAAGATGGCGGTATCGGCCTGTTTCGGGTCGAGCAGCGGCGCCTTCTTGTCGAGCAGCATCTGCACGCTGCCGGCCAGCCCGTGCACCAGCGCGACCTCGACGAAGATCAGCGGCTCGTTCGGCATGCGCGGATGGAACAGCGCGTAGCAGCGGCGGTCGCTGTCGAGCCGGTTCTTGAGGTCGCTCCAGGAGCGGATCTCGTGTACCGCCTCGTAGCCGACGAGGCGTTCGAGCAGGACGGCCGGGCTGTTCCAGTCGATCCGCTGCAGTTCGAGGAAGCCGACGTCGAACCAATTGTTGAGCAGCGAGCGCAGGTCGCTCTCGAGCCCGGCGAGGTGCGGATCGTCGCCGGTCAGGTCCTGCAGCGTGGCGCGCAGGTCGACGAGGAACTTCATCCCGTCCGGGATGGTGGTGAACTGGGTCAGCAGCTTGGCGCGCGGCGGTTCGAGCGCGCGGCGGAGGGCGACGGTGGCCTTGGCGCGCTCGCCATCGTCGGGGGCGGCGAGCAACGTGTCGTAGGCCTGGGCGATGGCGGCCGGGTCGTTGTCGAAGCTGGCGAGGTCCTGCAGGAAGGCGCGGCGGCCCTTGTCGTCGAGGCCGAGATAGGTCTGCGCCAGCTTGGCGGCGCGGTTGCGGGCACTGACCTCGCCCCCGCGGGCGTGCAGGCAGGCGCGCATCTGGGCGATGATGCTCTGGTCGTCGTCCGGCACGGTCGACGCCATGTCCCGCCATACCGTCGCGATGCGGCGCATGGCGCGGTCGAAGAGGCCGATCGGGGCGGCGGCGGTCTCGCTCATGGAAAGCTCCGAGGTCAGGGCAGTCTATACAATGGGGATGTCCGCTCGTGCAGGGCATCAACGATGGTTTGCGGCAAATGTGGTGGCAAATCTTCGGCGATGAGGCCCGAGCCGGCCAAGGTGCCGGCCCGCCCGTGCAGCCACACGCCGGCACAGGCCGCCTCCCAGGCCGGCAGCCCCTGCGCCAGCAGCGCGCCGACGAGCCCGGCCAGCACGTCGCCGGAGCCGGCCGTGGCCAGCCAGGGCGGTGCGTTGTCGTTGATCGCCGCCCGCCCATCCGGCGCCGCGATGACCGTGTCGGCACCCTTGAGCAGGACGACGGCGCCGATGCGAGCGGCGGCGGCGCGGGTGGCGGCGAGTTTGTCGTCGCCCATGGGGCCGAACAGGCCGGCGAACTCACCGGCATGCGGGGTCAGGACCGCACAGCCGCTCAGGGCCTCGGGGGTGCCCGCGAAGGCGCCGAGCGCGTCGGCGTCGGCGACGACCTGGCGCCCGGCTCGCAGCAGGAGCGGCACGGCGTCGCGGGCGCGCTCCTGGCCGAGGCCGGGGCCGCAGACCCAGACCTGGCGCCTGGCGTCCTCCAGCAGCGCGGCGAGGTCGGCGTCGCTGACGATCACGCCGGGCTCCCCGGTGCGGTAGATGTCGCTGCCGGACGCGGCCGCGATGGTGACCAGCCCGGCGCCACCCCGCCGCGCAGCCGCGGCCGCCAGTCGTGCGGCGCCGACCATCTGGGCGCCGCCGAGAATGGTGACGTGGCCGCGAGTGTATTTATGGTCGTCGGCGCCGGGGGCGCGGAGCGGGAACAGGGCCGGAGCATTGCGCCACGTGCGGCAGCCGACCGCGTCGAGGGCGGCTTGCGGCAGGCCGATATCGGCCAGCACGACTTCGCCGCAGAGGGCGCGGCCCGGGGAGAGCAAATGGCCCGGCTTGAGGCAGGCGAACGTCACGCTGAGATCGGCGGCGCGGACCCGGCCGCGTGGTTGCCCGGTGCCGCCGTCCAGCCCGCTCGGCACGTCGACGGCCAGGACGCGCCGGGCTGAAGCGAGCACGTCGGCGACGGCATCGGGCAGGCTGCCGCGGAAGCCGGCGCCGAACACGGCGTCGATCACGAGATCGGCGCGCGCCGCTTCGGCGGCGCTGAACTCGACCGCGACAGTGCCGGGGATGGGCGCGCCGGGTCGCAGATGGGCGACCGCGACGGCCCAGCCCTGCGCCGCCAGGAAGCGGGCGGCGACCCGGCCGTCGCCGCCATTATTGCCGGGCCCGCACAGCACCAGCGTACGGCAAGGGCCGAACCGGCGTGCGGCGCGGGCGAGGGCGCGGCCGGCGGCTTGCATCAGGATGCCGACCGGAACGGTCGAGGCCGCGTCGGCCCGGGCCATTTCGGCCGGGCTCAATAGGGTTTCTATGCTGCGGTGCAGTAAGCCCTTATGCAGGCGGGACATCAGAGGCGGAGTCGAGCGATGGCCGTGGTCATCACGGTGGCGCAGCAGAAGGGCGGTTCGGGGAAGACCATGCTGGCCGCCAACTTGGCCGCCTGGCTCGCCACCGGCAAGACGGTCGCCGTTCTGGACATCGATCCGCAACATAGTCTGGTCCAATGGCACCGCCTCCGCAGCGGCCACGTCCCCTCCCCCACGCGCGTCACGCTCTCGGACGTGTCCGGCTGGCGGCTGGCGGCTGAGCTGGACCGGCTGCGGCGCGAGCATGCGTTCGTGCTGATCGACACGCCGCCGGTGATCGACAACGACGCGCGGCGGGCGATCCGCGCGGCGGACCTCGTCGTGGTGCCGATGCAGCCGAGCGCGCCGGATCTGTGGGCCGCGGAAGGCACGCTGAAGATCGCGCACGACGAGAAGCGGCCGGTCTGCATCGTGCTCAACCGGGTGCCGTCGGCGGGGCGGCAGCGGGCGGTGATGGAGGCGACGTTGCAGGAGCGCGGGCTGCTCGTGCTGCCCATGGCGCTCGGCAACCGGGCCGCGTTCAGCCAGGCTTTCGCGATGGGACTGGGCGTGACGGAAGCGGCGCCACGGACGCAAGCTGCAGCGGAGTTGCAGGCGCTGACGGGAGCGATGCTGGCGGCGATCGACGCACACTCTCCCGCCACCAGGTGAGCAGCCCGGCGGCGATCAGGAACGAGATTCCGGTCGCCTCCCAGAGGCCGGGCACCTCGTCCCAGATCAGCCAGCCCAGCAGCACCGTGTAGATGATCGCGCCGTATTCGAACGGCGCCAGCATGGTCGCCTCGCCGCTGCGGTAGCCCTCGGTCATGAGCAGTTGCGCCGCGCCGGAGATCACTCCGACGCCGATCAGCGCCAGCCACATCATGGGCGACGGCGTGATCCAGACTGGGATGGTGGCGACGGCGGAGACCAGCGTGGTCGCGATCGCGAACCAGAGCACGATGGTGATGTTGCGTTCGCCGGCCTGCCCCATGCGGCGAATGCTGACCATGGCGGCGGCCCAAGCGACGACGCCGCCGACGACGACGAGCGCCGGGCCAAACTCGATGACGCCCTCCGCCCGCCACGGCCGCAGCACGATCAACACGCCCACCAGCCCGGCCGCCACGGAGGCGACGCGGCCCGCATTCACCCGCTCCCCGAGCAGCGGCACCGACAGGATGCTGAGGAACACCGGCATCGCGAACCCGAGCGCCGTGACCATGGCCAGCGGCAGATGGGCGTAGCCGTAGAACGACCCGACCATCCCGGCGAACCCGGCGATCGTGCGCAGGATGTGGCCCACCGGGTGCCGCGTGCGCAGCGCATTCAGGCCGCCGGCGCCGCGGATGAACGGGAGCAGCGCCACCAGGGCGAACAGGCTGCGGAACAACATGATCTCGATGATGGGGATGGCGGGCGACACCGCCTTGACCAACGCGGCGGCGACAGCGAACGAGGCCGACGACCCCAGGACGCAGAGGATCGCCCGCGTACGCAGCTGTTTCCCGCTGTCGTGCTCTGTCGGCATTGGCCCAGACTATAGGGCTAGGCGCGCTTCGACCACATCGGGTTCGCGGGGATCGCGCTTGAGCTCGAAGCCGAGGCGGCGGATGAAGGCCAGCATCCGGGCATTGTCGCTGAGGATCTGGCCGGTGATCGCCGTCAGTCCCTTGCTGCGGCCCCAGTCGATGATCCGCTCCATGAGGTGCCGACCCAGGCCGGTGCCCTTCATGGCGGGATCGACCACGACGGCGAATTCCGCCTCGCCACCGGGTTGCTGCACGAGGCGTGCGACGCCGAACGTCACGGTGCCGCGCACGGCCACGATGGCGATCTCGCGGTCGTAGTCGATCTGGGTCATGCGGGCGATCTGCTCGCGCGAGAGCTGGCGGAGTTGGGAGAAGAAGCGGTAGCGGATGTCCTCGGGCGTGAGGCGGCCGACCAGGGCGGCGTGCGCCTCGGCGTCTTCGGGGCGGATCGGCCGGATTTCCAGCGTCTCGCCCTTGCCGGTCCAGCTTTCGACCCATTCGGACGGGTATGGCGCGATGGCCGGCTTGCCGAACGAGCCCGGCGGGCGCAGCCGGATGAACGCCTCGGCCGCGGCGGCTCCGGCCTCGTCGGCGAAGAGCGGGTCGATGGTGATGGCCTCGATCTCGGGGAAGTTGACGACGATCTGGCTGAGGCGGACCAGCGTGTCGGCGATGGCCTCGCGGTTGGCCGGGCCGTGCCCGATGCCGGAGCCGAGCAGCGCCGTCGCGGGGGAGCGGTCGATCACCGAGCCGGCCAGCGCGAGGTTGAGCGGCGGGAGGTCGAACACGATGTCGTCCGCCCGGTCCCGCCCGCCGGGACCGAAGCCGATCGCCGGGCCGAACAGAGCGTCGTCGGCGACGATGGCGCGCAGGCGCTGGGCGCGGCCGGCCTGGCGCTGGACGATGAGCGAGCCGCCGAGCCGGGCCGCCGCGACGGCCGCGGCGCCGCGGTCCTGCAGATCGAGCACCAGGCTGCCGGGCGCGTCCGGATCGAGCCGGCGCTGCTTCACGGTGACCGGAAAGCCAAGCAGCCCGGCGGCGTTGGACGCTTCCTCCGCGCTCTCGACCGGGCGGTAGGGGATGACCGGGATCCCGTAGGCGGCGAGGACGTCGAGCGCTTCGTCCTGGAACAGCGCGTCGCGGCGCTCCGAGCGCACGCGCGCGAAGATGCCGCGCACCGCCTCCAGCCTGGGGGCGACCTCCAGCACGCGGCTGGAGGGCAGCTCGCGGGCGGCTTCCTTGGCGCGGCGCTGCAGGACGAGTTGGTGGAAGGCGCGCACGGCCTGCTCGGGCGAGGCGAACACCGGCAACCCGGCCTCCGACAGCCGGCGGCGGTGCGCGGCGCCGGTGGTCTCGCCGAGCACGCAGGCGATGAGCGGGAGGCGCACGCCGGGTTGGCAGGCGGCGAGCGCGGCAACGCCGGCGGCGTCGGCCGCGCCGGTGGGCGCCAGGATGACCACGATGCCGCCGATTTCGGGCAGCGCGGAGAGCATCGCCACGGCTTCAGCCGCGCGGGTGGGCTCCTCGTCCCCGGTCCAGACGATGCCGCGATCAGGCGGCTGCAGCGGGAGGTGGAGTTGCAGCAGGGCGGCGGCGGCCGGGTCGGGCTCGGCGAGGGTGAGGCCGCAGCGGATGGCGTGGTCGGCGGCGAGTTGGCCGGGTCCGATCGCGTTGGTGACGATCATCAGCCGGTCGTTCCGCGGCTGCCGCGCGTGGGTCAGGATCTCGGCCGCGGCGAGCAGCTCGGCCATCGTCGTCACGTGCAGCACGCCGGAGCGGCGCAACGCGGCCTCGAGCACCTTGCCGCCGCGGCCGGTGGGGTCCTGCTGCCGGGCGCCGGCCTGCAGGGCGACGACCGGGCGTAGCCGCGCCGCGGCGCGGGCGGCGGAGAGGAGGGCGCGCGGGTCCGGCACGGTCCGGATGTCGAGCAGGATGGCCCCGACGCCGGGTTCGCGGGCGAGGACGTCGAGGATGGCGGCGGCGTCGAGGCCGCGTTCGAGCCCGAGGCCGACGACGTGGCTGAAGCCGACGCCGTTCGGCTCGGCCCAGTCGAGCACGCTGCGGCAGAGCGCCGTCGAGGGGGAGATGAGCGCGAGCGAGCCGCGGGCGGCGGGGAGATGGCCGAGCGAGACGTTCAGCCCGGAGGCCGGGACGATGACGCCGAACGCGCTGGGTCCGAGGAAGGGCGGCGCGGTGGGACCGGGCTCACCCGGCCCGATGGCGATCGCCGCGTCCACCCGGCATTGCGCGGCGGCGGCCAGCGCCGGGGCGAGTTCGCCGCCGGTGATGACGACGAGGTCCGGTGGGGACGGGAGCGAGGCGAGCGCACCGGGTTCGTCCAGCCGATCCACCCGGCCGGCGAACCCGGCGGCTTGCAAATTGTCGAACACCTGCCGCCCGGGCGGCGTCTCACCCCCCAGCAGCGCGATGCTGCGCGGATGGAAGAGGGATTGCGGTTGGAACTTCCCGAAGACGCGGAGCATGCTGCGGCGCAGCATAGCAGCCTGTGCTGGGGCAAGCCACCTTTACACCTCGTCATCCCCGGGCTTGTCCCGGGGATCCAGGCCGTCGAGCGCAGGCTTGTGGCACCGTGGACCCCCGGATCAAGTCCGGGGGTGACGGGCGCTTGGAGAGGTGGTGGACGCTACAGCGAGGTTCTGAACATTGCGGCGATCTCGCCGATGATGCCGCGGCGGAAGGCGAGCACGCAGACGACGAAGATGGCGCCCTGGGTCACCGTCACCCAGGCGCCGAATTGGGCCAGGTAGTTCTCCAGACCGACGATCACCGCGGCCCCCGCGACCGGGCCGAAGATGGTGCCGAGGCCGCCGAGCAGCGTCATCAGCACGACCTCGCCGGACATGCCGTAGTTCACGTCCGTCAACGTCGCGATGCCGAACACCAGCGACTTGGTGCCCCCGGCGATGCCGGCGATGAAGCAGCTCAGCACGAAGGCGATCAGCTTGTAGTCGTCGGTGCGGTAGCCGAGCGAGGTCGCACGCGGCTCGTTCTCGCGGATCGCCTTGAGCACCTGGCCGAACGGCGAGTGCACGGTGCGGTGGATGACGAGGAAGAAGATCACGAAGATGGACGCGACGAGCCAATACATCGTCATGTCCGACCGCAGCGAGAACAGGCCGAACAGGTTGCCGCGCGGCACCTGCTGGATACCGTCTTCACCGCCGGTGAACGGCGCCTGCAGGCAGAAGAAGTAGACCATCTGGGCCAGCGCCAAGGTGATCATGGCGAAGTAGATGCCCTGGCGGCGGATGGCGAGCCAGCCGAATACCACGCCCAGCGCCGCCCCGGTCACGCCGCCGAGCAGGATCGCGATCTCCGGGGTGAGGCCCCAGTTCTTCGCCGTCCAGGCGGTGACGTAGCTGCCCATGCCGAAGAAGGCGGCATGGCCGAAGCTCATCAACCCGACATAGCCGATCAGCAGGTTGAAGGCGCAGGCGAACAGCGCGAAGCACAGCACCTTCATCATGAAGACCGGGTAGATGCCGACATACGGCAGCGCCACGATCAGCCCGAGCAGGACCAGGAAGGCGGTCGATTGCGGGCCGCTGAAGCCGAGGAGGTCGAAACCGCGGGCCCTCGGCGTCGCGACGCGGGGTTGGATCGTGACGCTCATCTCAGCTTCCCTTTCCGAACAGGCCGGCCGGTCGCATCAGCAGGACGATGACCATGATCACGAAGATCACGGTCGCGGATGCCTGCGGGTAGTAGACCTTCGTCAGCCCCTCGACGACGCCGAGGCCGAAGCCGGTGACGATGCTGCCGATGATACTGCCCATGCCGCCGATGACGACGACGGCGAAGACGGTGATGATGAAGTTCGAGCCCATGTTCGGATTGACCGAGTAGATCGGCGCCGCCAACACGCCGGCGAAGGCGGCCAGCGCGAGGCCGCCGGCATAGGTCAGGCTGATCATGCGCGGCACATTGACGCCGAAGGCCTGCACGAGGCCCGGGTTCTCGGTGGCCGCCCGCAGCTTGGCGCCGAGCGACGTCTTCTCGATGATGAGCCACGTCGCCAGGCAGACGACCGCGGCGGCGAGGACCACCCAGCCGCGATAGTACGGCATGAACATGAAGCCGAGGTCGACGCCGCCCTGCAGCGCCGCGGGGATGCGGTACGGCATGCCCGAGCTGCCGAAAGCGTTGCGGAACAGGCCCTCGAGGACGAGCGCGAGGCCGAAGGTCAGCAGCAGACCGTAGAGGTGGTCGAGCTTGTAGAGGCGGCTGATGATGGTCTTCTCGAGCACCAGCCCGAACAGGCCGACGATGATGGGCACCACGATCAAGGCGGGCCAGTAGCCGATGGTCACCCAATCGGGCACGGACAGGCCGGGCGAGATCATCTGCAGCCAGATGTTCGGCGCCAGCATCATCCAGGCCACGAAGGCGCCCACCATGAACAGCGCGCCATGGGCGAAGTTGATGATGTTGAGCATGCCGAAGATGATCGCCAGGCCGAGCGAGAGCAGGGCGTAGAACGCGCCGTTGATCAGCCCGAGCAACAACTGGCCCAGCAGCAGCTTCGGCGGCTTGTAGAGCCACGCCCATACCGCGGCCGGGCCGATGGTGCCGTAGACCACGAGCGCGGCGATCACCGCGGCGGCGAGCCATAGCGCCCAGCCCGGCACGCGGGTGCGGGTTCGCCTGGCGATGAGCGCGCCCGACATGGTCAGCTCTTGACCAGCGGACAGCCACCGTCGGCCATCGGCTTACCGGCCTTGTCGCCCGGCGTCTCCTGGACGAGCTTGAAGTAGTCGAACGGCGCCTTGCTCTCCTTGGGTGTCTTCACCTGGAACAGATAGGCCGGCACTTCGGCCCAGCCGTCGGCGCGGATCTTGGTGGTGCCGTAGGCTTCGTCCTCGGCCGGCATCTTCTTCATCTGGTCGACGACGGCCGCGCCGTCACCCTTGTTGGCGACGCCCAGCGCCTTGACGGCCTTGAGGAAGTGCAGCGTGCCGGCATAGCAACCGGCCTGGTCCATGTTCGGGACCACGCTCGGATCGATCGCTTGGAACTTCTTGGTAAAGCCGCGCGTCCGGTCGTTGAGGTCCCAGTAGAAGCTCTCCGTGAGGAACAGACCCTGCGCCGCCTCGAGGCCCAGCCCGTGCACGTCGGTGATGTACATCAGCAGCGCGGCGACCTTCATCTTCGACGTCAGCCCGAACTCGGCGGCCTGCTTGATGCAGTTGATCGTGTCGGCGCCGGCGTTGGCCAGGCCGAGCACGTCCGCGCCGCTCGACTGCGCCGAGATCAGGAAGGAGGAGAAATCGGTGGTGCCCGGGAACGGGTAGGCCGAGGCGCCGAGCACCTTGCCGCCTTCCTTGGTGACGAAGGTGGTGGCGTCGCGCTGGAGTTGCTGGCCGAACACGTAGTCGGCGGTCACGAAATACCAGTTCTTGCCGCCCGACTTGACCAGAGCGCCGCCGGTGGACTGCGCCAGAAGATAGACGTCGTAGGCCCAATGGACGGTCACCGGGGTGCATTGGGGGCCGGTCAGGTCCGTGGTGCCGGCACCGACGTTGACGTAGACCTTGTTCTTCTCTTTGCAGACGTTGTTGACCGCGAGCGCGACCGAACTGGTGTTGACGTCGAGGATCATGTCCACGCCGCTCTGGTCGATCCACTGGCGCGCGATGCCGGCGCCGATGTCCGGCTTGTTCTGATGGTCCGCGGCGATGATCTCCACCGTCAGTCCCGGCCCCATCTCCTTGATGGCCAGCCGCGCCGCGTTGGCGGAGTGCGCACCGGCGATGTCGCGATACGGACCCGACTGGTCGTTCAACACGCCGATCTTGATCGTTTGCGATTGCGCGCGGCTGCGGCGCGGCAAAGCGAGGGTCGAGGAGGCGGCCAGGGCGGTACCAAGAAGGGTGCGGCGGTCGATCGTCATCAGGAGGTCTCCAGTTTCTTGGGAGTCAGACGCCGAGATAGCCGTGCAGCTTGTCCATGTTCTGCTCCAGCTCCGCGTTGGGGATCATGTCGACGATGCGGCCGTGGTCCATCACGTAGTGACGGTCGGCGACGGTCGCGGCGAAGCGGAAGTTCTGTTCCACCAGCAGCACGGTGAAGCCGCGGGCCTTGATGGCGCGGATGGTGTGGCCGATCTGCTGGATGATCACCGGGGCGAGCCCCTCGGTCGGCTCGTCGAGCAGCAGCAGCCGGGCGCCGGTGCGCAGGATGCGGCCGATCGCCAGCATCTGCTGCTCGCCGCCCGAGAGCTTGGTCCCCTGGCTGTTCGCCCGCTCCTTCAGGTTGGGGAACAGCGTGTGGATTTCTTCCACCGTCATGCCGCCGGGCGCGATCACCGGCGGCAGCATCAGGTTCTCGGTGACGTTGAGGCTCGCGAAGATGCCGCGCTCCTCCGGGCAGATGGCGATGCCGGCACGGGCGACACCGTCCGGCGACATGCGCACGGTCTCCTTGCCGCGGAAATGGATGCTGCCCTGGCGCTTGGGGACCAGGCCCATGATGCTTTTCATGGTCGTCGTCTTGCCGGCGCCGTTGCGGCCGAGGAGGGTGACGACCTCACCCTCGTGGACGTCGAAATCGACGCCGTGCAGGATGTGGCTCTCGCCATACCAGGCGTTAAGCCCTTGGATTTTCAGCATCGGCTCAGGCATCGGGCGCCCCCAGATAGGCGGTGACGACGTCCGGGTTCTTACTGACGCTGGCGTAGTCGCCCTCGGCCAGGATCTGCCCGCGGGCCAGCACGGTGATCTTGTCGCAGAGCCCCTCGACGACCGAGAGGTTGTGCTCGACCATCAGAATGGTCCGGCCCACCCGGATGCGCTTGATCAGCGCCACGACCCGGTCGACGTCCTCATGCGTCATCCCCGCCGTCGGCTCGTCGAGCAGCAGCATGATCGGCTCGAGCGCCAGCGTGGTGGCGATCTCGAGCGCGCGCTTGCGGCCGTAGGACAGCAGCATCGCCTTCTCGTTCTCGTATTCCTCGAGCCCGACATCGGCGAGCAGCTCGCGCGCCTTGTCGTCGAACTGGCTCAGCAGGCTCTCGCTGCGCCAGAAATCGAAGCTCGCCCCCCGCTTGCGCTGCAGTGCGAGGCGGACGTTCTCCAGCGAGGTCAGATGCGGGAACACGGCGGAGATCTGGAAGCTGCGCACCAAGCCCAGCCGCGCCACCATGGCGGGCGCCATATCGGTGATGTCGCGGCCCTGGAACGCGATCGCGCCGCGGGTGGGCTGCAGGAACTTGGTCAGCAGATTGAAGCACGTGGTCTTGCCGGCGCCATTGGGACCGATCAGCGCGTGGATGGTATGTTCCTCCACGCAGAGCGCGACGTCCTTGACGGCCACGAAGCCGCGAAATTCCCGCGTCAGCCCTTCCGTCTGCAAAATTGCCGCGGCCAATGACGTTTCCCCGTTATTCGAATCCTTGTCCGCTGATTTGCATATCGTCTCCCCGCACGCAAGAATGTTCCAATCGGCGAGGCAGTCCGGCCGCATTTCGCACGCCGCTTGAGGTTCGCGACGGCCGCGTGGGAGGCGGCGGCCACTCTCGTAAACTGAGCTGTGACGCGCCATGTGGATTTCGATGCTGAACGACGACACGGACGAGGATTTGATGCAGCGCAGCGCGGCCGGCGACCGGTCTGCGTTCGATGCTCTCGCCGGCCGGTACATGCTGCGGCTGCGGCGCGCCGCCTTGCGCGTGCTCTCCGACCCGGCCGCCGCCGAAGACGCCGCGCAGGACGCGCTGCTGCGGGCCTGGATGCGAGCGGCGACCTATGACCGCACGCAGGCCAGCGTCTCCACCTGGCTGCACCGCATCGCCGTGAACGCGTCCATCGACCGGCTTCGCGCCAGCCGGCCGACCGTGGACGTGCCCGACACCCTGCTCGACCCGGGCGAGAGCGCCGAACAGTCGCTCGCCGGTCGCGAACGCAGCCAGATCCTGGCCGAGGCCATCGCCAGCCTGCCCAGCCGGCAGCGCAAGGCGTTGACGCTGACTTATGAAGAGGGCTGGTCCGGCCAGGAGGCGGCGCGCCATCTGAGCGTCTCCACGCGCGCCCTCGAAGGGCTGCTGCATCGCGGCCGCAAGCTGGTCCGCGCGTATCTGGAGGCGCGCGAGGCGTGAGCGTGGCGTTCTCCCGCCGCCGGCTGGAATGGCTGGTCCGCTCGCGCGGCACCGATCTGGCGCTGTGGCCGGCGGCCGAGCGACGCGCGGTGCTGGACCTGTTGCGCCGCTCGCCCGAGGCGCAGACCCTGTTCGCCGAAGCGCTCGCGGGCGACGAGGACGCGCCCGAGACGGATGGTGCCGTGTTCAACCGGATGCAGGCAGCGCTGCGCCGCCACCTCGCGCCGCTACCCACGGTGCTGCGTGGGCTGTGCCTCGGCGCGTTGATGGCGTGCGTAGCGGCCGGGCTGTATCTGGCCGTCGACACGGACGGCACCGACGCGACCAACGACCTGTTCAATTCGGCGCAGACGGTCACTTTCGCCGCCCTCGACCAGTGATTCCACCCGCATGATGTTGCGCGAGCCCTGGCGGACACGGCTGCTTTTTTTGTCGTTCGCGGTGAACCTGCTGCTGATCCCGATCGCCGGCGCGCGGTTTTGGGCGCGGCAGCCCCCGCTCACACCCGGTCTACCGCGGACGGAGATGATCATCGATCACATGGTTCGTGACCTTCCAGCCGACGACGCGGCGCGGTTCCGCAGCACGATGGAGGATCATCTGGGCGATATCGACGCCGCCCGGGTGCGCATGTTGGCGGCGCGCGGCGCGATGTCGCGCACGATCGGACGCAGCCCCTACGACCCGGCGGCCGTGCAAGCCTCGATGCAGAACTGGCAGTCGACCTGGAACAATTGGTCGGAGGCGCTCGGCCAGGCCATGCTGGCGGCGCTGCCGAACCTGTCGGAAGAGGGCCGGCAGAGACTTGCGGCGGCGGGCCGGAGGCATCCGCCGCAATGAGACGGCCGGCCAGGTGGTGGGCTGAAGCC
>CAZZVQ010000108.1:0-17019 GCA_964657565.1 uncultured Acetobacteraceae bacterium
CTCAACCCTCTCCCGGAGGGAGAGGGAGAATCACCCCGCTCGCATCTCGCGACCATCGCGCCTATCTAGCCCCCATGTCGGCCCGCACAACGCAGGACCTGTTCGGGGCTCCCCCATCAGACCCCACGCCCCCCGATCCGAGCGGCAAGCCGCTCGCCGAGCGCCTTCGCCCGGCCGTGCTCGGTGACGTCGTCGGCCAGGACCACCTCGTCGGCCCCGACGGCACCCTGACCCGCATGCTCGCCCGGGGCGCCCTGGCCTCGCTGATCCTCTGGGGCCCACCCGGCGTCGGCAAGACCACGATCGCCCGCCTGCTCGCCTCGGCCGCCGGGCTCCACTTCGTCTCGCTCTCCGCCGTGTTCTCCGGCGTCGCCGACCTCAAGCGCGCCTTCGACGAAGCCCGGCGCCGACGCGACGCCGGCCAGCGCACCCTCCTGTTCGTCGACGAAGTCCATCGCTTCAACCGCGCCCAGCAGGACGGCTTCCTCCCCGTCGTCGAGGACGGCACCATCGTCCTCGTCGGCGCCACCACCGAGAACCCCTCCTTCGCCCTGAACGGCGCGCTCCTGTCCCGCAGCCAAGTCCTCGTCCTCCGCCGCCTCGACGAGGCGGCACTGGAAAAACTCCTCGCCCGCGCCGAAGCCCAAGCCGGCCAACCGCTCCCGGTCCTACCGGAAGCCCGCGCCGCCCTCTGCGCCATGGCCGACGGCGACGGCCGCTACGCCCTCAACATGGCCGAGCAGCTCCTCGCCATGCCGCCCGGCCCCGCCCTCGACGCCGCCGGCCTCGCCGAAATCATCGGCCGCCGCGCCGCCCTCTACGACAAGGACCGCGAGGAGCACTACAACCTCATTTCCGCCCTCCATAAATCTCTCCGCGGCTCCGACCCCGACGCCGCGCTCTACTGGTTCGCCCGCATGCTTGCCGGCGGCGAGGACGCCCGCTACGTCGCCCGCCGCCTCGTCCGCTTCGCCTCCGAAGACATCGGCCTCGCCGACCCGGCCGCCCTCGTCCAAGCCATGACCGCCTGGGAAGTCTACGAACGCCTCGGCAGCCCCGAGGGCGAGTTGGCCATTGCGCAGGCGATCGTGTATCTCGGCACCGCCCCCAAATCGAACGCGCTCTACGCCGCGACCAAGGCCGCCGCCGCCAGTGCCAAGGCGACCGGCAGCCTGATGCCGCCCGCGCATATCCTGAATGCACCCACCAAATTGATGAAGAACCTAGGCTACGGCGCCGGCTACGACTACGACCACAATAGCGAGGAAGGCTTCTCCGGCCAGAACTACTTCCCCGACGGCATGGACCGCCCCGAATTCTACCACCCGCGCGACCGCGGCTTCGAGCGCGAGATCGGCCGCCGCCTCGAGACTTGGGCCGCTCTCCGCCGGGAGCGCGCCCCATGATCGAGCAACGCCCCGTCACCGAGGACGAAGCCGACATCCGCCTCGACCGCTGGTTCCGCCGCCATTTCCCGGCCATCACCCAGGGCGCCATCCAGAAGCTTTGTCGTACCGGTCAGATCCGCGTCGACGGCAAGCGCGCCGAAGCCGCCACCCGGCTCGCCCCCGGCCAGTCCATCCGCGTCCCCCCGATGCCGGACGCGCCACCGCCCAAGCCGCAGCCCAGCCTCGGTGACCCGGTCATCGCCCGCGAACTCGAAGACATGGTGCTCTACCGCGACGACCAGCTGATCGTGCTGAACAAGCCGCACGGCCTGGCCGTCCAGGGCGGCCCCGGCATCACCAAGCACCTCGACGGCATGCTCGACGGCCTGCGCGGCGACAGCACCCACCGCCCGCGCCTGGTCCACCGCCTCGACCGCGACACCTCCGGCGTCCTCGTCCTCGCCCGCACCCCGGGCGTCGCCGCCAAGCTCGCCGCCGCCTTCCGCGGCCGCGACGTCAAGAAGACCTACTGGGCCATCGTCTCCGGCCGCCCGCATCCGCTGGAGGGCCGCATCGACCTCCCGCTCGTCAAATACGCCGGCGCCCGCGGCGAACGCAGCGTTCCCGCCGCCCGCGACGACGAGGACGGCCAGCGCGCCGTCACCGACTACCGCACCCTCGACACCGCCGGCCAGCGCCTCTCCTGGCTGGAGATGTCCCCCGTCACCGGCCGCACCCACCAGCTCCGCGTCCACAGCGTCGCCCTCGGAACGCCCATCGTCGGCGACCTGAAATATCACGAGCCCGACCAGAACGGTGCCCGCAGCGCCGTCGTCGACGGCATCTCCAACAAGCTGCACCTGCATGCCCGCGCGCTGGACATCCCCCACCCCGCCGGCGGCCGGCTGATCGTCGAGGCCGACCTCGCGCCCCATATGCGCGACACGTTCAAGACCGTCGGCTTCGAGAGCAAACCCGCCAAGGCGGCGACCCGGGCCAAGCCCAGGGGCAAGCAATGAAGCGCGCGCTCATAACCCTCCTCGTCCTGGTCCTGGCGATCCCACTCGCGGCCATTGCAGCGGCATCGTGGTTCCTGAACGGCGACGCACTGAAGAGCCGGTTGGTCGAGCAGGTCCGCCGCGCCACCGGGCGGGACCTGACGATCGCCGGGCCCGTCACCCTGGCCTGGTCGCTGTCGCCGACCATCGCCCTGAACGACGTGACGCTGAGCAACCCGCCGGGCTTCTCGCAGCCGCAGATGGCGCATGTGGCCCGGGTCGAAGCCAGGGTCGCGGTCGGGCCGCTGTTCCAGCGCCGGGTCACGATCGAGCGGATCGCGATCGTCGCGCCCTCGGTGCGCCTGGAGCGGGATGCGGCCGGTCGTGCCAACTGGGATTTCCGTCCGCCCCCAGCCGCCGCAGCGCCGGTCGGACCGAGCGAGCCGCGCGAGCGCTTCAGCCTCGCCGTCGGCGCCGTCGACATCACCGATGCGACGATCGCCTGGGGCGCGCAGGCGATCGCCGTGCCGCATGTCGCCTACGATCCACGGTCCGGCCGGGTCGACGGCGCCGTCGCCGCGTCAGGAAGCGACTTCGCCCTGTCCGGCACGGCGGGCCCGATCGCCGGCGCCGCGTTCCCGCTGGATCTCCGTTTGGCCGGCAGCGGCGTCGCCGCCACGCTCGCCGGAAGCAGCGCGGCCGCCACCCTGACCGTCACCGCGCCGGACCTTGCCGCCCTCTCGCCGCTGGTCGGCCGACCGCTGCCCCCGGTGCACGATATCGTGATCTCGACCGCCCTGCCGGGCCCCGGCGAGCTGCGCATCCAGTCGGGACCGGCCACCATCGGGCCGCTCACCATCCAGCACGCCCTCCTGACTGCCGCGTCGCCGTCCGACCCCGGCGTGTTCTCGGCCGCCGCCACCATCGGCAGGCTGCCCTTGTCCATCACCGGGCATCTCGGCAGCCTGGTTGCCCTGCTCCGCGGAGCCGCGCCGGTCGATGCACGCATGGAGGCGCCGGGCCTCGTGGCCACCGCCGCCGGAACGCTCGCGGCCTCGGCGGCGGCGGCGCTGCAGCTCGCCCTGCAATCACCGGACCTGGCGGCGGCCGGCGCGCAAGCCGGGGTTCGGCTGCCGGCGTTCCGGGCGCTGGACGCGACGGCCGGGCTCTCGCTCACTCCCGGCCAGGTCGTCCTCGACGCGTTCCGTCTCACGAGCGCGCAGGGCGACCTCGCGGGTACCATCAGTTTCGCCAATGCCGCCCGCCCCGCGCTGCGCGGCACGCTGACGAGCGCCAACCTCGACCTCGACGCGCTCACCCCGCCGCCCGCAGCACCCGCCGCGACCGCTCCCGCGCCGCCTTCGCCTGCCGCCCCAGCCCCCGCCCGCCTCATCCCCGACACCAAGCTCCCACTCGCGCTCCTTCGCGACGGCGACGCCGACCTGCAGCTCGGGGCCGCCTCGCTCCGCTTCGGCGGCGCGACCTATCAGGCCGTGCAGGCACATGCGGCGTTGCTGAACGGCTTCCTCCGCCTCGACCCGGTCAGCACCAGCCTCGGCAGCGCCACCGCCCACGCGACCCTCCAGGTCGATGTCACCGCCTCACCCCCGGCCCTGCACGCCACCATCGACGCGCCGGGCGTGCCGTTCGCTTCCGTGCTGGCTCTTTCCGGCCACCCCTCACCATCTCCCGGCACAATCGACCTTCGCGCCGACCTCACCGGCGCCGGCGACAGCATCCGCGCCGTCGCCGCCTCGGTGAGCGGCCATGTCGGCCTCGCCGTCGTCGACGGCCAGATCGATAACGAGCTGCTCGAACGTCTCGCCGCCGGGGTGCTGCGCACGGCCAATGTCCCGCTCGAATCCGGCGGCAGCACGACCCTCCGCTGCGCCGCCTTCCGCGCCGACGCCACCAGCGGGATGGTGCAACTGGGGGCCCTGTCGCTCGACACCAGCAAGCTCGCGCTAGACGGCAGCGGCGCCGTCAACCTGGTCGACGAGACGCTCGACCTGCATCTACGGCCGCAACTCCGCCTCGGCGGCGGCCTCAGCGTGCCGTTGCGCGTGCGCGGCACCCTGGCCGCGCCGAAGGTGACGCTCGACCCCGGGGCCATCGCGTCCGGCCGGGTCGGGATCGTGCTGGGGGGAGGGGCCCCGCCCGACACCTGCGGCCCGGCGCTCGCGCTCGCCCGCGACGGCCAAGCCGGGGCCGCCCCGCCCGCCGCGCCCCCGCCCCACCCCATCAAACCCGCCGATCTGCTGCGAGGATTGCTGCGATGAAACGATTTTGGGACGTCGCAACCGCCACGTCAGGCGAGGGCGGCTATACGATCGACCTCGACGGCAAGCCCATGCGGCTCCCGGGGGGCGCCGTCCTGCGGGTCGGCAACGCGGTGCTGGCCGAGGCGATCGCCGCCGAGTGGCAGTCCGCCGGCGGGGGCAAGGGCAACACCATGACCGCCGAGGACGTGCCGCTCACGCAGCTGGCCGGCACCGCGCAGGAGCGGATCGCCCCCGACCCGGCCGCCACCGCCGACGCGATCGCCAAATACGCCGAGGCCGATCTGCTCTGCTACCGCGCCGAGCACCCGGCCCCGCTGGTCGCGCATCAGGCGGAGGAGTGGCAGCCCTGGCTCGATTGGCTCGAGCGCGAGCACGGCGCCAAGCTGATCCCGACCGCCGGCATCACCCATGTCGCGCAGCCGCCGGAGTCGCTGGCCGCCATCCGCGCCCGGCTGCGCACGGAGTCGCCGCCGGTGCTCGCCGCCCTCGGCGTTGCGGTCCCTGCGCTGGGCAGCCTCGTGCTCGGTCTCGCGCTGGCGGAGGGTGTCGTCGGTCCCTCGCGCGCCTACGAACTCTCCTCGCTCGACGAATTGTTCCAGATGGAGCGGTGGGGCGACGACATCTGGGCCGCCAAGCGCCGCCGCGACGTGGCCGACGATGTCGCGCTGGCGCATCGGTTCATGACGCTCGCGAGGGCGGCGTGAGCACCAAGCGGCTGCGGATCGCCGGGCTGGTCCAGGGCGTCGGTTACCGCGACTGGATGGTACGCCAGGCCAACCGGCTCGGCGTCACCGGCTGGGTCCGCAACCGCGGCGACGGGACGGTCGAGGCCCATGTGGATGGCGAGACCGCCGTGGTCGAGGAGTTGCTCCGGATGTGCCGCCTCGGCCCGCCCGGCGCCTCTGTCTCACTGATTCACGAAGATCTCGTCGAGCCCGAGGATGAACCCGGCTTCAAACGTCTGCCGACGCTTCCCTGAACGGCCTCATGGTGGGGCTTCAGCCCACCATGCTACCCAAACACCTGCCCCCACGCGCCCCGCAGCGCCACATCCGCATCGTCCATCGTCACCGGCAGCCCGAGCGCGGCCAGGCTGGTCACCCCGTGCTCGGCAATCCCGCACGGCACGATCCCAGCGAAATGCGCCAGATTCGGCTCGACGTTCAGGGAAACGCCGTGCCACGTCACCCATTTCGTCACCCGAACCCCGATGGCCGCGATCTTCGCCTCCGTCCCGCTCGCCCGGTCCGCCACCCAGATCCCCACCCGGCCCGCGCGCCGCGCGCCCCTGACGTTGAACCGGTCGAGTGCCGCGATCAGCCACTCCTCCAGCCCCTCGACATAGCGGCGGATATCGCGCGGCCGCACCGCGCCGTGCGGCGCTTCGAGGTCGAGCATGACATACCCCACCCGCTGACCCGGCCCGTGATACGTCCACTGCCCCCCGCGCCCCGCCCGGAAGATCGGCAGCGCATCGGGCGCGACCAGCCCCTCCGGGGTCGCCGACGTGCCGGCCGTGTAGAGCGGCGGATGCTCCAGCAGCCAGACCAGCTCGCCCGCGGTCCCCGAGCGGATGTCCGCCACGCGCGCCTGCATCGCGGCGAGCGCGGTCTCATACGCGACCAGCGCGTCACTAATCTGCCATTCGAGCGTTGATGCCGCCGCGTCCATCCGCTATGACCCCCCGGCCCCGATGCGGTCGTGGCGGAATGGTAGACGCGCAAGCTTGAGGTGCTTGTGGGGGAAACCCCGTGGAAGTTCGAGTCTTCTCGACCGCATACTCATCCTAGACCTCGTCGTTTGCGTTCCTGCCGTACCTGGCCGAGTTTGAGCAGGGGTAGGGAGGAACATTGATGGACGAGGATTTCCGCAAGGCGGCGCTGGATTACCACCGGCTGCCGGTCCCGGGCAAACTGGCGATCGAAGCCACCAAGCGGATGGCGACCCAGCGGGATCTCGCCTTGGCCTATTCGCCCGGCGTGGCCGCCGCCTGCCTCGAGATCAAGCGCGACCCGACCACCGCGCTCGACTACACCGCCCGCGGCAACCTCGTCGCCGTCATCTCCAACGGCACCGCCGTGCTCGGCCTCGGCAATATCGGGGCGCTCGCCGGTAAGCCGGTGATGGAGGGCAAGGCCGTCCTGTTCAAGAAGTTCGCCGGCATCGACGTGTTCGACATCGAGGTCGACGCCGAGGAGCCCGAGCGCTTCATCGACGTCGTCGCCGCGCTCGAACCCACCTTCGGGGCCATCAACCTCGAAGATATCAAGGCCCCCGAGTGCTTCGAGATCGAGCGCCGCCTGCGCGAGCGCATGAAGATCCCGGTCTTCCATGACGACCAGCATGGCACCGCCATCATCGTCGCCGCCGCCGTCAGCAACGGCCTCGTGCTGCAGGGCAAGGAGATCGGATCCGTCCGCCTCGTCACCTCCGGCGCCGGCGCCGCCGCCCTGGCCTGCGTCGACCTGCTCGTCGCGATGGGCCTGAAGGTCGAGAACGTCACGCTGACCGACATCAAGGGTGTCGTCTGGGCCGGGCGCGACGAGAACATGCCCGACAACATGGCCCGCTACGCCAAGCACACCGACGCCCGCAAACTCCCCGACGTCCTGGCCGGCGCCGACGTCTTCCTCGGCCTCTCCGCCCCCGGCGTGCTCAAGCCGGAATGGCTGCCCTCGATGGCCGACAAGCCGCTGATCCTGGCGCTCGCCAACCCCGACCCGGAAATCACCCCCGAACTGGCGCGCCAGCACCGGCCGGACGCGATCGTCGCCACCGGACGCAGCGACTACCCCAACCAGGTCAATAACGTCCTCTGCTTCCCCTTCATCTTCCGCGGCGCGCTGGACGTCAGCGCCACGCAGATCAACGAGGAGATGAAGCTCGCCGCCGTCCACGCCATCGCCAATCTGACCCGGTCCGAGGCGAGCGAAGTCGTCGCCGCGGCCTACGGCGGCGTGGCCCCGGTGTTCGGCCCGGAATACATCATCCCCAAGCCGTTCGACCCCCGCCTGATCCTAGAGATCGCCCCCGCCGTCGCCCGCGCCGCCATGCAGAGCGGCGTCGCCACCCGGCCGATCACCGACTTCCCCGCCTACATGGAGCGCCTCGACCGTTTCGTCTTCCGCTCCGGCCAGCTCATGCGCCCGGTCTTCGAGGCCGCGCGGCAGAACAAGCAGCGCATCGTCTATGCCGAGGGCGAGGACGAGCGCGTGCTGCGCGCCGTGCAGACGCTGCTGGACGAGGACCTGGTCGAGCCCATCCTGATCGGCCGCAAGGACTTGATCCTCAAGAAGGTCCGCGAACTCGGCCTGCGCCTCAAGCCGGACGAACAGCTGCAGATCCTCGACCCGGAGACGGACAAGGACGTGTTCGACCCCTTGCTCGAGAAATACCAGCATCTGGTCGGCCGCCGCGGCGTCCCCACCGACGCCGCAGCCCGGCGCCTGCTCCGCCGGCCGACCGTCGCGGCCTCGATGATGCTGCAGGCCGGGCTGGTGGATGCGGCCGTCTGCGGTGGGCTCGGCGATTGGTGGCGGCACATGACCTACCTGCTGCCCATCATCCCGACCCGGCCCGGCGTCTCCCGCGTCTACGCCCTCTCCGCCCTCATCACCTCGGCCGGCGTGCTGTTCATGGGCGACACCCACGTCAACCTCGACCCGACCGCCGCCCAGATCGCCGAGATGACCCAACTCGCCGCCGATTGCGTGCGCGAGTTCGGCATCACGCCGAAGGTCGCGCTGCTGTCGCACTCGACCTTCGGCAGCTCGTCGAGCCCAAGCGCGCGCAAGATGCGGGACGCGCTGGCCCTGCTGCGCCGCCAAGCGCCCGAACTCGAGGTCGACGGCGAGATGCACGCCGACGCCGCGCTGATCCCGAGCCTGCGCGACCGCGCCGTCCTGGACAGCCGTCTCGATGGGGTGGCCAACCTGCTGATCATGCCCAACCTCGACGCGGCGAACATCAGCTTCACCATGCTCAAGGCCGGCGCGGATGGGCTGCCGATCGGGCCGATCCTGCTCGGCATGTCGCGGCCCGTGCACGTCCTGGTCCCGAGCGTAACGGCGCGCGGCATCGTCAACGTCAGCGCGATGGTCGCCGTCGAGGCGCAGCAGATGCGGGCCGACTGACAGTGCCGCCATGATCATGGTGGCCGCCGGGTTCGGAATGTTGGCCGCGCTGCTGTTTGCCGCGCGGGCTTTCTCGCGGGCGTCGGTGGCCACGATCAAGTCGTTGCTGGCCTGGATCGCGGCATTGGCCGGGATCAGCCTGGCCTGCCTGCTGCTGCTGACAGGGCGCGGCCCGGCGGCGATCAGCGGGCTCGTCCTGTTCGGGCCGTTGATCTGGAACTGGTGGAAACAGCACGCGGCCGCGCCGTCCCGGGGATCGGAGCCGCCGCCGATCCGGGTCGGCCCGATGAAGCGGGCCGAGGCGCTCCAGGTGCTGGGCCTCATCGACCCGGTCTCCGACAGCGACGTCCGCGCCGCCTGGGTGCGCTTGATGCGGGTCGCGCATCCAGATGGCGGCGGCTCCGACTGGCTCGCGGCGCGGGTCAACCAAGCCAAGGACGTCCTGCTGGGGCGCCGCTGACTTGCCCCCGAACGCGGCACGTGCGACGAGACGGCCCGCCGATTACCATTGGGATATGACGTGAAGAAGCTGCGCAAAGCGGTGCTGCCTGTGGCCGGGTTGGGAACGAGGTTCCTTCCGGCAACCAAAGCGATGGCCAAAGAGATGCTTCCGGTCGTCGATAAGCCTCTGATCCAATACGCGATCGAGGAAGCCCGCGCCGCCGGCGTCGAGCAATTCTGCATGGTCACCGGCCGCGGCAAGACCGCGCTGATCGACCATTTCGATGTCGCCTACGAGCTGGAATCCAACCTGCGCGAGCGTGGGAAGACCGAGCTGATCGCCCTGCTGGACGGCATGAAGATCCCGCCGGGCGCCATCACCACGGTCCGCCAGCAGGTCCCGATGGGCCTCGGACACGCCATCTGGTGCGCCCGCGCCTTCATCGGCGACGACCCGTTCGCGATCCTGCTGCCCGACGACCTCGTGCTCAGCGACACCCCGTGTCTCCAGCAGCTGGCCGATGTGTATGCGCAAACCGGCGGCAATGTCGTCGCCGTGACCGAGGTCCCGCGCGAGCAGACCAACCGCTACGGCATCCTCGTCACCGGCGCCGATGACGGTACGCGGGTCGAGGTCACGGGCCTGGTCGAGAAGCCGAAACCGGAGGACGCGCCGAGCAACCTGTCCATCATCGGCCGTTACATCCTGATGCCGGAAGTGATCGACCATTTATCCCTGATGGACCGCGGTGCCGGCAACGAGGTCCAGCTCACCGACGCCATGGCGCGCATGATCGGGCACGGGCCGTTCCACGGCTTGCGTTACGAGGGCCGGCGGTTCGATTGCGGCGACAAGGCGGGCTTCCTCGAGGCGCAGATCGCCTTCGCGCTGAAGCGGCCCGACCTGAAGGACCAGGTCGAAGCCTTCTTGAAGAATTATCGATGAGGGCGCCGTGATGGCTTTCAAGCACGAGTTCGACGCCACCAGCCTACGCGAATACGACATCCGCGGCGTCGTCGGCAGCACGCTGCACGATGAAGACGCGTTCGCGATCGGCCGCAGCTTCGGCAGCGTCGTCGCGCGCGCCGGCGGCAAGACGGTCGCGGTCGGCTATGACGGCCGGCTGTCCTCGCCGCATCTGTCGCAGGCATTGATCGAGGGCCTGATGGCGAGCGGCATGGAGGTCCTGAAGGTCGGCCGCGGCCCGACGCCGATGCTGTATTTCGCCGCCACCACGCTCGAGACGGACGGCGCCGTGATGGTGACGGGCAGCCACAACCCGTCGAACTACAACGGCTTCAAGATGATGCTCGGCAAGAAGGCCTTCTTCGGCGCCGACATCCAGAAGATCGGCACCATGGCCGCCGCCGGCGACGTGGTGGACGAGGGCACCGGCTCGCAGCGTGATGTCGACGTCGCCGACGACTATGTCGACCGGCTGCTGCAGGACTACGACGGCGGCGACCGCAAGCTGCGCGTCGTGTGGGATTCCGCCAACGGCGCGGCGGGCGAGGTGCTCGAACGCCTGCTCAAGAAGCTGCCCGGTGAGCACACCGTGCTCAACCCGATCATCGACGGCAATTTCCCGGCCCACCACCCGGACCCCACCATCGCCAAGAACCAGGAGCAGCTGATCGCCGCCGTCCGCCAGCACGGGGCCGATCTCGGCATCGGCTTCGACGGCGACGCGGACCGGGTCGGCGCGATCGACGACGAGGGCACGATGCTGCTCGGCGACCAATTGATGGTCGTGCTGTCCCGCGACGTGCTGCGCGAGCACCCGGGCGCCACCATCATCGCCGACGTCAAGGCGAGCCAAGTGCTCTACGACGAGATCGCAAAGGCGGGCGGCAACCCGTTGATGTACAAGACCGGCCACAGCCTCATCAAGGCCAAGATGGCCGAGATCGGCGCCCCGTTCGCCGGCGAGATGAGCGGCCACATCTTCTACGCCGACAAATGGTACGGCTTCGACGACGCGCTCTACGTCGCTGTCCGCCTGATGGGCATCGTCGCCCGCATGGACGGCAAGCTCTCCGACGTGACCCGGTCCCTCCCGCACGTCGTCAACACCCCCGAGCTACGCTTCAACTGCGATGACGTCAGAAAATTCGAGGTCATCGAGGAAGTCGCCGGCCGCCTGCGCGAGCAGGGCGCCAACGTCAACGCCATCGACGGCGTCCGCGTGCAGACCGATGACGGCTGGTGGCTCCTCCGCGCGAGCAACACCCAAGCCGTCCTGGTCGCCCGCGCCGAAGCCCACGACGCCGCCGGCCTGGAGCGCCTCAAGGCCGCGCTGGTCGAGCAGCTGACCGCGTCGGGCCTCGAAGCCCCCGATTTCTCGGGCGAGAACGCGGGGCACTAAGCTAATGTGTCCCGACGATCTGAGCTCGGGTGGGACGCAAATGCGCATGGAGGCAGTCGGCGCGGCCAATTTGGAACAGTTGGTCGGCACTTGGCGCCGGTTTGGTGAGGTTGGACCCGTATACGAAGTCGTCAGGGCAGGCTCCCCCCTCGCGGACGGCGATCGCCTGATGCGGGTGCGTCTGGCGGAGAGTGGCGAGGAGGTCGACTACAGATTGTCCGAAATCCTCGCCGACCCTAGCGAAGGCTGATGTTTGCGATCGCCTTTGATCTGATCGTCAAGGAGACGATCATTCACCATCCCAAGAGCGTCAGCCAGGCCTACACGGACATCGGAGCAGCCCTCAGCGCGTTCGGTTTCAGCCGTGTGCAGGGCAGCCTGTACACGACCGAGAGCGAGGATCTGGCCAACCTATTCGGGGCCATTCAGGTGCTCAAGGGCCTGCCGTGGTTCCCGCGCTCGGTTCGCGACATCCGGGCATTCCGGGTAGAACAATGGTCCGACTTCACACAATTCGTGCAAAGGGCGTAGGCGCCGGATGATGCAACCACCCCCCGCCCAGCCGGGCATGCGCGAGGACGAAGTCGACACGCCAGCCCTGCTGCTCGACCTCGACGCCTTCGAGCACAATCTGGCCCGCATGCAGTCGCTGCTGGCGCCCACCGGGACCCGGCTGCGCGCCCACGCCAAGACCCATAAATCGCCCGTCATCGCGCACCGGCAGATCGCCGGCGGCGCCGTCGGGCAGTGCGTACAGAAGGTCGGCGAGGCCGAGGTCCTGGCTTGGGGCGGCGTGGCGGACATCCTCGTCAGCAACGAGGTCGTCGGCGACTCCAAGCTGGCCCGCCTGGCGGCGCTCGCCAAGATCACCCAGATCGCCGTCTGCGCCGACGAAGCCAGCAATGTCGCGCGCCTCGAAGCCGCGGCCGAAGCCGCCGGCGTGCGTCTCCCCGTGCTCGTCGAGATCGACGTCGGCATGACCCGCTGCGGCGTCCAGCCCGGCCCCGAAGCGGTCGGTCTCGCCCAGTTGATCGCCGGCTCGAAGCACCTGCGCTTCGCCGGACTGCAGGCCTATCACGGCCGCGCTCAACACTTCCGCACGCCCGAGGAACGCGGCGCCGCTATCGACGCAGCCATCGACAGCGTCCGCCGCACGGTCGAGCAACTGCGCCAGCAGGGCCTCGGCTGCGACATCATCGGCGGCGCCGGCACCGGCACCTTCGAGTTCGAGGCGGCGAGCGGCCTCTATAACGAGATCCAAGCCGGCAGCTACTGCTTCATGGATGCCGACTACGCCCGCAACCAAGGTGGCGAGTCGGCCGGCTTCCAGTATGCCCTGTTCGTGCTGGCCACCGTCATGAGCCAGGCCCGCCCCGGCCTGGCCGCGCTCGATGCCGGCCACAAGGCGGTCTCGACCGATAGCGGCATGCCCCTGATCTGGGGCCGCGACGGCGTCGACTACACCGGCGCCTCGGACGAGCACGGCAAACTGGAATGGACCGACGGCCCCGGCGTGAAGCACGGCGAAAAGCTCCGCCTCGTCCCCGCCCATTGCGACCCAACCGTGGACCGCTACGACTGGTATGTCGGCATCCGCGGCGGCCGGGTCGAATGCTTGTGGCCCGTCTCGGCACGCGGCGCCTTCACCTGACCCATGCGGCCGCGCACCGAATACGAGCCCGGCCAGCGCGTCCTGCACCCAGCCCAACCCGGTTGGGGTGTCGGCCAGGTTCAGTCGGTCGTCGACCAGCGCGTGACGGTCAATTTCGAGAATGCCGGCAAGGTGCTGATCAACGTCGCCGCCGTGCCGCTCACGATTATGGACGATGACGAATGAGACGGTTGAACCCGCGCCGTTTCCGTCCGACTTTAGCAGCATGATCGATCCGTTCGGCCGCGGCATCACCTACCTGCGCGTCTCCGTCACCGACCGCTGCGACTTACGCTGCGTCTATTGCATGGCGGAGGAAATGACCTTCCTGCCCCGCAAGGACGTGCTCTCGCTCGAGGAGTTGGACCGGCTCTCCTCCGCGTTCATCCGCCAGGGCGTGCGCAAGCTGCGCATCACCGGCGGCGAACCGCTCGTCCGGCGCGACGTGATGAAGCTGTTCCGCAGCCTCGGCAACCGCCTCGGCAACGGCCTGGACGAATTGACGCTCACCACCAACGGCACCCAGCTCGCCAAATACGCCCGCGACCTGGCCGCCGCCGGCGTCAAGCGCGTCAACGTCAGCCTCGACACGCTCGACCCGGCCCGCTTCACCCGCATCACCCGCTGGGGCAAGCTCGACCGCGTGCTCGCAGGGATCGACGCGGCCCAATCGGCCGGGCTGCACGTCAAGATCAACGCGGTGGCGCTACGCGGCGAGAACGAGGACGAGATCGGCGACATGCTCGCCTGGTGCGGCGCCAACGGCCATGATCTCTGCCTGATCGAGACCATGCCGATGGGCGACATCGGCGGCGACCGCACCGACCAGTATCTCCCGCTCTCCATCGTCCGCGCGCGCCTGCGCCAGCGCTTCACCCTGGCCGAGACCGGCTTCAAGACTGGCGGCCCCGCCCGCTATTTCGACGTCGCCGAGACCGGCACCCGAATCGGCTTCATCACGCCGATGACGCATAATTTCTGCGAGAGCTGCAACCGCGTCCGCCTGACCTGCACCGGCACGCTGTTCATGTGCCTCGGCCAGGACGACGCCGCCGACCTGCGCGCCGTCATGCGCGACGGCGCCTCCGACCCCGAACTCGACGCAGCGATCGTCGAAGCCATCAAGCGCAAGCCGAAGGGCCACGATTTCATCATCGACCGGCGCGAGAAGTCCCCATCGGTCGCCCGCCACATGAGCCTGACCGGCGGCTAGGGACTACTCCTCCGGCTCGGTGGTCAGCAGCAGCGGATAGCCCTTCTTGCGCGCGGCATCGGTCGCATTGGTCGCCTTGCTCTCGGCGATCTCCTTCGTGAACACGCCGACCACGCAGACCCCGCGCTGATGCGCCGTCATCATCACCTTGTGCGCCTGGCTCTCCGTCATGCGGAACTCGGTCTTCAGGATACGAACGACGAAGTCGCGCGGCGTGTAGTCGTCGTTGACCAGGACGACCTTGTGCAACCGCGGCCGTTGCGTCTCGAGCACGGTGTTCAGGCGTGGTCTCAGGTCCTGATCGTTCATGTTGACCACCGTCGCTTCCCCTCAAACCAGCCGGAACTGCTCAACTTGCCCACCCCGTCATCGTCCCAAGCCGGAGCGTTGCCGGGAAACGCCCGTCCGGCCCGGCCATCGCGCTCGCCGCGGCGGCGAACAGCGAGGGTGGCGGGGGCCGCCGGTCGCGCTGGCTGACCGCGTTGCTTTCGCCGGCCGCCTGCAGGTCGCGCAATAGCGCAACCGGGTCCCCGTAGGAAAGCGTTATGTCCTCGACGTCGGCCACCGGCACGGCGAAACCGGCCCGGCCCATCAGCCCGGCCAGGTCGCGCAGCTCCGGAAACGGCGACACGCGCGGCGAGACGCCCCCCGATATCGCCGCTTCCGCATCCGTCAGCGCGGCCCGCAACTCGCCAAGGGTGCCGAGCGCCGGCACGCTGCCCAGGAACAATCCCTCCGAACGCAGCACCTGGCGGATTTGGATGAGGGCTCCCGGCAGGTCGTTGACCCAGTGCAGCGACAGGCTGGCGACCACCAGGTCGAAGCTGCCCGGCGCAAACGGCAGCCACTCCTCGTCCGCCACCACGCAGGGCGTGCCGCTCAATTCGGCCATGCGGCCCGAAAGGTCGCTGCTGACGACCTCCATGCCGCGCGCGCGCAACATCGGCGCGATGATCCCTCGCCCGCCCAGGTCCAGCGCCTGCCGGAACGGCCGCTTGGTGTCGTCGAGCCGGTCCAGCAGCCGCTCAGCGCATTCCTCCAGTACCGGCAGCACCCGTCCGAGCGACCCCGCCGCCCGGTCCCGATGGAGCCGCACGGCGCGGCGGTCGAAGATCTGTGGAGCCGACATCAACCGCATGTGCCGTCGTGAGCGTGTTTTGACCAGGGTTGTCGCGCGGATTAGCCTGGTGCGAACAACCAGGAGAGAGGCCATGAACGCTTCCGCGCCTTCCGCAGCTATGGCCGCTGCCCGCGCTGCCGCCGTCGCCGCCACCATGGACCGCATCAAGGGGATCGAACGCGAGCAGGGCGTCACCCGCCCGGCGCTCGAGGCCATCAAGGCCGAGCTGATGCAGCTCGCCGCCAAGGAGGCCCTGTTTCCGGCCGCCGAGTTCGACCCGCCGCCCGCCGGCGAGAAAGGCTCCAAGCGCTACCTGCTGCAGGAAGACCCCGACGGCCGCTTCGCCGTCTACATGCTCGCGCTCAACCCGGGCAATTCGACCAAGCCGCACGACCACACCACCTGGGCCGTGGTCGCCTCGGTCGAAGGCCAGGAGCTCAACCGCGTCTACCGCCGCGTCGACGACGGCAGCGCCGAGGGCAAGGCCGAACTCGAACTCGTGCGCGAGGTGATGGTCGAGCCCGGCACCGGCATCGCGCTGATGCCGGAGGACATCCACTCGATCCACACCACCGGCTCCACCACCACCCGGCATCTGCACTGCTACGGCCTCGCGCTCGAACGGCTCGACCAGCGGCAAGGCTTCGACATGGAAGCTGGCACCGTGCAGCCGTACAACAAGGCATTCATGAAGCCGACCGCAAACCGCTGATGCAGACCGTCTCCCCGGCGACCCTGCGGCAGTGGATCGGCCAGACCGCCGAACTCGCCATCCTCGATGCGCGCGAGGAAGGCGAGTTCGGCACCGGGCACCTGTTCTGGGCCGTCCCGTGCCCGCTCTCCCGCGCCGAACTGCGCATTGCGGCCATCCTGCCGCGCCTCTCGGTCCGCATCGTCTGCGTCGATGACGGGCGCGGCCTGGCCGAGCGCCTCGCCGAGTTGCTGCTCGCCCAGGGTGCGACCGAGGTGTACGGGCTGGAGGGCGGCACCGCGGCCTGGGCGGCCGCCGGCTACGTGCTGTTCACCGGCGTGAACGTGCCGAGCAAGGCATTCGGCGAGTGGGTCGAGCACCAGTACGGCACCCAGAGCATCGATGCCGCCGAGTTGAAGGCCTGGCAGGATGAGGGCCGCGACATCGTCGTGCTCGACAGCCGGCCGATGGACGAGTTCCACCGCATGTCGATCCCCGGCGGCATCAACGTGCCCGGCGGCGAACTCGCCTACCGCATCGGCGACCTGGCGCCGGACCCGAATACGGTCGTGGTGGTCAATTGCGCCGGGCGGACCCGCAGCATCATGGGTGCCGAGAGCCTGCGCCGGGCTGGGGTGCCGAACCAAGTGGTGGCGCTGCGCAACGGGACGATGGGCTGGGAGCTGGCCGGCCTCTCGGTCGCCCGCGGGCAGACCGGGCGCTATGCGGAGGGGCC
>CAZZVQ010000109.1:0-16813 GCA_964657565.1 uncultured Acetobacteraceae bacterium
GTCAACGACCTGCCGCTGCTCTGGCGCTGGCTCGTCAGCCAGGCGTCCGACCCCCAGGCCCGGGACGAGGCCTTGGACGCCGGACGCATGTTGCTCATCGTGCTCGCGGGCGGGCTGCTGGCCGAATGGCTGATCGGCCGGGCCATGCGCCGGCTGCGCGGCACCATCGTGGCATGGTCGCCGAACCATGACGTCGCCGACCCGTCGGCCCCCGGCACCCACGAGATCGAGGTGCGGCGGCGCCGCTTCGAGCGGATCCTTGGGGCGTTCAAGCTGATCCCCTATCTGCTGGGCCGCCTGCTGATCGATCTCGCCCCGATCGTCGTCTTCATCGGCGTAAGCGAATTGCTGCTCGGAGCGGTGTTCCGCGCGTCCATCCAGACCCGGCTGATCGTGCTGCAGGCCGTCGAGGCCTATGCCTACGCCCGTATCGTCCTCGCCATCACCGCGTTCCTGTTCTCGCCCGCCCCGCCCCGTCTGATCCCGGTCTCCGACTGGGCGGCGGCGTTCCTCACGGTGTGGGTGCGCCGGGTCGCGGTGATCGCGATGAGCGGCTACGCCATCGCCTATATCGGCCTGCTGTTCGGCATGTATCACACCGCCCAGCTTGCCATCCTCAAGCTGTTCGCCCTGGTGGTCCATCTCTGCCTGGTCGTCGCCGTGTTGCAGGCGCGGAACCCGGTCGCCCACCGGCTGCATGCGCGACGGGGCTCGACCGGGCTGTGGCCGGTGCTGTGCAGCCGCTTCGCCGGAATCTGGCACTGGGTGGCGATCTTCTGGATCATCGCCGCGTGGCTGGTCTGGGCGGTCGAGATCCGCAACGGCTACGAGCGGCTGCTCACCTTCTGCGGCGTCTCGGTGGCGATCGTGGTCGCCGCGCGGCTGGTCTCCGTGCTGATCCTCGGGGGCCTCGACCGGGTCCGGACGGTGCTGGCGAACGGCTATGCGGACCGGGCCGACGTGTATTTCCCCGTGCTGCGCACCACCGTGTCCGTGGCGATCGGCTGCATTACGGTGGTGGCGCTGCTGGAATCCTGGGGATTGCCCGTCATCTTCTGGGTGACTGCCGGCGGCTTGGGCGCGCGGGTGTTCGACGCCGGGCTCACCATCGTCGTCTCGGTCCTGCTGGCCGTTGCGGCCTGGGAGAGCGCCAACACGGTTACCGCCCGGCACCTGGCGGCCCTTTCCAGCACGTCCCAGCTCGCCCGCGCGGGGCGACTGCGCACGCTGCTGCCGCTGATGCGCACCGTCTTGCTCGTCGCCATCGTGCTGGTGGTCGGCATGATCACGCTCTCGGCCATCGGCGTGAACATCGCGCCGCTGCTGGCCGGCGCCGGCGTGATCGGCATCGCGGTCGGCTTCGGCTCGCAGAAGCTGGTGCAAGATCTCATCACCGGCCTGTTCCTCCTGCTGGAGAACTCCATGCAGGTCGGCGACGTCGTGACCGTCGCCACCATGACCGGCACCGTCGAGGCGCTCTCGATCCGCACGATCCGGCTCCGCGCCGTCGACGGCTCGGTCCACCTGATTCCGTTCAGCTCCGTGACCACGGTGACCAACCAAACACGCGACTACAGCTATGCGGTGCTGGATGTCAGTATCGGCTTGAACGAGGAGCCGGCGCGGATCGAAGCTGTCCTGCGCGAGATCGCGGCCGAGATGCAGGCGGACCCGGCCTGGCAGTCGATCGTGCTCGACAAGCTCGACGTGATGGGGGTGGACAAGTTGACCGATGCGGCATGGATCATGCGGGTCCGGATGAAGACGCAGCCGAGCAGCCGCTGGGCCGTGTCGCGCGAGCTGAACCGGCGCATCAAGGTGCGGTTCGACGCCAGCGCCATCGAGAGCCCGTTCACCAGCCATCGCGTGCTGATGCGCGACCCGCCGGTGCCGCAAGTGCAGCAGGAACAGGACGAAGCGGCATGAGCGCCTCCGGATGGACCGCGTCACTGGCCGATGGCGGCTTCGTGTTCGCCGAGGCGCCCGACATGCGCCGGGCGCTCGGCGACGGCCTGCGCGATTGGGCCGACTTCGCCGCGAGCTGGAACGACCTCGGGCTGGACACCTACATGGCCGATGGCGGCCGCTACCGCAAACGCCGCCACGCGGCCTTCCGCGCCGCGCCGGACGGCATCGCCCGCAAGCCGAACCAGCCGCATTATCAAAGCCGCGACTTCAACGCGCTCAATGGCGGGATCGCCCGCTGGTTCGAGCCGATGCTCGACGCCGCCGCCGAGACCGCCGCGTTCCAATCGATCCTGAAGTTCTGCAACGAGCTCTTCACCGGGCTGACCCCGGTCCCGGCCTGGCATGTCGAGGTGCACCAGTTCCGCATCGAGGCCCGCCCCGACGCCGCCGGGCGTCCGACCCCGGAGGGCATGCACCAGGACGGCGTCGATTGGGTGCTGGTCCTGATGATCGACCGCGAGAACATCGCCGAGGGCGAGACCAGCATCCATGGGCTCGACAAGGGGCTGCTCGGCAGCTTCACCCTGCGCGAGCCGCTCGATTCAGCCCTCGTCGACGATCATCGCGTGTTCCACGGCGTCACCCCCGTCCGCGCGCTCGACCCGGCCAAGCCCGCCCACCGCGATGTCCTCGTCGTCACGTTCCGCCGGGAGAGCTGAGTGCAGAGCCGAGCGTAGAGCTGAGCGCGGCGGCCGGGATGCGCGCGACAGGCGGCTCGGCGGCACTCGGGAACACCAGCACAGCCTGCAGCCCCGGCGCGGCATTCCGCAACGCCAAGCTGCCGCCATGGAGCTGAGCCACGGCGCGGACCAGCGTCAGCCCGAGGCCGAAGCCCGGCGTGTGGCGGGCGGTCTCGCCACGATAGAAGCGTTCGGCCGCCCGCTCCACCTCGGCGGCCGGAATGCCCGGCCCGTAGTCGCGCACCGACAGCACCACCCCCTCCGCGGTCCGCCCGGCCTCGAGCGCGACCGTGCCGTGTGCCGGCGAGAACTTGATCGCGTTGTCGACCAGGTTGGCGACGGCTTGCTGGATCAGTTCGCGGTCCCCCCGCGCCCGCAACTCGTCCGGCGCGGTTACGGTCAAGGTGAGGCCGCGCTCCTCGGCCACGGCGCCATAGAGATCGGACAGATCGTCGAGCAACGGCCGCAGGTCGAGCGTCACGAAGGCCGACCGCCGGGCTCCGGCTTCGATCTCCGAGATCCGGAGCAACGCGTGGAACACGTTGGTGATCCCGTCCAGGTCCGACACCGCCCGGTCGATGGCGCCGCGCAACTGGTCCTCCGATCCCGCATGCGTCACCGCATCCTCCAGCCGGGCGCGGGCGCGGGTGATCGGGGTCCGCAGATCGTGCGCGATCGCGTTCGACACTTCGCGCACGCCATCCATCAGCCGGCTCACGCGGTCGAGCATGTCGTTGATCGTCTCGGCCATGCGGTCGAACTCGTCGCCCCGGCCGGAGATCGCCACGCGCCGGGTCAGGTCGCCCGACGAGATCGCATCCGCCGTCTGCGACACCTGCGACACCATGCGGCGGAACAGCAGGCGGAGCGTCACCGCACCGGCGATGCTCAGCAGCGCCATCAGCACCATCGACCAGGCCAGCACCTCCGCCAGCAGCGTCCGCAGCGCGCGCCGCGACGACACCTCGCGCCCGACGAGCAGAGCGTATCCGGCGGGTAGGTCGTAGCGGTGGAACCGGGCCACGTTGCGCTGCCCGTTCCGGTTGACGTCGATCTCATAGACTTGACCGGTCTGCGACACCTGGTCCGGCCAGCTGTCGAGATTGCCCGCGACGACCCGGCCCTTCGGGTCCAGCACGAGATAGATGGAGTCGTTGCTCAGATTGCCGGTGATGCGGCTCTGGATCGTGCCGAGCAATGCCGCCGGCCCGCCCGCCCGCCATTGTTCCGACAGGCCCTGCTCGTCGGCTTCGATGGCGGCGTCGACCTGCCGGGTCAGGATGTTGATGCCGGTGACCCACAGCACCAGGATCAGCAGCGCCGCGCTGGCCCCGAACACCAGCGCATACCCGAGCGCAAGGCGGACGCCGGCGGAGCGGAGCATGCGGGCGAGCATGGGCGTTATTCGGCGCGCAGCATGTAGCCGGAACTCCGCACCGTGTGCAGCAGGGCCGTGTCGAACGGCTTGTCGATCTTCTGGCGCAGCCGCGACACATGGACGTCGATCACGTTGGTCTGCGGGTCGAAGTGGTAGTCCCACACGCCTTCCAGCAGCATCGTCCGCGTCACCACCTGGTTGGCGTGCCGCATGAGGTATTCCAGGAGCATGAACTCGCGCGGCTGCAGGTCGATCTTCTGGTTGCGCCGCTTCACGGTGCGCGACAGCAGGTCCAATTCCAGGTCGCCCACCTGGAGCCGGGTCTCCGGTCCGGCAGCCCGTCGCCGCCGTGCCAGCGCCTCGACCCGCGCGAGCAACTCGCTGAACGCGAACGGCTTGGTGAGGTAGTCGTCGCCGCCGGCCTTCAGCCCGCGCACCCGGTCGTCGACATGCGCCATCGCCGAGAGGAACATCACCGGCGTGTGATTGTCCTGCGCCCGCAGCATCTCGACCACGCCGAGCCCGTCGATCCCGCCCGGCAACATGCGGTCGAGGATGATGGCGTCGAAATCATGGCTCGTGGCCGCCAACAACCCGTCCTGGCCCGTGGCGGCGTGTTCGGCCAGATGCCCCGCCTCGCGCAGCCCCTTGACGATGAACCCGGCCACATCCGCGTCGTCTTCGACCACCAGTATCCGCATGGCTATTCCTCCGGCTCAGCCGGACGCCGGCCGACGGTGGCCGCGATCTCGAGCGGTTGGCCATTGCGCGACACGCTCAGCTTGGCGCCGCCCCCGGGCGGAATGCCGGCCACGGCGCGGACCAGGCCGTTGCTAGTCTGCACCTTGATGCCGTTGACCGCGGTGATGATGTCGCCGGGCAGCAGCCCGGCCCGCGCGGCCGGCCCGGCCCGGTCGACCGTCGCGATCCGGACGCCGACGCCGTGCGTCTGCGCATCGCTGATCGCAACACCCAGCCAGCCGCGGTCGATGTGTCCCTTCTGCCGCAGGTCGTCCACCACGCTCTTGGCGATCTCGCTCGGCACCGCGAACCCGATCCCGACCGACCCGCCCGTCGGCGACACGATCGCGGTGTTCACGGCGATCACCTCGCCCTGCATGTTGAAGGTCGGGCCGCCGGAATTGCCCGGGTTGATCGGCGCGTCGATCTGCAGGAAGTCGTCGAACGGCCCGGCGCCGATATCGCGTCCCCGCGCCGAGACGATCCCCGCCGTCACCGACGCGCCGACCCCGAACGGATTGCCCGCCGCCAGAATCCAGTCGCCGATCTCCACCACCCGGCTATCGCCCCAGCTCACATAGGGCAGCGGCTTGGTCGTCGCGATGCTGATCACCGCGATGTCCGTCACCGGGTCCACCCCGATGACCCGGCCCGGCAGATCGTCCCCGTCCGAGAGCGTCACGGTGATGCGCGACGCGTGGCCGACCACATGGCTGTTGGTGACGATGATGCCGGACGGGTCGATGATGAAGCCGGCCCCGGCGCCCCGCACCGGCTGGCGCCGCAGCCGGTCGCGCAGCACGCGCTCGGCCGGCGTCCCGCGCAGTTCCGGCGGCAGCTCGATGGCCGCCTGGCTTCCCTCGATGACGGCGATGTTGACCACCGCGGGCGCCACGCGCTTGACCAGCGGCGCGAAGCTGGCCGGTCCCGCCAGTGGCGGCCCGGCGCGGCCCAGCGGCGCCGGCACCACCGAACATCCCGCGATAGGGAGTGCGATGCCCAATAATGCAGCCCGTAGCTGCCTACTCATTCAAGTCCCTCACGGAGTTGCACCATCATCACTCATCGCCCTCGGTCTGCAACGGCGGCTGATGCCGCCGGGTTTTCTGGCCAATCGTGCCGCGGATACCGTCCGCGCATGTCGCGCCGCGCATCGGCCCAAGCGCCGCGCCAAAATCCGGCCAAATCCGCCGTGATGGCGATCGGCCGCCCCGCCGGCGACAGCAGCGCGAGCCGCACCGGGACCCGGCCGCCGGCCAGCAGCGGCGTCTCGCCCAGCCCATAGAACGCCTGCGCCCGCGCCGCCGCCAGCGGCACCGGCTCCAGGTAATCGACAGCCGCCCGCCCACCCGGCAGCGACAGGTGGGTGGGCAACCCCCGCTCGATCGCTTGCGCATGGTCCCAGCCCAGACGCTCCCGCAGCAGCCGCGCCAGGTCCAGCCCGGCCACCCCCGACAGCCGCGCGATCCCCTGCAGATGCGGCTCCAGCCACTCGCCGGCGTCTGCCGCCAGCGCCGCGTCCGATAGGTCCGGCGTCGCCGGATCGAGCGTCCGCCACAGGGCGGCCCGCGCCTGCAGCTGCCGGGCCGCATCGGTCCATGGCAGCTTGGCGAGGTCGGCCGCGATCACTCCGGCGAGCACCCGTGCGGCTTCGGCCGGGTCCGCCGCGGCGGTGCGGTCCTCCAGCACCAGCATGCCGAGCCGCCGCCGCCGCCGCGACAGCACGGCGCCGGTCGCCGCGTCGAACCCGCTCTCCACCGTCTCGGTGCAGCGGGACGCGATCGTCGCCAGCTCCAGCGGCGCCGCCAGCTTGATCCGCGCCGACGCCTTCAAGTCCAGGCTCGCCACCACGAGCAGCGGGGCGCTGGCCAATTTGTCCGACGCCGGCAGCTTCGCGCCACCGCCGCCCGAGAGCCGGAACGAGCCGATCTCGCTCCGCCGCTGCGCGATGCGGTCCGGAAACGCCGCCGCCAGCAAGGGCCCCGGCTCGCCGGCGGCAACGTCCGCCGCCCGCAGCCGCCTGCGATATTGCGACGCCTGCCGCTTGATCCGGCTCGCCGCCCCGCGATCGATCTCCGCTGCGCCAGTCGCCAGCCCCTCCAGCCGCAGCCGGATATCGGCCGGCGGCTCTCGGCCCCGCATCGGATCCCGCTCTTCCAACAAGGCCGCGATCTCGGCCGCGAGCGCCTGCGGGCCCGGTCCCTCCGCGGTCAGCATCATCGCCGCCAGCCGCGGATGCGCGCCCAGCCACGCCATCTGCCGCCCCAGCGGCGTGATCCGTCCGCCGACATCCAGCGCGCCCAACTGCGTCAGCAGCGCCGCGCCGGCCGCCAGCGCCCCGGCCGGCGGCGCATCCGGGAACGACAGGTCGGCCGGCGCCGTGCCCCAGGCCGCGCAATCCAGCACCAACCCGGACAGCTCCGCCTCCAGGATCTGCGGCCGGTCGAACGGCGCCATCCCGCGATGGGCGGCTGCCGTCCACAGCCGCACCGCCGCGCCCGGCGCCTCGCGGCCGGCGCGTCCCGCCCGCTGCTCCGCCGCCGCCCGGCTGATCCGCACCGTCGCCAGCCGGGTCAGCCCGGTCGCCGAATCCATCCGCGGGATCCGCCGCCAGCCGCCATCGACCACGATCCGCACCCCCGGCACCGTCAGCGACGTCTCCGCGATGCTGGTCGCCAGCACGACCCGGCGCCCCTCCGCCGCCGGCCGCAGCGCCCGATCCTGCTCCGCCGGCGGCAGCTCACCGTGCAATGGCAATACCAGCGCGCCGCACCCGGCCAGCAGCGCCTCGGTGCGCCGGATCTCGCCCATTCCCGGCAGGAACGCGAGCAGGTCACCTTCATGCGCCGGCAGCGCCGCCCGGATCGCCCGCGCCATCGCGTCGGGCAGGTCGCGCGGGTCCATCACATCGCGCGCCGCATGGCTGATCGCGACCGGGAACATGCGGCCGGCGCTCTCGATGACCGGCCCATCCAACAGCGCCGACAGCCGCGCCCCGTCGAGCGTCGCCGACATCGCCAGCAGCCGCAGCTCCGGCCGGAGCACCTTCTGCAGATCCAGGCACAATGCCAGTGCCAGGTCGCCCTCCAGCGCGCGCTCGTGCACCTCGTCCAGCACCACCGCGGCGACGCCGTCGAGCGCCGGGTCCGACTGCAGGCGGCGGACCAGCAAGCCCTCGGTCACCACCTCGATCCGCGTCGCGTCGGATACCGCGCTTTCCAGCCGGGTGCGGAACCCGGCGGTCTGTCCGACGGCCTCGCCGAGCAAGGACGCCATCCGCGTCGCCGCCGCCCGCGCCGCCAGCCGCCGCGGCTCCAGCACCAGGATGCGCCCGTCGCCCCGCCACGGCGCGTCGAGCAGCGCCAGCGGCACCGTCGTCGTCTTGCCGGCGCCCGGCGGCGCGACGAGCACGGCGTTCGACCGCTCCGCCAGCGCGTCGAGCAGGCGGGGGAGGGCTTCGCGGACGGGGAGGTCGGGTAACTGCATATTAGACTTATGGGTGTATATAGAGACGGATGCGTTTTGCCCTGCCTCTTCTCCTATTGGCGTTCGCCGCCCCCGCTCTGGCCGCCGAGAGCCTGCCGGCGCGCACGCCGCGCGTCACCGCGACGCTCGTGTCGGACACGGACGCCGCCGCTGCCGGCACGGCGCTGCATCTGGCGCTGCGGCTTCAGCTCGCGCCGGGTTGGCACACTTATTGGCGTAACCCCGGCGACGCCGGCTTCCCGCCGGAGCTGACCCTCGACGTTCCCGCAGGGCCGATCGCCTGGCCCGCGCCGGAGCGCCAGCCCGAGGGGCCGCTGATGACCTATGGCTACACCGGGTCGGTGCTGCTCCCCGTCACGGTCACGCCACAGGCGGACGGCCTGCGCGTCACCGCCTCGGCCAGCTGGCTGGTGTGCCAGAAGATTTGTGTTCCCGAGGAGGGCCGCTTCACCCTCGACCTCCCGGCCGGCAGCCCGTCGCCTTCCGCCGAGGCCCCGCTGTTCGCTGGCGCTGCCGCGCGCACCCCGCGCGCTTCGCCGTTCCCCGCCCATGTCGCCCAGGACGGCACGCTGGCGCTGACCGGCGCCGAGCTCACGCCCGCCACGGTCGCCGACGCGTGGTTCATCCCCGACACCGACGGCGCCATCCAGCCCAGCGCGCCGCAGAGCGCCGAGGTGCAGGACGGCGCGGTCGTGATCCACCTCAAGCCGTTCAAGGCCGCGCCGAAATCCCTGGCCGGCATCGTCGTCCTGCGTGATCGCCGCGGCGAGGAGAGCCTGCTCGCGATCGATGCGACTCCTGGCCCGACCCCTGCCGCCGCTCCTGCGTCCGGCTCGATGCCGCTGGTCGAGGCGCTGCTCTTTGCCCTGGTGGGCGGCTTCATCCTGAACCTGATGCCGTGCGTGTTCCCGATCCTCGCGATGAAGGCCATGGGCCTGACCCGGCTCTCGGGCAGCGAGCGCCTTGTCGTGCGCCGGCATGCGTTGTCATACACGGCCGGTGTCGTCCTGGCCTTCGCCGCTCTTGGTGCGACCTTGTTGACGCTCCGCGGCGCCGGTAGCGCAGTCGGCTGGGGCTTCCAGTTCCAGTCGCCGATCGCGGTCACGCTGCTGGCGTGGGTGCTGTTCGTGGTCGGGCTGAACCTCTCCGGCGTGTTCACGATCGGCGCCCGCCTGGCTGGGATCGGACAGGGCCTCACCGCGCGCGGCGGTCATGCGGGCAGCTTCGGCACCGGCGTGCTGGCCGTGCTGGTCGCCACGCCCTGCACCGCTCCGTTCATGGGGGCCGCGATCGCCGCGGCGCTGGCGGCGCCGGCCCCGCTCACCATGCTGGTGTTCGTGGCGATGGGCTTCGGCTTGGCCAGCCCGTACGCGCTCCTCGCGGTCGCCCCGGGCTTGGCTCAGTGGCTGCCGCGCCCGGGTCGCTGGATGGACGTGTTGCGCGGCGCGCTCGCCTTCCCGATGTACGGCGCGGCGGTGTGGCTGCTCTGGGTGGTCAGCCTCGAGGCCGGGGAGGCCGGCGTGCTGACGGTCGCCGGCGGCGCGCTGCTGCTGGCGCTCGGCGCCTGGGCGCTCGGCCTGGCCCAGCACTGCGGCGGCCGGGCCCGCGGCTTCGGCCGCTCGGTGGCCATCGTCGCCGTGCTCGGCGCTTTCGCGAGTCTTATGCGTCTCGATGCCGCTCCACTCCCGACCAAGATAGATACGGCCGAGCACTTCACTGCCGACCGGCTCGCCTCGCTGCGCGCCGAAGGCCGCCCTGTCTTCGTCAACATGACCGCCGCCTGGTGCGTCACCTGCCTGGTCAACGAACGCGTCGCGCTGTCGCCGGAGAAGGTGCGCGCCGCCTTCGCCGAACACGGCGTCGCTTATCTCAAAGGCGACTGGACCACCGGCGACCCGGCCATCACCGCCTTCCTCCGCATCCACGCCCGCGACGGCGTCCCGCTCTACGTGCTTTATCCCGCGGGCAACGCCGCGCCGACCGTGCTGCCGCAGATCCTCACCGAAGCAACCGTGCTGTCCGAACTGGGCAAATTAGGGGGCTGACATGGACCTGATCCCCCGCCGCGTGCTGTTCGGCAACCCGGAGCGCATGGCGCCGCGGATCAGTCCGGACGGCGCCTGGATCGGCTGGATCGCCCCGCGCGACGGCGTCATGAACATCTGGATCGCGCCCTCCGACGATCTGGCCGCCGCCCGCCCGCTCACCGCCTCCGCCCGGCCGCTCTACGGCTTCGACTGGGCCTATGACGGCCGCCACGTTCTCTATACCGACGACACCAACGGCAACGAGAACCGCCGCGTCTGGGCCGTCACGATCGACACCGCCCAGGCCCGCATGCTGACGCCCGAGCTCGGCGTCGCCGCCGCCATCGGTGGCGTCTCGCCGGACCGTCCCAACACGGTCCTTGTCTTGGTCAACGACCGCGACCCGGCCTACCACGACCTCCGCGCCATCGACCTCGAGACCGGACACCAGGAGACGGTGTTCGAGAACACCGGCGGCTACAACAGCAAGTGGGTCGACTGGAGCCTCGCCGTCCGCCTCCTGCGCCGTGAGAACCGCGACGCCGGCGGCAGCAGCTTCTACCGCTGGCATGACGGTCGAGCCGAGAAACTGTTCGACACCGCCCACGAGGACGATACCGGGACCTATTGCGCCGGCTTCGAGCGCGACGGCGCCCACTACTTCCTCGTCTCCACCGTCGACCGCGACACCGGCGCCTTGTTCCGCGTCGACGCCGCCACCGGCGCCCGCACGCTCCTCGCCGAAAACGACAAGTCGGACGGCACGAGCAGCCTCCGCGACCCGCAGACCGGCCGCGTCCTCGCCATCAGCTTCACCTACCAGCGGCGCGAATGGCACGCCATCGACCCGGCCGTTGCCCCCGATCTCGCCCGCCTGGCCGATGAAGCTGGATCGCTCGATTTCAACATCTACAGCCAGACCCAGGACGGCTCGCGCTGGGTGGTCATCTTCTACGGCCCCACCCAGCCCGGCGCCTACCTCCTCTACGACCGCAGCACCGCCACCCTGACGCCCCTGTTCGATCTCCGCCCCGAGCTGAAGCCCTACGCCCTGGCCCCGATGCATCCCGTCGTGATCCGCTCCCGCGACGGCCTCGACCTGGTCAGCTACCTGACCCTGCCCGCCGGCATTGCCGGCGACCGGCCGCCCAACCCGCTGCCGATGGTCCTCACGGTCCATGGCGGCCCGTGGGGACGCGACGGCTACAACTTCAATGGCGAGCACCAATGGCTGGCCGACCGCGGCTATGCCGTCCTCTCGGTCAACTACCGTGCCTCCACCGGCTTCGGTAAGTCGTTCGTCAACGCCGGCGACCGCGAGCACGCCGGCAAGATGCATGACGACCTCGTCGACGCCGTCGAGTGGGCGGTCGCGCAGGGGATCGCCCGGCGCGACCAGATCGCGATCAGCGGCGCCTCCTACGGCGGTTACGCCACCCTCGTCGGCCTGACCTTCACGCCTGAAATATTCTGCTGCGGCTGTAGCCTGGTCGGCATCTCCAACCTGGTCACGCTGATGGAGACGCTCCCGCCGTACTGGCACGCGGTGCAGAACCTGTTCTACCGCCGCTACGCCGACCCGCGCACGGAGGACGGCCGGGCCTGGCTCTGGTCGCGCTCGCCGCTGTCGCGGGTCGACCGGATCAGCAAGCCGCTGCTGCTCGGCCACGGCCAGAACGACGTCCGCTGCAAGGTCGCGGAATCCGGGCAGATCGTCGCCGCCATGCGCGAACGCGGGCTCCCGGTGCGCTATCTGGTCTACCCCGACGAGGGCCACGGCTTCAGCCGCCCCGAGAACCGCCTGTCCTTCCTGGCCATGCAGGAGGCCTTCTTCGCCGACCATCTCGGCGGCCGGTGCGAGCCCGTCGGCGACGATTTGGCCGGGTCGAGCATGGCTGAGGCTTAACGGAACCCGATCTCCACGCTCCCCGCCCCACTCGCGCCAAACCAAAGCCGCCACGCCTGCTCGATCCGCTGCCGCTCCGCCTGGGGCAGGGGAGGGCGGCCCGGGCTGTCGTCGCGGCCGAACCCGAACACCCGCACCGCCGCGCCGCCAAGCACCGCGACAACCCCGTCCGTGCGCAGCCGCTGCACGATCGCGGGCGGCGGCAAGCGCTTCAGCTCGCGCTCCGGCAGCAGCGCCGAGTTCTCGATCAGATCGGAGAACACATACACGGTCTGCAGCTTTTGCGGCCCCGCCACATAGGGCCGCACCGCGTCGGCGACCGTGCGGAACAGGTCCGAGAACCGCGTCTCCTCGGGCTTTTGCAACAGCCCGGCCAGCGTCTGCGCCAGCTCCCGCGTGAACCCCAGCGCGTCCGACCGGGCCACCACCGGGCGACACGAGGCGAACAGGTCGCCGATGAAGCCCTCGTCGGGGCAGGCCGGCTTGCAGCGGTCGAACAGCTTCTGGCTCTCGGTATACGCCCCGGTCATCGTGTAGAGCACCAGCCGGTCCCCGGCCCCGAGCCCGGCGATCATCCCGTCCAGCGCCTGCAGGAACACCGCCTTGTCGGTGGCGTCGAACGCCGTGGTCCGATCGACCAGCAGCACCGAGGTGGCGTGCCCGTAGCCGCAGTAATCCGTCGCCGCCCGCGCCGTCCCGGTCGCCAGCATCAGCGCCGTGGCGGCCGCCAGCAGCCTCAAGCCGCCTCGCCGATCCGCTGCCGGATCTTCGCTTCCGGCATCGCGCGGACCGCGTCGAGCGAGCCGGTCACGCTGCCCTTGATCTCGCCGATCGCGCCCTCGAGGAACGCCATCGAGCGGTTGCGCACCGTGTTGGCCATCCGCGCCGTCGTCTCCTGCAGGAAAGGCTCCACCTGCGCTTCCCGCGCGACCAACGCGTCGTGCTTGGCTTCGGTCTCCCGCAGCAACTGGTCCAGCGACGTGAGTTGCTCGTCGAAGGCCCGGCTCTTGGCGCCAGCGACCCGGTCGTAGCGGCCCCGCAGCCGGGTCATCCGCCGCCGCGCCCGCTCCTGTTGCTGCCAGGCCGCCTCGTAATCGGGATGTGGATCATGCCGCAAGAACGCCGCCGTGGCGCCGAACACGAAGATCACCACGTTCAGCACCAGCAGCGTCCAGCCGGCGGTCCCGAGCTGCTCGCCCGCGACGTTGGTGATGGTGCGCACCGCGCCGGCGCTGGTCAGCCCCTGCACCATCGCCGAGAGCGAACTACCTTGCTCGCTCTCCAGCAACCGCACGTAAAGCTGCCGCATGCCCGCCAGCAGATACATCAGCACGCCGGTCAGCCCGACGAACAGCGCGATCCCGCAGCCGCGCCGGACCTGCTGCGCCATCCGCGACGGCGTCTCCATCCGCCGCACCAGCGTGCCGACCATGTGCGCGAAGAACACCAGCACCGCGCCGACCACGAAGGCCAGCGCCAGCGACACCGCCGGCTGTTCCTGGAAGAACAGCTCGAACGCCAGGCGGTTGACCGGCACCTCGACCAGCGCCAGCCCGATCATCACCGGCAGATAGAACCCAACCAGGCTACGCCGCAGCGGCCGCCCATTGACCTCCGCCCGCACCGCCCGGTGCGCCTTCTCCGCCTCTTCCCCGGCCAACCCGGCCCGCACGAATTTGGCCGAGAGCGGCCCTTTCGCGACGTCCAGGCCATGCAGCACACGCTGCCGCTCCTCGCGCAGATCGGCCATGCGCTGGGCGATATGGTCGTCCCGCTCGCGCGCGAGATCGTCGATCTGCCGCCGCAGGTCCCGCGCGTGGGTGGCCAGGTCGCTGCTCAGCGCCAGCAGCGCGGCCTTCGCCCGCCCCAGCAGCCCGTCTTCGAAATCCGCGTGCCGCCGCGCCAGCAGCGACATCTCGCCGGTCGCTGCCCGTTGCCCGGCGGCCCGCGCTGCCCGGATCTCCGCCTCCCGCGACTCCAGCCACGGCCCGACGGTCCGGTCAGCGATCTGCTTGAGGCTCTGGTCCATCCGCTGCCGGCCGTTCCGACTCCAGGTCGCGCGCCACCTCGGGCCGGTGCAGCAACGCGTCGATGTGCATCGCGTATTCCAGCGCCGTGTCGGCCTGGAACGACAGCGTGGGAGCGATCCGCAGCCGCATCTCGTGCGCCACCTGGCCCCGCAGATACGGTGCCGCCCGCTTGAGCGCCGGCAGCAGCGCGTCGACGTCCGACCGCCCCAGCCGGGCGACGAACGCCGTCGCCGCCTTCAGGTCCGGGCTGACCCGGACCTCGGTGACGGTGATGGTCTCACCGGCCAAGTCCGGGTCGCGGATGTCGTGCCGCGTGAATACAGCCGAGAGCACGTGGCGGACTTCCTCCGCCACGCGCAACTGCCGCTGGCTCGGTGCTCTAGAAGGTTGCCGGCTCACCCGGGGACCATCTCCACTTCGAAGCACTCGACCACATCGCCTTCCTTGAGGTCGTTGTAGCCGGCGAAGCTGAGGCCGCACTCATACCCGCGCGCCACTTCGCGGACATCGTCCTTGAAGCGCTTGAGCTGGCTGAGCTGCCCGTTGTGGATGACCACGCCCTCGCGCAGCAGCCGCACCCCGGCGCCCCGCTTGACCAGGCCCTCGGTGATGTAGCAGCCCGCGACCTTACCGGTCTTGGTGATGTCGAACACCTTGCGGATCTCGGCGTAGCCCAGGAAGTTCTCGCGGGCCTTGGGCGCAACCTTGCCCTTGACCATCGCCGTCACATCGTCGGCCACCTCGTAGATGATCGAGTAGTAGCGGATATCCACGCCGTCGCGCTGGGCCATCTCGCGGGCTTGCGCAGTCGCGCGGACGTTGAAGGCGATGATCACACCGGCGCTCGCCTTGGCGAGTTGCACGTCGCTCTCGGTGATCTGCCCGACGGCCGACGTCAGTACGCGGACATTGACCTCCTCGTGCGACAGCTTCTGCACCGCGCCTGTGAGCGCCTCGGCGCTGCCTTGCACGTCGGACTTGATGACGAGTGCCACTTCCTTCAGCTCGCCCGCAACCGCGCGGGCCAGCATTTCTTCCAACGTGCCGCGGGCCGCCGTTGCTCCAGCCGCATTGCGGTTGCGGATCTTGCTCTGCCGGAACTCGCTGATTTCGCGCGCTCGGCTCTCGTTCTCGACCGCCACGAACGGTTCGCCTGCCGTCGGCACGCTGGAAAGGCCGAGGATTTCGACGGGAGTGGATGGGCCAGCGGTCTTCACCGGCTTGCCCTTGTCGTCCAACATCGCGCGGATCTTGCCCCACTCGGCACCGGCGACCACGATCTCGCCCTGCCGCAGTGTGCCTTTCTGCACCAACACGGTAGCCACCGGGCCACGTCCGCGGTCCAGCCGGCTTTCGATGACGGCACCCTCGGCGGCCCGGTCCGGGTTAGCCCTCAGCTCCAGGATCTCGCTCTGCAGCATGATCGCCTCCTCGAGCTTCTCGAGGCCGGTGCGCTTGGTCGCCGAGACTTCGACGTCCTGCGTGTCGCCGCCCATCTCCTCGACCACGACGTCGTGGCTGAGCAGTTCCTGCCGCACGCGGGCCGGGTTGGCGCCGACCTTGTCGCTCTTGTTGATCGCCACGATGATCGGGGCGTCGGCGGCCTTGGCATGCCGGATCGCCTCGATCGTCTGCGGCATCACGCCGTCATCCGCCGCGACCACCAGCACTACGATGTCCGTCACCGACGCGCCACGGCTGCGCATGGCGGTGAACGCCTCGTGACCGGGCGTGTCGATGAAGGTGATCTTGTTGCCGGCCTTGGTCGACACTGTGTAGGCGCCGATATGCTGCGTGATGCCGCCGGCCTCGCCGCCAGCCACATCGGTGCTGCGCAGCGCGTCCAGCAGGCTCGTCTTGCCGTGGTCGACATGGCCCATGATCGTGACCACCGGCGGACGCGGCAGCAACTCGGTGTCGACGTCCTCCTCGCCATCGATGCCGATTTCCACGTCGGAATCCGACACGCGGCGAACCCGGTGACCGAACTCCTGGACCACCAGCTCGGCTGTGTCGGCGTCGATCGTGGCGGCCGGGTTGGTCATGACGCCCATGCGCATCAGTGCCTTGATCACGTCCGGCATCCGCGCCGCCATGCGGGCAGCGAGGTCCTGGACGGTCAGCGTCTCCGGCAACACGACGTCTCGCACGACTTTCACCTGATCACTACGGAGCGCTTCGAGCTCGGCTTGGCGGCGCTCGCGTTCACGCTGGCGGCGGACGGAGGCGAGGCTGCGCGACTTGTCGTCGTCACCCTCGATCGCGGCCTGCACGTCGATGCGGCCCGTGCCACGGCGACGGTCGTCGCCGACCTTCTTCGGCGCTGCCACGCCCGGCTTGCGGCCGGGAAGGACCGCACCGGGGCGGCGGCGGGGCTCATCTTCTTCGCCGGGCCGTGCGACGGCGGGCTTGAGGCGCAGCGTCTCGGCCGGAACCGCCGGACGGGCCGCAGGGGCTCCAGCCGGGGCCGGACGGGCCTGCGGTGCACGCGCGACCGGCGCACCGGCGGCGGTGGGCGTGGCAGCCGTCGGCGGGAGCGCAGCCTGGGCCGCTTCGCGCTCGACTTCCTTGGCCTGCTGCAACGCCTCGGCCGCCTC
>CAZZVQ010000110.1:0-16653 GCA_964657565.1 uncultured Acetobacteraceae bacterium
CCGCAGGTCGATCGCCTCCACCGCCGGCAAGCTTGCCCCGCCATGCCGCGCCTCGAGCGTCACCCGCCCGTATCGCCCCGCCTCCACATTGGCCAGCGTCTCCAAACTCGGCGTTGCCGACACCAGCACCGCCGGCGCATCCGACAGCCGCGCCCGCACCACCGCCATGTCGCGCGCGTGATAGACGACGCCGTCCTCCTGCTTGAATGCCGTCTCGTGCTCCTCGTCGACCACGATCAGCCCCAGATCCGGAAACGGCAGGAACAGCGCCGACCGCGCCCCCACCACCACCGGCGCCAGCCCCTCCGCCACCGCCCGCCACGTGACCCGGCGCGTGCGCGACCCCAGATCCGAATGCCACACCGCCGGCGCTACCCCGAACCGCCGCTCGAACCGCTCCAACCACTGCGATGACAGCGCGATTTCCGGCAGCAGCACCAACGCCTGCCGCCCCGCCTCCAGGCACGCCGCCACCGCCTCGAGATAGACCTCCGTCTTGCCCGACCCCGTCACCCCATCCAGCAGCGTCACCCCGAACGCCCGCGCCGTCACCGCCTCTCGCAGCGCCTGCCCCGCCGCCCCCTGCGCCGCCGACAGCGTCGGCCCTGCCCGCGCCGGGTCCGGCCGCTCGAACGGCTGCCGCGCCAGCAGCGCCGCCGGCTCCAGCAGCCCGGCCTGCCCCATCCCGCGCACCACCCCCGTGCTCACCCCCGCCGCCCGAGCCAGATCGCTCGTCGTCCGCGGCACCCCATCCGCCAGCGCCTCCACTACCTTCGCCCGCGCCTTGGTCAGCCCCTCCGTCCTCCGCCCCATCCGCCACCCCACCGGCGGCGTCTCAGGCATCAGGGCATTCACCCGCAGCGCCATCGCCAGCACCTCCCCCGGCATCGCCAGCGTATATGCCGCCACCCAATCGACGAACCGCCGCAGCGCCGCCGGCATCGGCAACACATCCAACACCGCCGTGATCGGCTTCAGCTTCCCGTCGACCACCCCCGCATCCGGCGCCCCGTCCCAAACCACCCCCACCTCCTCGCGGCGGTTGAGCGGAACCATCACGACGTCACCGGGCGCGGGCTCCTGCCCCTCCGCCACAGCATAATCGAACGGACCCCGGAATGGACGCGGGAGCAGAACGGGAACACGCTTTCGGGCCGGCGCATCACCGAGTAGGCTCGCCATGCCTGTTGTCGAACCCGGGCGGAGACAGACCATAATCCTGGATGACGCAGCACTGGCACGATTGCAACGGGAGGCCTCCGGTGAGGACGGCGATCGCCTCATCGCCGCCTTCCTGCGCGCCAATCCCGGCTGGTTGGCTGCCCACCCCGAAGTCTACGCGGTGCTCGATCCGCCACGCCGGCTGCACGGCGAAGCGCTGGCCGACCACATGGTCGCCATCATCGACCAGGCCCGCCGCCACGGCAACGCCGCCGCCGCCGGCCGCCGCGCCACCGAAGGCTTCACCCAGTTGGTCCAAGAAGCCGTCCTCGCCCTCATGCGCGCCCCCGACCCGGCCTGGTGTCTCCAAAACGACATCCCCGGCCTCCTCCGCGTCGAAAGCGTCCGCCTCTCCGCCGAGTGCCCCATCCCCGGTATCGCCATGCTTGACCCCGGCACCGTGGAATCCCATCTTGGCCAGCGCGATGCCGTCGTCCGCAATCCCGGTTCCGACAAGCAACTCCATGGCGAAGCCGCGCCGCTGGCCATCCGCGAGGCCATCATCCGCGTGCCCCTTGCCGCCGCCCCCGCGCTGCTCGCCATCGCCGCCCGCGACCCCGCCGGCCTCGACGGCGCCAGCACACCGACCCTCGCCTTCCTCGGCCAAGCCGCCGCCGCCGCCCTGGACCGCACTTGACCGCCATCGACGCCGTCCGCGCCTATCTCGATTGGCTCCTCCGCGAGCGCCGCGCCGCCACCCTGACCGTCACCGCCTACCAGACCGACCTCGCCGGCTTCCTCGGCTTCCTCACCGACCATCTCGGCCGCGAACCCGCCCTGTCCGACTTGGCCGGGCTCGGTCAGGCCGACCTCCGCGCCTGGCTCGCCAGCCAAGCCATGGCAGGCACGACCAACGCCACCCGCGCGCGGCACCTATCCGCCGTGCGCAGCTTCTTCGCGTATCTAGCCCGCCACCAGGGCGTCACCAACCCGGCCCCGTCCCTGCTCGGCCGCCCCCGCATCCGCGCCCCCGCCCCCCGCGCCCTGTCCCTCGCACAGGCGACCGAACTCGTGGACCAGATCGGCGCCGAACACGCGGACCCCCGCTGGCAGGCCCGCGACACCGCCTTGTTCACGCTGCTCTACGGGGCCGGGTTGCGGATCGCCGAAGCCTTGTCGCTCGACATCGGGGCGGTCGGCCCGGCCTCGGCCACCGGGCTGCGCGTGCTCGGCAAGGGCGGCAAGCAGCGGATCGTGCCGCTGCTTCCGGCCGTCCAGCAAGCGTTGGCCGCCTGGCTCGCGCTGCACCCGTCCAGCGCCCGCGACGCCCCGCTCTTCATCGGTGCCCGCTTCGCCCGGCTCGACCCGGCCGTCGCCCGCAAGACCATGCGCGACTACCGGCGCCATGCCGGCCTGCCGGAGCACGCCTCGCCCCACGCCCTGCGCCACAGTTTCGCCACCCACCTGCTCGGCAACGGCGCCGACCTGCGCTCGATCCAGGAACTGCTCGGCCATGCGAGCCTCTCGACCACCCAGCGCTATACCTCGGTCGACGCAGCCGGGCTGCGGGACGTCTGGTCCCGCGCCCACCCGCGCCAGGGATGACGGGCCGGATTATTCCTCCGGCTTGACGCTCGTCTGCCCGGCTTCCTCGAAATCGTGGTTCACTGCCGCGCTGCGCTGATCAGCGCTCGCATCCGTTTGACCACGCCCGGCAGCCCGTCCATCAGCGCCTGGCCCATGATGAAATGGCCGATGTTCAGCTCCTCGACCTCCGGAAAGGCCGCGATCGGCAGGACGTTGGCGTACGTCAGCCCGTGCCCCGCGTGGCATTCCAGGCCCAGGCGCTGCAACTGGGCCGCCCCCGCGCGCAACCGCTCCAACTCGCCGTCATGTCCTTCCGCATAGCCCCCCGTATGCAGCTCGACGACTTGGGCGCCGAGACGCGCGGCGGCCTCGAGCTGCGCCGGGTCGGGCGCGAGGAACAGCGAGACCCGGATGCCGGCCTCTTTCAGGGCCGCGATCTTCGGCCCGAGCGAGGCGGCCTGCCCGGCGGCGTCGAGCCCGCCCTCCGTCGTCACCTCCTCGCGCCGCTCCGGCACGATGCAGCAGGCCGCCGGCCGCAGCCGGAGCGCGATCCCGACCATCTCGTCGGTCGCCGCCATCTCGAAATTCAGCCGGATCTCCGGCGACGCGGACAGACGCTCCAAATCGCCGTCGCGCACATGCCGGCGATCCTCGCGCAGATGCGCCGTGATGCCGTCCGCCCCGGCGCCCACCGCGACCAGCGCCGCCGCGAACGGGTCCGGATGCGCCCCACCGCGGGCGTTGCGGATCGTGGCGACGTGGTCGATGTTGACGCCCAGCCGCGCTGGTTTCATGCCACTCATGCGGTCCCTCCCATACGCTCGGCCAGCCGGATCGCCGCGATCAGACTGCTCGGATCCGCGATCCCCTTGCCGGCGATATCGAACGCCGTCCCGTGGTCCGGCGAGGTGCGCACGATCGGCAGCCCGAGCGTGACGTTCACGCCGCTCGCCATGTCGATGGTCTTGAGCGGGATCAGCGCCTGATCGTGATACATGCAGACCGCCACGTCGTAGCCGGCGCGCGCGGCGGGCGTGAACATCGTGTCCGGCGGGTATGGGCCGCTCAGCGCGATGCCCTCGGCCCGGAGGATCTCCATGGCCGGGCCGATGATGGTCTGCTCCTCTGTCCCCATCGCGCCGCCCTCGCCCGCGTGCGGGTTCAGCCCGGCGATACCGAGACGAGGATGCGGGATCCCGAACTGCCGCCGCAGCGCCTCGGCCGTGATCCGCGCCGTGGTGACGATCAGCTCGGTCGTGAGCAGGTCGAGCGCGGCCCGCAGCCCGAGATGCACCGTGACCGGCACCACCCGCAGCTGGTCGTTGGCCAGCATCATGACCGGCAGCGTCGCACCCGTCAGCACGCCGAGGAACTCGGTGTGGCCGGGATGCGCGAACCCGGCCTGGTAGAGCGTCGCCTTGCTGATCGGGTTCGTCACCACGGCCGCCACCTGTCCCGCTTGCGCGAGGCGCACCGCGGCCTCGATGCTGGCGATCACCGCAGCGGCATTGGCCGGGTCGGGACGGCCTGGGATCGGCGGGCAAGCGAGCCCGATCGGGAGCACCGGCAGCGCCTCGGCGAAACGCGCCTCCTCGATCGCGCCGATCCTCCGGATCGGTATCGCCGGGTCCAACGCGCGCAGCCGCTCGGCGTCGTCGAGGGCGACGAAGGCCGGGCCGGAATGCCGCAAAGCCGCCCAAGCTTTCAGCGTCAGCTCGCCGCCGATCCCGGCCGGGTCGCCCATCGTGAGCGCCAGCATCAGCCGGTCAGGAACACGGGTTCGTGCCGGATCGGGAAGTTGACCGAGTTGGCGATGAAGCATTTGGCGTGCGCGTCGCCATGCAGCGCCGTCGCCAGCGCCACATCCGACCCGGGCTTCAGCGTGATCTCCGGCTGCAGGACCACCTGGCTGAACCGTCCGGCACCATCGCCGTCCTCGACCATCACCCCTTCGGCGATATCCTCGTACGCCTCGACCACGATACCCTCGACGCAGCAGAGGTGCAGATACCAGAGCATGTGGCAGGAGGAGAGCGAGGCGACCAGCATCTCCTCCGGATTGTAGCGCGCGGGGTCGCCGAGGAACGCCGGATCCGACGACGCTGGCAGCGGCGGCTTCCCGCGGACCGCCACCTCATGCGTCCGCTGGTATCCCCGGTAGCTCGACGTGCCCGAACCGGTGTTGCCGGTCCAGGTCACGGTGACGGCGTAGCTATGTTCTTTCGCCGCTTTGAACGCCATCGTGCCACCTCAAATATGGATGGCGCGTCCCTCGACCGCCATCGCCGCTTCCTTAACGGCCTCGCTCAGACTTGGATGCGCGTGGCAGGTGCGGGCGATGTCTTCGCTGCTGGCGCCGAACTCCATCGCCGTCGCGATCTCGGCAATGAGCGTGCCCGCATCGGGGCCGATGATGTGCGCGCCGAGCACCTTGTCGCTCGTCTTGTCGGCCAGGATCTTCACGAACCCCTCGGTGCTGCCCATCGCGCGGGCGCGGCCGTTGGCGGTGAACGGGAACTTGCCAACGGCATAGGCCACGCCCTGCTGCTTGAGCTGGTCCTCCGTCGAGCCGATGCTCGCGACTTCCGGCCAGGTGTAGACGACGCCCGGGATCACCCCGTAATTGACGTGTCCAGCCTGCCCGGCAAGCTGCTCGGCCACCGCCACGCCCTCCTCCTCGGCCTTGTGCGCCAGCATCGGCCCGGCGATCACGTCCCCGATCGCGTAGATGCCGGCCACATTGCTCGCGTAATGCGCATCCACCTCGACCCGGCCCCGGTCATCCCGCTTGACGCCCAGCGCGTCGAGCCCCAGCCCGTCGGTGAACGCCCGCCGCCCGATCGCGACCAGCACCACATCGGCCTCGATCGTCTCCGCCTCGCCGCCCTTGGCCGGCTCGACGGTCAGCTTCACCTGGTTGCCGCTCGCATCCGCCGCGGTGACCTTCGTCCCGAGCCGAAACTTGATGCCCTGCTTGCCCAGCACACGCTCGAAGGTCTTGGCAACCTCGGCGTCCATGCCTGGCACCAGCCGGTCGAGATACTCGACCACGGTCACCTCCGCGCCGAGCCGCTTCCACACGCTGCCCAGCTCGAGGCCGATATAGCCGCCGCCGATCACGACCAGCTTGCCCGGAACCTGATCCAGCTCGAGCGCCCCCGTGCTGCTCACCACGCGCTTCTCGTCCACATCGACCCCCGGCAGCGGGATGCTCTCGCTTCCCGTCGCCAGAATGATGCTCTTGGCGGCATACGCGGTCCCGTCGACCGAGACGGTGCCCGGCGCCGTGATGGTCCCGGTGCCCTTGAGCCAGTCGACCTTGTTCTTCTTGAACAGGAATTCTACACCTTTGACGTTGGCTCCGACCACCTCGCCCTTGCGCGCCTGCATCCGCCCGAGATCGAGCCTGACGCTATCGATCATCACACCGTGCTCGGCGAAATGGTCCCGCGCCTCGGCGAAGTTCTCCGACGATTGCAGCAGCGCCTTGCTCGGGATGCAGCCAATATTGAGGCAGGTGCCGCCCAGCGTCGCCCGCTTCTCGACACAAGCCGTCTTCAGCCCAAGCTGCGCCGCACGGATCGCGCAGACATAGCCGCCGGGCCCACCGCCGATGACGATGACATCGTATTGGTCAGCCATGACTCAGAGACCCAACAGCAAGCGCCGCGGATCCTCGACGCCCTCCTTGACCCGCACGAGGAAGGACACCGCCTCTTTCCCATCGACGATCCGATGGTCGTAGGACAGCGCCAGATACATCATCGGCCGGATCTCGACCTTGCCGCCGATCGCCATCGGCCGCTCCTGGATCTTGTGCATCCCCAAAATGCCCGATTGCGGCGCGTTCAGGATCGGCGTGCTCATCAGGCTGCCATACACGCCGCCATTGCTGATCGTGAACGTGCCGCCCGACAGTTCCTCGAGCTTGAGCTGGCCGTCGCGGGCGCGCTTGCCGAAATCGTTGATCGCCTTCTCGATCTGCGCGAAGCCCATCTGATCGGCGTTGCGCACCACCGGAACCACCAGGCCGTTCGCCCCGCCGACCGCGACGCCCATGTGGACGAAGTTCTTGTAGACGATGTCGTCGCCATCGATCTCGGCATTGACCGCCGGGTATTCCTTCAGCGCCGCGACGCAGGCGCGCACGAACAGCGACATGAAGCCGAGGCGGACGCCACCGTTCTTCTTCTCGAACGCGTCCTTATATTCGGCCCGCAGCGCCATCGCCGCACTCATGTCCACCTCGTTGAAGGTGGTCAGCATGGCCGCGGCGTTCTGTGCCTCTTTCAGCCGCTGCGCGATGGTGCGGCGCAGCCGGGTCATCTTGACGCGCTCTTCGCCGTCGGCCGTCTCGCGCGGGGCACGCGCGGCCGGCGCGCTCGCAGGCGCCGCCGGACGCGAGAGGAAGTCCAGCACGTCGCCCTTGGTGATACGGCCATCCTTGCCGGTGCCGTCGAGCTGCGTCGGCTCGACACCCCGCTCGGTCATCATCTTGGCAGCCGACGGCATCGGCTGATGGGCCGCCGGAGGAGCGGCCGGAGCGATGGTTGCCGGTCGTGACACCGGGCCCCGCGGCGCCGGCGGCGGATTGACGCCGGACCCGGGGTTCGCGGCGGGCGCGGGCTGCTTCGCCGCCGCCTTGCCGGCGCCCGACTCCACGGTCCCGAGCACCGTGCCGACCTCGACCTCCGCGCCCTCTTCCGCCTGGATCTCGCCCAACACCCCGGCCTGCGGCGCCGGCACTTCGACCGTCACCTTGTCCGTCTCGAGTTCGACCAGCGGCTCGTCCGCCACCACGCTTTCGCCCGACTTCTTCAGCCAGCGTGCAACGGTCGCCGAGCTGACGCTCTCGCCGAGGGTCGGGACCTTGATGTCGATGCCCATGATCGGCTCCGCTACGCTATCTTAAGAGGTAAGGCCCAGCGCATCCCGCACGAGGGCGGCTTGCTGCTGCGCATGAACTTTGGCCAACCCGGTCGCCGGGCTCGCCGCATCGTCGCGCCCGGCATACACCGGCCGCTTCGCCGCCCCGGCCAGGGTGGTCAGCACCTTCTCGATCCGCCGGTCCACGAAGCTCCACGCGCCCATGTTGGCCGGCTCTTCCTGGCACCAGATCAGTTCGGCGTTCTTGTACGCCACCAGCACCTTCGGCAGCGTGATCTCCGGGAACGGATAGATCTGCTCCAGCCGCACGATCGCCACGTCGTCGAGCTTGGCATCGCGCCGTGCCTGCAGCAGGTCGTAATAGACCTTGCCCGAGCACATCACCACCCGGCGCACATCCGCCGGCGCCGCGATCGTGTCGACCTCGTCGATCACCGTCTTGAACGCGGTTCCCTCGGCCATGTCGGCCACCGCGCTCACCGCCAGCTTGTGCCGCAGCAGCGATTTCGGCGTCATGATCACCAGCGGCTTGCGGTAGTTCCGCTTCAACTGCCGGCGCAGCGCGTGGAAGTAGTTGGCCGGCGTCGTGATGTTGGCGACGACCATGTTCCGCTCGGCGCAAAGCTGCAGGTACCGCTCCAGCCGCGCGCTGCTGTGCTCCGGGCCCTGCCCCTCGTAGCCGTGCGGCAGCAGCAGGACGAGCCCGCTCATGCGCAGCCATTTCGTCTCGCCGCTGGCGAGGAACTGATCGATGATGACCTGCGCGCCGTTGGCGAAGTCGCCGAACTGCGCCTCCCACAGCACCAGCGTCCGCGGATCCGCGAGCGTGTAGCCATATTCGAAGCCGAGCACGCCGGCCTCGGAGAGCAGCGAGTTGTAGATCTCGATCTTGGCCTGCTCGGGCCGGATATTGTTCAGCGGCACATATTCGTGCTGGTTGGCCTGGTCGATCAGCACCGCGTGGCGCTGGCTGAACGTCCCGCGCTGGCAGTCCTCGCCGGACAGCCGCACCCGCGACCCGTCGGTCAACACACCACCGAACGCCAGCGCCTCGCCGGTCGCCCAGTCGATTCCCTCACCGCTCTCGAACATGGCGCGCTTGGCCTCGAGTTGGCGCGCGATCTTGGGGTTGAGCTCGAAATCGGCCGGCGGCGTGTAGAGCGCGCGCCCGATCTCCTGCAACCTGTCGTTGCTCAGCGCGGTCGGCTCGTCCTGCCGCTCCTCGTCGTCGACGGCTTCCTTGAGGCCCGACCAATGCCCCTCGAGCCAGTCCGCCTTGTTCGGACGGTACGATTGCGCCGCCTGGTAGGCGTCCTCGAGCTTGGCCTGGAACCCGTCCCAAATCCCCTGCGAGTCCGCGGCACCCATGGTGCCCTCGGCCGCCAGGCGCTCGGCGTAGAGCGCCCGGGTGGTCGGCAACGCCTTGATCGCGCGATACATGATCGGCTGCGTGAACGCTGGCTCGTCGGTCTCGTTATGGCCGTGGCGCCGGTAACAGACGATGTCGAGCACGATATCGGTCGCGAATTGCATGCGGAACTCGGCGGCGAACCGGGCCGCGAACACGACCGCCTCCGGCTTGTCGCCGTTCACATGCAGGATCGGGCTCTGGATCGACTTGGCGACGTCCGTGCAATACAGGCCGGAATAGGCGTGCGCCGGGACCGTGGTAAAGCCGATCTGGTTGTTGACGATTAAATGGATCGTGCCACCGGTGCGGTAGCCGATCAGCTGGCTCATCGCCAGCGTCTCGTAAACCAGACCCTGGCCGGCGAAGGCCGCGTCGCCATGCATGACGATCGCCATCACCGAGCGCCGCTCCTTGACGTCGCCGGCTGCGTCCTGGCGCGCCCGGACCTTGCCGATCACGACCGGGTCGACCGCCTCGAGATGGGAGGGGTTCGGTTGCAGCGAGATATGCACCATGTGCCCGGCGATCTCGACGTCGGTGCTGGTGCCGAGATGGTATTTGACGTCGCCCGAACCCTGCACGCTGTCGGGCTGCGAACTGGCGCCGCCGAACTCGCTGAAGATCGCCGTGAACGGCTTGCGGACGATGTTGACCAACGTGTTGAGGCGGCCGCGATGCGGCATGCCGATGGCGATCTCGTTGACGCCGGCGCCCGCCGCCGTCTCGATCAGCGCGTGCAAGGCGGGGATCGTGACCTCGCCGCCCTCGAGACCGAAGCGCTTGGTCCCGACGAAGCGGCGCTGGCAGAACGTCTCGAAGCCCTCCGCCTCGGTGAGCTGCGTCAGGATCGCGGTCTTGGCGCCGGTGTCGAAGCCGCGGGTCCAGGGAGCGCCCTCGATGCGGCGCTGGATCCAGGTCTTCTGCTCCGGATCCTGGATGTGCATGAACTCGACGCCGATCGAGCCGCAATAGCTGGCCCGGACGATCTCGAGGATCTCGTTGATGGTGGCCGACTCGCGGCCGAGAACACCATCGATGAAGATGGCGCGGTCACGATCACCCGGGCCGAAGCCATAGGTGGCCGGGTCGAGCTCGGTATGCGAAGCGGGGATCTGCAGGCCCAGCGGGTCGAGCTGGGCTTCGAGATGGCCGCGGACCCGGTAGGCGCGGATCAGCATCAGCGCGCGCAAGCTGTCGAGCGCGGCGGCGCGGACCTGTTCCGGGCTCGCCCCCCCGGACACGCCGCCCTTCGGGGCGGTCTTGACCGGCTCCGGCTCGCCGATCTCGAAGCGGCGCGGGGCCCATGAGGCGCCGCTGGCGTCCTCGAGCACGCCGCGCGCCTCGTCGTTGAGAAGGCTGAACAGCTCGCCGAAGCTGGAATCGACGCTCGATGGGTTGCTCACCCACCGCGCATACATGTCTGCCATGTAGGGAGCGTTCGCACCGTTGAGAACCGAGGCGAGAGCGTCGACGCCAGGCATTGCTACTTCCTTCTAAGTCCGCGGACGCGCGCCGGGATCGCCTTTAGATAAGTGTTGGCAGGCGAGCTGCGACGCTCGCCTGCTATGCGCTTCATTAACCAAGGATCTTCCGGCTCGCATCGACCAACTCGCGGACCGCGCCGCAGCTCTTCTCGAACGCCGCCTTCTCGTCGGCGCTCAGCTCGATCTCGACGATCCGCTCGACGCCGCCGGCGCCGATCACCACCGGCACGCCGACATACATGTCGCTCATGCCGTATTGGCCGGTGAGATAGGCCGCGGCCGGCAGGACGCGCTTCTTGTCGAGCAAGTAGCTCTCGGCCATCGCGATCGCGGACGCCGCCGGGGCGTAGAACGCGCTGCCCTTCTCGAGCAACTTGACGATCTCGCCGCCGCCATTCGCGGTCCGCTTGCAGATCTCGTCGATCTTCTCCTGCGTCGACCAGCCCATCTTGACCAGGTCCGGCACCGGGATGCCGGCCACCGTGCTGTAGCGCACCAGCGGCACCATGGTGTCGCCGTGGCCCCCGAGCACGAACGCGGTCACGTCCTCGACCGAAACCTTGAACTCATGCGCCAGGAACAAACGGAAGCGCGAGCTGTCGAGCACGCCAGCCATGCCGACGACCTTCTCCGGCGGCAGGCCGGATTTCTGCTGCATCACCCAGACCATCGCGTCGAGCGGGTTGGTGATGACGATGACGAACGCGTCCGGGCAGTAGGTCTTGATGCCCTCGGCGACGGTCGCGATCACGCCGGCATTCTTGCCGATCAGGTCGTCGCGGCTCATCCCAGGGGTGCGCGGGAACCCGGCCGTGACGATCACCACGTCCGACCCCGCGATCGCGGCGTAGTCGCTGCCCCCGACCATGTGGCTGTCGAATCCATCGACCGGGCCGGACTGCATGATGTCGAGCGCCTTACCCGCCGCGACGCCGCCGAACACGTCGAACAGGGCGACGTCGCCCAATTGCTTCAGCCCGATCAGATGCGCGAGCGTGCCGCCGATGTTGCCAGCGCCGATCAGCGCAATTTTATTACGTGCCATGTGGGATTCCCGCGTCCAGGGAGGTTTTGCGCCCAGCCGGGCGCCCGGCCGCCCGGAGGGTGCCGGTTGCTAACCCATGTCTGACGGGCGGGCAAGAAGCTGATCTCATGTCAGATGGGGCAAGGCCAGATACTCTTGGCTCTGCATCTCGACCAGGCGCGACGCCGTGCGCCGGAACGCGGCCGCACCCTCCCCCGCCTCATAAAGGTTGTCGGGCGGCGCCGCAGCGCTCGCCACCAGCTTGACCCGGTGCTCGTACAATTCGTCGACCAGCGTGATGAAGCGCCGGGCCGCGTCGTGGTTCTCGGGGGAGAGCTGCGGCACATCGTCCAGGATCAACGCCTGGTAATGCGTTGCCAGCGCGCCATAATCGCCAGCGCCAAGCGCCTGCCGGCACAGCGAGTCGAAGTCGAACCGGGCGACCCCGCCGGCGGCGACCGGCACCGCGAGGATATGCCCAGAAACCACCAGACGCTCCGCTCTCGGAGTGGCGCGGGCCGAAAGGCGGGTGAAAGCCTGGTCGAGGGCGTCCCGCGCCGCCTGCCCGGCGGGCACGTGCCATGTCGGCAGCGATTGCAGGCGTTGCCGGCGAAAGTCGCGGCTGCCGCCCATCACTAAGACGTCAAGATACTGTTTAATCAGGGCAATGAAAGGTATGAACGCGTCACGACCTGGTTGGCCGGCGAAAAGCTCATCCGGAACCGTGTTGCTGGTGGCGACGACGACGACGCCGCGCGCGAACAACGCCTTGAACAGGCGGCCGAGGATCATGGCGTCCGCGATGTCGTTCACCTGGAATTCGTCGAAGCAGAGCAGCGAGGCTTCGTCGGCGATCGTGTCGGCCAACGGCGGGATCGGGTCATCCGAGCCGGGATCGGCCAGCCGCTCCGGCTGACGCCGCCAGGCATGGATCCGGCGATGCGTTTCCTGCATGAAAGCATTGAAGTGGATGCGACGCTTCCTCTCGACGTCCGCAGCGGCGAAGAACAAATCCATCAACATGGATTTGCCGCGGCCGACATCCCCGACCAGATACAGCCCGTGCGGATAGTCTTCGGGGATGTCGTCCGGCGGCCGGCGGCGCCTGAAGCGGCTGAACAGCCGCACGGGCGTGGCATGGCGCGCCGGAGCGACGTAACCGCGCAGCCGGTTCCACAAAATCTGCAGGCGTTCGGCCGCGAGGGCTTGCGCCGGGTCGGTCACCAGTTCGCCGGCCGAAAGCTTGGCGCGGAAGGCGGGCAGCGGCCCCCCCTCCAAAGTCATCGTCACGAAAGCAGGCAATCCATTGTTCGAACGACACCCTTCGCCGCTTCCGCAGCGGAACTCAAGATGCTGCGGCACGCGATATGTAAGTTGCAACGCCATCGGGCTCGCCGATATGAAGCTGCATCATGATGCAGCTTGATTACCAAAAGCTTGACGCCACGCAGATTGCCACCGATCCGTTCCGCCATGTGGTGGTGCCCGAGTTCGTCCCGTCCGCGATCTTGCCGGATGTGGTGGCGGGACTGCCCAAGCTGGAAAAGGGCGGCTCGTTTCCGACCGGCGGGCTTCGGCTGGGCGCGTCGGCGCAGGCCTTGATGGAGGAACTCGAGGGTCAGCGCTTCCGTGCCGCGATCGCGAGCAAGTTCGGTCTCGAACTGGACGGCGCACCGGTGATGGTGACGCTGCGCGGACAGTCGCGCGAGAAGGACGGCCGCATCCACACCGACAGCACCGCCAAGCGCGTCACGGTACTCTTGTACTTGAACCCGGAAAGCGAATCCTGGGCCAAGCAAGAGGGCTGCCTACGCCTGCTGCGCCGGCCGGACGACCTCGACGACTACGCGGTCGAGGTTCCGCCGGTGAACGGCACGCTGCTGGTGTTCCCCAATGGCCCGACCACCTGGCATGGTCACAAGCAGTTCGTCGGCCGCCGTCACGTCGTGCAACTCAATTATATGACGACCGACGACAAGGCGCGCTACGAGCTCCGCCGGCACAAGATCTCGGCCTTCATCAAGCGGTTGACCCTGGCCGCGTAACCTATTCGCGCTTCAGCACCCTGTCGGTGATGAAGGTCGCCAGGCCGCCGGCGACGAAGTCCCGCTTCAGCTGCGCTTCGTCATACTCCGTCTCCACCCAGCGCAGGAACGGCATGCGCCCCTCCGCCTGTTCGGCGTAGCGCAAGAAGAACGCGTCGAGCACGCCGGTGCGTGCGCGGTTGAAGTGGCCGAACCGCCAGGAGAGTTGCGCCAGCGCCTCGCGCGCAGTGCCGCCGTCGAACAGGATCGCGAGACCCGAGGCAAGCCCGGTCCGGTCAGCGCCCGATTTGCAATGCATCAACGCCGGCAGGCGCAGATCATGCCAAAGGCCGGCGAAACGCAGGATGCGGTCCCGGTGCGGCGCGCCGCGGCTCTCGAACGCCATGTCGACGTGCTCCAGGCCCAGCAGCGCCGCGGTCTCGCGGGAGAGCGCGTCGGAGCCGCAGAACCGAGGCCCGCGCAGGTTGATCAGCGTGCGCAAGTGCAGCCGCTTGGCCGCCGCCCGGAGATGACCGGGCGTCGGGTGGTTCGAACGATAGAGGCGCCCGGGCAGCACCTCGGCGAGATTAGTCCAGACCGTGCGGAATACCGCGTGGTCGACGAACAGACTGTCGCGCCAGGCACCGAGGCGCCCGGCGCGTGTCGTCAGGTCACCATGGAACGCCATGGCGGACCGGCATCAGCCCTTGCGTTCGACGAGGAGCTGCTTGATCTCGCCAATGGCTTTAGCCGGATTGAGACCTTTCGGGCAGGACTGCGTGCAGTTCATGATCGTGTGGCAGCGATACAGCTTGTAGGGGTCCTCGAGACCGTCGAGGCGATCGCCCATGTGCTCGTCGCGGCTGTCGGCAATCCAGCGATACGCCTGCAGCAGCACGGCCGGCCCGAGATAGCGGTCGCCGTTCCACCAGTAGCTCGGGCAGGAGGTGGTGCAGCAGAAGCACAGGATGCACTCCCAAAGCCCGTCGAGCTTCGCGCGCTCCTCCTTGCTCTGCAGCCGCTCGGCGTCGGGCGGCGGGGGGGTGTCGGCCTTGAGCCACGGCTCGACGCTGCGCAGCTGCGCATAGATCTGCGACAGGTCCGGCACGAGGTCCTTGACGACCGCCATGTGCGGCAGCGGGTAGATGCGCACGGCACCCTGGACGTCGTCATGCGCCTTGAGACAGGCGAGCGTATTGCTGCCGTCGATATTCATGGAACAGGAGCCGCAGATGCCCTCGCGGCAGGAGCGCCGGAAGGTCAGGGTCGGATCGATCTCGTTCTTGATGTAGATCAGCGCGTCGAGCACCATCGGCCCGACCTGATCCATGTCGAGTTCGTAGGTGTCGATCCGCGGGTTCTGCCCGTCATCCGGGTTCCAGCGGTAGATCGAGAAGTTCTTGGTGTTCTTCGCGTCGGCGGGGGCCTTGAACGTCTGCCCCGCCGTCATGCGGCTGTTCTTAGGAAGAGTGAAGACGGCCATAATCGTCCTTCGCTAGCGTCAATAAACGCGCTTCTTGGGGGGGAAGACGCTCACTTCGTTGGTCAGCGTCTGCATCTTCACATCGCGGTAGGCGAGGTCGACCTTGCCGTCGGGATGCAGCCAGGCCAGCGTGTGCTTCATCCAGTTCTGATCGTCACGGTCCGGGAAATCGTCGTGCGCGTGCGCCCCGCGGCTCTCCTGCCGGGCTTCGGCGGAGACCATGGTGGTCATGCTGTTGTCCATCAGGTTGCCGAATTCGAGCGCCTCGAGCAGGTCGGTGTTCCAGATCAGGCTACGGTCGACGACGCGCATGTCGTCCATGCCGGCCCATAGATTCTTAACCTTCTGAACGCCTTCCTTGAGGCTGGCGCTGTTGCGGTAGACCGCGGCGTGGGCCTGCATGGTCTTCTGCAGCTCGAGCCGCATCGCCGCCGTGTTGGTGCTGCCCTTGGCATTGCGCATGCGATCGAAGCGGTCGAGCGCGTTGTCGCCGGCCTTGGGCGGTAGCGGCGCCTGGCTGGCACCGGGCTTGAGGATCTCGGCCGCGCGGTGGGCGGCGGCGCGGCCGAACACGACGAGGTCGAGCAGCGAGTTGGTGCCGAGCCGGTTGGCACCGTGGACCGAAACGCAGGCGGCCTCGCCGATCGCCATCAGGCCGGGGACCACCGCGTCCGGGTTCTCGGCCGTCGGGCGCAGCACTTCGGTGCGGAAGTTGGTCGGCACGCCGCCCATATTATAGTGCACCGTCGGCAGCACCGGGATCGGGTCCTTGGTCACGTCGACGCCGGCGAACACCTTGGCCGTCTCGCTGATGCCCGGGAGCCGCTCGTGCAGCAGCTCTGCACCGAGATGCTCGAGGTGCAGATGGATGTGGTCCTTGTTCGGTCCGACGCCACGGCCCGCATTGATCTCGAGCGTCATCGAGCGCGAGACGACGTCACGGCTGGCGAGATCCTTCGCCGACGGCGCGTAGCGCTCCATGAAGCGCTCGCCTTCGGAATTGGTCAGATACCCGCCCTCGCCGCGGCTCCCTTCGGTGATGAGGCAACCGGAGCCGTAGATGCCGGTAGGGTGGAACTGCACGAACTCCATGTCCTGCATCGGGATGCCGGCGCGCATCGCCATCCCGTTGCCGTCGCCGGTGCAGATATGCGCCGAGGTGCAGGAGAAATAGGCCCGGCCGTAACCGCCCGTGGCCAGCACCACCGACTGGGCGCGGAACCGGTGCATCGTGCCGTCCTCGAGGCACCAGGCCATCACGCCGCGGCAGGCGCCGTCCTCCATGATCAGGTCGAGCGCGATGTATTCGACGAAGAACTCGACTTCGTGCTTCAGGCTCTGCTGGTACAACGTGTGCAGGATCGCATGGCCGGTCCGATCCGCGGCGGCGCAGGCGCGCATCGCGGGGGTCTTGCCGTAATCCATCATGTGGCCGCCGAACGGGCGCTGATAGATGCGGCCGTCCTCGGTGCGGCTGAACGGCACCCCGTAATGTTCGAGCTCGTAGACCGCCGGGATGGCTTCACGGCACATATACTCGATCGCGTCCTGGTCGCCGAGCCAGTCCGACCCCTTCACGGTGTCGTACATGT
>CAZZVQ010000111.1:0-16499 GCA_964657565.1 uncultured Acetobacteraceae bacterium
GTAGCGGGGCAGGTGTTGGGGGCGTTCGATGGTCGGGCGTTGCTGGCGGTCATTCAGCGACGGCGAGGGAAGCTGGCATAGGCGAGGCCCTCTCCCGGAGGGAGAGGGAAAGACGCGCGGGGAGCGTGATCTAGAACGCGATCACGTCCTTGATCTTGGCGAGCTGTCCGGCGGTGAGGACTTTCTTGGTCACCAAGTCCTGCGGGGTCGCGTAGGGGCGGCCGCTGACGATCTTGGGGGCCGTCTTGTCGCCGATGCCGGGCAGGGTCTTGGCCATATCGGCGGCCGAGGATGTGTTGATGTTGGCCAGCGCGAAACGGTCCTTGTTCCGCTCGAACACCGGACGGGCCATGACCTTCTTGGTCGAGAGCGCGGTCACGTCGTCCCAGGGGCGGCCGTCGACGATGGCCTTGGCGGTGACCGGTCCGATGCCGGGGAGTGTGGCGATCTCCTGCTCGGAGGCGGCGTTGATGTCGATCTTCGCGGTCGAGGCAGTTGCGACGGGGGCGCCGACCTTGGCCGGAACGCTCGGGGAGGCGGCGGGCGGCAGCGTCGGGGCGGTGCGGGTTGGGGCAGACGGGGTTTGGGCGCGGACGGCAGGGCCGAAGAGGGAGAGTGCGGCCAGGATCGCGACCGTGTGGCGGGAAAGGCGCATCGTAAGTTCTCCAGAGTTGAACCTGGCCAAGCTCGGCCGACTCGGCGGCGAAATTAGGGCCAGCGCACCTCGGGCGGCAGGCTCATCAGGATCGCCTCGACGTTGCCGCCGGTCTTCAGCCCGAACAGGGTGCCGCGGTCGTGCAGCAGGTTGAACTCCACGTAGCGGCCGCGGCGGATGAGCTGGTGATCCTTTTCGGCCGGCGTCCAGGGTTCGCGCATGCGGCGGCGGACGATGGCGGTGTAGCCGTCGCGGAAGGCGCGGCCGACGTCCTGGGTGAAGGCGAAATCCTCGGCGGCGTCGCCGGTGAAATGGTGGTCGTAGAAGATGCCGCCGACGCCGCGGGTCTCGCCGCGGTGCGGCAGGTAGAAATACTCGTCGCACCATTTCTTGAAGCGCGGGTAGTACGCCGGGTCGTGCTTGTCGCAGGCGGCCTTGAAGGCGGCGTGGAAGCTCACCTCGTCCTCGGCGGTCTCGGCGGCGTCGGTTCCCATCGGCGTGAGGTCGCCGCCGCCGCCGAACCAGCCGCGGGTGGTGACCAGCATGCGCGTGTTCATGTGCGCGGCAGGAACGCGGGGGCTCTGCGGGTGCGCCACGATGCTGATGCCGGAGGCCCAGAAGCGAGGGTCCTCCTCGGCGCCGGGGATCGACTTGCGGAACTCGGGGCTGAACTCGCCCCATACGGTCGAGACGTTGACGCCGACCTTTTCGAACACCCGGCCCTTCATCACGCTCATCACGCCACCACCGCCGGCGTCACCGGAGTCGGTGGGGCGGTGCCATTCGGTGCGGGTGAAGGCGCCGGCCGGCCGGTCGCCGAGGGGGGCGTCGCTTTCCGCTTCGATGCTCTCGAAATTGGCACAAATCTGGTCGCGCAGCGTCTCGAACCAGGCGCGCGCCTCGGTCTGCAGCGCCGCATGTGGCGGCGGCATCAGGTCGATGACTTGCGACATTATGATTCACTCCAATCTCGTCAAACAGCATAGAACACGGTGGACGCGAGTTGCAGGGTCTAGCACGCGCCCTTATAGGATCGGCATTGTTGAGCTGGCGGCTGGTGCGCGCCGTTGGCGTTGGATACGAGGACGGCCATGACTGAAGCTGCAACCGCTGCCGCGAACGTGCGTGAGGCAATCACCACGGTGGGCAATCCGGACGTCACCAAACGTGACTTCCTGAAGCTGCTGACCGGGAGCGCGGTCGTCATCGGCGTCGGGTCGATGGTGTGGCCGTTCATCGACAGCATGAACCCGGCCCGTGACGTGCTGGCGCTCTCCAGCGTCGACGTCGACCTGAGCCCGGTCGTCGAAGGCCAGGGCATCACCATCGTCTGGCGCGGCAAGCCGGTGTTCGTGCGGCATCGCACCGCCAAGGAAATCGAGGAAGCGGCCAACACGCCGCTGAGCGCGATGAAGGACCCGGAGGCCGACAAGGCCCGGGTCAAGGCGGGGCATGAACCGTGGCTGATCGTGGTCGGCATCTGCACCCATCTCGGCTGCGTCCCGCTCGGCAACAAACCCACCGACCCGCGCGGCGAGTTCGGCGGCTGGTTCTGCCCGTGCCACGGCAGCCAGTACGACACGTCGGGCCGCATCCGCCTCGGGCCGGCCCCGAAGAACCTCCTCGTGCCGGCCTACGCCTTCACGAACGACACCAAAATCAAGATCGGTTAGGAGCGACCCCGATGGCAGGCCTGCACAAGAGCACCTTCCAGAATCCGGTGATCAACTGGATCGACACCCGCCTTCCGCTGTTCACGTTCATGCAGAAGGAATACGGGACGTTCCCGACGCCGAAGAACTTCAACTATTTGTGGAATTTCGGCGCGCTGGCGGCGGTCTGTCTCGTCGTCATGATCGCTACCGGCGTGTTCCTGGCGATGAACTACGCGGCGAACACGAATCTCGCCTTCGATAGCGTCGAGCGCATCATGCGCGACGTGAACTACGGCTGGCTGCTGCGATACGCGCACGCCAACGGCGCCTCGATGTTCTTCATCGTGGTGTACGTCCACATCTTCCGGAACCTGTATTACGGGTCATACAAGGCGCCGCGCGAGATCCTGTTCATACTCGGCGTGGTCATCTTCCTGCTGATGATGGCGACCGCGTTCATGGGCTACGTCCTACCCTGGGGCCAGATGTCCTACTGGGGTGCGACAGTCATCACCAACCTGTTCTCCGCGGTACCGGCGATCGGCGACAGCATCGTGACGCTGCTCTGGGGCGGGTTCAGCGTGGACAACCCGACGCTGAACCGGTTCTTCGCTTTGCACTACCTGCTGCCGTTCATGATCTTCGGCGTCGTGTTCCTGCACATCGTCGCGCTGCACATCACCGGGTCGAACAACCCGCTCGGGATCGACGTGAAGACCCCGCAGGATACGCTCCCGTTCCACCCGTATTACACGACGAAGGACAGCGTCGGGCTTTGCGTGTTCTTCCTGGTGTTCGCGCTACTGGTGTTCTTTGCGCCCAACCTGCTGGGCGACCCCGACAACTACATCCCGGCGAACCCGCTGGTGACGCCGCCGCACATCGCGCCGGAATGGTATTTCCGTCCGTATTACGCGATGCTCCGGGCGGTCGAGTGGAAGCTCGGCGGCGTGATGGTCATGTTCGCGTCGATCCTGGTGCTGTTCTTCCTGCCGTGGCTCGATACGTCGCCGGTGCGCAGCACGCGGTTCCGGCCGATGTACAAGCCGTTCATGGCGCTGCTGGTCGTCTCGTTCTTCGCGCTGCTCTATGTCGGCGGCAAGCCGCCGGAGGGCGCGTATGTGGTGATCGGACGGGTCGCGACGGCGTATTGGTTCCTGCACTTCCTGGTCGTGCTGCCGGTGCTCGGCAAGATCGAGCGACCGCTGCCGTTGCCGGAGAGCATCAGCAACCCGGTGCTGCGGGTGCGTCCGCCGTCTTCGGGTGGTGGTGGACCGCTGCCGCAGGGGGCCACGGCCAAGCCGATGGATCGCGCATGATGCGGAAATACGTTCTCGCCCTGCTGGCCTCGGCTGCCCTCGCAAGCCCGGCGCTGGCGCAGGGGCATCCCGAGGTTCCGAATGTGAAGTGGAGCTTCAATGGGCCGTTCGGGTCTTACGATTATGCGTCGGCGCAGCGCGGCTTTCAGGTCTACAAGGAAGTCTGCTCGAATTGCCACTCGATGAAGCTGCTGTCGTACCGCGACCTGCATGGGATCGGCCTGGACGACGCGGACATCAAGGCACTCGCCGCCGAGTTCACCGTGCCGGGCGGGACCAACGACGCCGGCGAGCCGATCGAGCGGCCGGCGCTGCCGGCAGACCGGTTCCGTTCGCCGTTCCCGAACGACAAGGCGGCCCGGGCGGCCAACGGCGGCGCGTTGCCGCCGGACCAGTCGCTCATCATCAAGGCGCGGGAGGACGGTCCGAACTACGTGCACGCGCTGTTGAACGGCTACGTCGATCCGCCGGCCGGCACCACGGTCCCGCCGGGTCAGTATTATAACGAGTATTTTCCTGGGCACTACCTGGCGATGCCCCAGCCGCTGCATGACGGCCAAGTCGAATATTCCGACGGCACCAAGGCGAGCGTCGAGCAGATGTCGAAGGACGTCGTGCAGTTCCTGACCTGGGCGTCGGAGCCGAGCATGGAGCAGCGCAAGCAGTTGGGCGTCAAGGCGGTGGTGTTCCTCGCGTTGCTGACGGGGCTCACCTACACCGTCAAGCGCAAGATCTGGAAAGACGTACACTAACACTGTGGCGGATCCGATTTCGCCCGTCATTGGGATCATTGGCGGGTCGGGTCTCTACGACATCCCGGGGCTCGAGCGGCGCGAAAAGCGGCGTATCGAGACCCCATGGGGCGCTCCCTCCGACGATTTGCTGTTTGGCGAACTCGGCGGGGTCCGATGCGTGTTCCTGCCGCGGCATGGTGGCGGCCACACGACATCGCCGAGCCATCTCAACTACCGCGCCAATATCGACGCATTGAAGCGGGCCGGCTGTACCGACGTGCTGTCGCTGTCGGCGGTGGGCAGCTTGATGGAAGAGCTGCCGCCGGGCCACTTCGTGATCGTGGACCAGTTCATCGACCGCAGCTTCGCGCGCGAGAAGAGCTTCTTCGGCGAGGGTTGCGTGGCCCATGTGTCCGTAGCCGACCCGGTCTGCCCGCGGCTTGGCGACGCGCTCGAGGCGTCGGCACGGCGGCTGGGGCTGCCGGTCACCCGCGGCGGGACGTATCTCGTGATGGAGGGGCCGCAATTCTCGACTCGGGCCGAGAGCAACCTCTACCGGAGCTGGGACTGCAGCGTGATCGGCATGACCAACATGCCGGAGGCCAAGCTCGCCCGTGAGGCGGAGCTCTGTTACGCGACCGTGGCGATGGTGACCGATTTCGACTGCTGGCACGACGAGCACGCGGCGGTGACGGTCGACCAGATCGTGCGCGTGCTGTTGGACAATGCGGAGAAGGCACGCGCGCTGGTGGCCGATGTGGTGCCGGCGCTGGGGGCGACCCGAGGTCCGTGTCCGGCGGGGTGCGACCGGGCGCTGGAGTATGCGCTGGTGACGCGGCCGGAGCATCGGGAACCCGGGCTGATGGCGAAGCTCGATGCCGTTGCGGGGCGGGTTTTGCGTTGACGGACAGGTCCGTCTTTGCAGTGGGCTTAGCCCACCATTGATCGGGATGGTAGCAGCGGACGGATTTGAACCGCCGATCAAGGGATTATGATATCGGTGAAAATCCAGCTTTAACAACGGCTTAATATCCCGTTGAAGTGTAACCAGCGGTGATACGCGTCAATGGGTTAGGCGGTAACGGTAACCTGGATATAGGCGTTCAGTCCTCTACTCATTTTTTAAAACCTCAGGTCGCCGCAGCGCATCCGTTTTCTTGAAGTGCTCGTAATCGAGTATGAACTCGTCAGCCTCCTGAGTTTGGAGACCTAGTCTCTGTGCAAGCGCAGAGAAGGCAGCAGCCGTGATACCCTGGTCAGGAGAAGCCGCAGCGCGGAGTTTCGACACCTCCTGTCCTACCAGCATAAAGTTTTCAGGCCACCTCCCCCTTTCTGAGAGCGTCTTATTCATCGCGTTTATTATCCGTTCCTGATGATCAAGCTCCGCCCAACGACGCCAAGCTACGGTAGCTCCGAGGATATCATGCTCGGGAACGCCAAGGTCTCGAAGTTGGCGCACGATAGCTTCCTTCTGCTGGTATCGCGGTTCGCGTGGGCCGTGGTAGTTGAGCGTGGAGAGAGTTGTTGAAAAGACTGGCGCCGCGAGCGCCACTGCAAGATTTCGAAGTTGTTCGGTGGTGGCGCTAGCGATATCCGCAGCGGCCTTGGCACGGATGATCTGTGTTTCCAGTTCCGCCTTCAGGGGGCCCAACGCGAAACTCTTGACGTCCCCCAATCGCGTCAACAGCATTCCGGCCGTCCCTGCTAGAACGAGGACCCAAGCGCCATCGACACGCCCAAGACCAACGAAAATCGCAGGGATCGGCACTGCTACGGCGAAGCCGGCGGAGAAAAGCGCCCGGCGCCAAAAAGGCGAGAACAGGTCGACTTTCAACTCGGTATCGTTCATTCGCCTTATTATCAGAGATCATCCTTGCAGCCCACCGTCAGGCTTCGGCGGCCTATCCTGCCAGGTTGTTCAGCCCGAACCACTCCGCAGCCGACGGGTCTTGCGCGACGATCTCGACAGCGTCGAGCCTGGCAATCTCGATCAGCGCCGGCAAGTATTCCGCAGGAACGTCCAGCAGGCCGCCGTGGCGATTGTACCCAGAGCAGAGGCCGGGTGACCTCACTCCAGTAACCCATTGTAAAGAAACAAGAAAATGGTAGCAGCGGACGGATTTGAACCGCCGACCAAGGGATTATGATTCCCCTGCTCTACCGCTGAGCTACGCTGCCATACCGTGTCGCGGGGCGCACCGTATGCCCCGGCGGATGCCGCACGTCAATCCGCTCCGATGAATCCGCCGCCAATCAAATGTGAGCCGTCATACATGACGCAGGCCTGGCCGGGGGCGGCGAGGGCGGGCTCGTCCAGCTCGACGCGGGCGGCGTCGGCGGTGCGGAAGATGGTGGCGGGATGCGGCGTCTCGCGGGCGCGGAGCTTGACGTCGCAGCGGAAGCGGGTGGGGGCGTCGGTCAGCCAGTTGAGCTGACGGAGGGCGATCGACCGGCGGCCGCTGGTGCGGGGGCCGATTGTGATGCGGTTGCGGGCCGGGTCGAGCGCGAGGACGGCCTGACGGGTGCCGTCGAGGGTGGTGGCGGGGCCGAGGCCCTTGCTCTGGCCCACGGTGTAGTGGGCGAGGCCCTTGTGCCGGCCGTGGACGGTGCCGGCGGCGTCGACGATCTCGCCAGGCTCGAGCGCGCCGGGGCGCAGCTTGGCCAGGAGGTCGGTGTAGCGGCCGCTGGGAACGAAGCAGATGTCTTGGCTGTCGGGCTTCTCGGCGACGGGCAGGCCGAGCCGGGCGGCCTCGGCGCGGACGGCGGCCTTGTCGGGCATGTCGCCCAGCGGGAAGCGGCTGAAGGCGAGCTGGTCGCGGGTGGTCGCGAACAGGAACCAGCTCTGGTCGCGCGCGTCGTCGCGGGCACGGTGTAATTCCGGTCCCTCGGCGCCCTCGACCCGGCGCACGTAATGGCCGGTCGCCATCGCCTCGGCGCCGAGGTCGCGGGCGAGGCCGAGCAGGTCGGTGAACTTGACGCTCTGGTTGCAGCGGACGCACGGGATCGGCGTCTCGCCGCGGGCGTAGCTGTCGGCGAAGTCGTCGATGACGGCGGCGCGGAAGCGGGCTTCGGCGTCGATGACATAGTGGGCGATGCCGAGGCGGTCGGCGACGTCGCGGGCGTCACCGATGTCGCGGCCGGCGCAACAGGCGCCCTTGCGGCCGACGGCGGCGCCATGGTCGTAAAGCTGGAGCGTGACGCCGATGACTTCGTGGCCCTGCTCGGCCAGGAGCCCGGCCACGACCGAGCTATCGACGCCGCCCGACATCGCGGCAACTATGCGCATGGCGCGCTCCGCGACGCAGGGCTCACGTTACCCCCCGGCGTTGCGCGTGCTGGCGGGGAGCTTGACGACGAGGCCGTCCAGCGCCGGCGTCATCACGATCTGGCAGCCAAGCCGGCTGGTCTCTTCGAGCCCGAAGGCGAGGTCGAGCATGTCTTCCTCGTCCTCGGTCGGCTTGGCGAGCTTGGCGAACCAGGCGGGGTCGACGATGACGTGGCAGGTCGAGCAGGCCAGCGAGCCCTCGCACGCACCCTCGACGTCGACGTCATGCTTGTGCGCGATCTCGAGCACGGAAAGGCCGAGGGGAGCATCGACCTCGCGCGGCACGCCGTTCTTTTCGATAAAGGTCATCTTGGGCATTTAAGCGTCGGCTCCGGCGGTGGCGGTGAGGGCGCGCGCGGATTCGCTCAGCGCTTGGGCCGCGAAATCCACGTCCGCGGGGCTGGTAAATCGTCCCAGTCCGATACGCAAGGTACGCTGGGCTGCGGAATTGTCGAGGCCGAGCGCGCGCAAAACATAGCTGGGCTCGATCGCGGCCGAGCTGCAAGCCGAACCGGTGGAGACGCAGAGATCGGGCATGCGGCGCAGCATCTCGAGCGCGGGCGCCTCGAAGGTGAGGTTGAGGTTGCCGGCGACACGGTGCTGCCACGAGCCGTTGATGGCAACGGGCGTGGACAGGCCGTCGAGCAAGCGCTGTCGCAGCGCTGCGATGCGGGGTTCGTCCTCCGGCATTTCCGCGGCAGCCAGGCGGCAGGCCATGCCGAGCCCGACGATCAGCGGCGTGGGCAGGGTGCCGGCGCGGAGGCCGCGTTCCTGGCCGCCGCCGGAGAACAGCGGCACCAGGCGCACCCGGGGACGGCGGCGGACGTAGAGCGCGCCGACGCCTTTCGGGCCGTAGAGTTTGTGGCCGCTGAGGCTGAGCAGGTCGATGCCGTCGACATCGATCGCGATCTTGCCGGCAGCCTGGGCGGCGTCGGTGTGGAACAGGGCGCCGTGGCCGCGTGCGATCGTCGCGAGGGCGGCAACGTCTTGGATGACGCCGGTCTCATTATTGACGGCCATGACGCTGACCAGGAGCGTCGGGGTGGTGAGCGCGTCGGCAAGGCGGGCCGGGTCGAGGCGGCCATCGGGGGCGACGGGGAGGAAGACGGGCTCGAAGCCCTCGGCTGCGAGGTCGGCGACGGCTTCCAGCACGCATTTGTGCTCGGTCGCGACCGTCACGATGCGCCGCCGCGGGTCGCCGGATGCGAGCGCATGGCGTGCCGCGCCCTTGATGGCGATGTTGTTGCTCTCGGTGGCGCCGGAGGTGAGGACGATCTCACGGGGGTCCGCGCGGATCAGCGCGGCGAGGTCGGCCCGGGCGGCCTCGACCGCTTCTTCCGCCTCGATGCCCATACGGTGCTCGGCGCTGTGTGGGTTGCCGAAGCGTTCGGTGAACCACGGCAGCATGGCCTCCAGCACGCGCGGATCGGTTTGCGTGGTGGCCTGGTTGTCGAGGTAGACGGGCCGGTTGGGTCGCATCGACTGGATATGGGAAGCGTGCGCTAGGGGACCAACGCCGAGTGCTCGACCGCTCGGGCGGCTTGGACCAGCCGTGGCCGAAAACGGGCCGCCACCGTCGTGTAGGCGGTGACAAAGGCGGCCACGTCCGCCTCGGTCGCGTTCCAGGGCAAGCTCACGCGAATGGCCTCACCGGCGAGCGCATCGAGACCCATCGCGTCGAGCACGTGGCTGCGGGCGACCTTGCCGCTGCTGCAGGCGGACCCGGCAGAGACGGCCACTCCGGCGAGGTCGAGGGCGATGACCTGCGTCTCGGCGCGGGCGCCGGGCAGCGCCAGACAGACCGTGTTGCAGAGCCGGTCGGGGCCGCCGAGGACGATCGCGCCACAGGCTTCCGCGGCGCGCTCGACCCGGTGCCGCAGCGCGAGCAGGTCTGGGATCGGCGCGGCGCACGCGGCGGCGAAGCCGGCGATGGCCGGGAGGGCAGGGGTGCCGCCGCGGCGACCGCGCTCCTGTCCGCCGCCGGCGATCAGCGGCGGGAGATGGCGATCGTCGGCCAGCAGCAACGCGCCGGCGCCCTTCGGGCCGCCCAGCTTGTGACCGGACAGCGCCAGGCTGTCGGCGCCCAGTGCGGCCAGGTCGATCCGCATGCGGCCGGCCGCCGGCACGGCGTCCACATGCAGCAGCGCGCCGCGCGCCCGACATATCGCCGCCGCCTGCTCGATGGGCTGGATCGTCCCGGTCTCGTTGTTGGCGAGCATCAGGCAGACCAGCGCCGGGCTGCCGTCGGCCAGGATGCGATCGAGTTGGGCCAGATCGGCAACGCCCTCGGAGTCGACGGGCAGGATCTCGCCATGCGGCGCGGCGGCCCGGACCGCGTCGTGCTCCGTCGCACCGATCACGACGCGGCGGCCGGCCCCGAGGCCCGCGATCGCCAGCGCGTCGGCTTCGGTGCCGCCCGAGGTGAACACGATGCCCTCGGGCGAGACGCCGAAGCGGGAGGCGACCGTGCGGCGGCTGGCTTCCAGCAGGCGCCGGGCTTCGCGACCCTGTCGATGGATGCTCGACGGGTTGCCGAGCAGGTCGAGCGCCGCGATCGTCGCCGCCCGCGCCTCCGGTCGCAGCGTCTCGGTCGCGTTGGCGTCGAGATAGACCATGCGGCTACTCGGCGGCAGGCGAGCGCTGCATCTCCGCGACCCGGATCTCGAGGGCCAGCAGTTCGGCGCGCAGCGTTTCGACCGCGCACACGATCGGATCCATCGTCCCCTCGCACGGCGTGCCATAGGCGACGAAGGCCGGCTGACGCTGGATCTTCTTCAGCGGGTCGCGCTCGATCGGCCGGGCCGGGATGCCGACCACGGTCTCGCCGGGGGCGACGGGCTGCACGACGACGGCGTTGGCCCCGACCCGGGCGCCGTCACCGATGACGATGTCGCCGAGGATCTTGGCGCCGGCCCCGACGATCACGTTGTTGCCGACCGTCGGGTGCCGCTTGCCGCGCTCGCTGCTGGTGCCGCCGAGCGTGACCTGGTGATAGAGGTAGACGTCGTCGCCGACCATGGCGGTCTCGCCGATCACCACGCCCATGCCGTGATCGATCACGAGCCGGCGCCCGATCTGCGCGGCGGGATGGATCTCGATGCCGGTCAGCCACCGCGCGATATGTGACGTGAAGCGCGCCGGTAGCCGCAGGCCGCGGTGCCAGAGGCCGTGCGAGAGCTTGTGCCACATGACGGCGTGCACTCCCGGGTAGCACAGCAGCACTTCCGCCGAGGACCGGGCGGCCGGGTCGCGCTGGCGGTATGTGCTGATGACCTCTCGCAGAAACATGAACGCCATGCGACAAATCCAATATGAATCGGCAGTTGGGCTGCCTATATTCTCGACACGCCGGCGAGATTTGTTCACCCGGCGAGACGAAGAATGTTGTACGTGTGCCTTAGCTTTCAACAGATGCTACGCTTCTCCATGCCCGTTGGTCAATTTAGGCTGGCAGAGGGGAATTGAGTTTAAACGCCGGCGCGTGATGCCGGCTGGAAATTGGATTGGAAAGCCATGCCCGAGGTCTTGTTTGCCGGCCCTGACGGCCGATTGGAGGGACGCTACCATCATTCCAAGGATGTTGGCGCGCCGCTCGCGCTGATCCTGCATCCGCATCCGATGCATGGCGGCACGATGAACAACCGCATCACGTATTCGATGTATCAGGCATTTCAGAAGCTCGGCTTTTCCGTGATGCGGTTCAATTTCCGTGGCGTCGGCCGCAGCCAGGGCCGCTACGATGGCGGCTTCGGCGAGATCAGCGACGCCGCCGCGGCGCTCGACTGGATGCAGATGGTCAACCCGAGCTCGGGCGGCTTGTGGATCAGCGGCTATTCGTTCGGAGCGTTCGTGGGCATGCAGCTGTTGATGCGCCGGCCGGAGATCTCCGGTTGGGTCAGCGTTGCGCCGCCGGCGAACCACTACGATTTCGGCTTCCTCGCGCCCTGCCCCTGTGGCGGCCTGATGCTGCATGGCGACAACGATGAACTCGTGCCGGAGCCGGCGGTGCGCAAGCTGGTCGACAAGCTGAACACTCAGAAGAACGTGGTCGTCGATTACCGGGTCTATCCGGGCGTCGACCATGTGTTCGCGACGCATGCCGAGCAAGTCGGCACGGCGATCGAAGAGCATGTCGGCCAGATCATGGCTCGCAAGGCGATGGCGCTGGCCGCCGATTGACCGATCAGGCGGCTGGTTCCGTGTCGTGGAACCAGCCGTCATCGAGGTAGCGCCGTCAGGACCGCTCTCCCATGCCGACCAGCCCATTCCTCGAGGAAGCGCGCGCGCGCGGCTTCCTGTTCCAGTGCACCGATGAGCAGGCGCTCGCGGCGGCCCTCGAGGCCGGCACGGTGGCAGGGTATATCGGCTTCGACCTGACCGCCGACAGCCTGCATGTCGGCAGCATGGTGCCGATCATGTTGATGCGGCTGATGCAGCGGCACGGGCATAAGCCCATCGCCCTGATGGGCGGCGGGACCACGCGGATCGGCGATCCGTCCGGCAAGGACGAGTCGCGCAAGATGATGACCGATGCGCAGATCGCGGCCAATGTGGCCGGGATCCAGGCGTCGATCGCGCCGTTCGTCCGCTTCGGCGACGGCGCGTCGGACGCGATGCTGCTGAACAATGCGGAATGGCTGGACAAGCTCGGCTGGATCGACCTGCTGCGCGACGTCGGGCCGCATTTCACCATCAATCGGATGCTGACCTTCGACAGCATCCGGCTGCGGCTCGACCGCGAGCAGCCGCTGACCTTCCTCGAATTCAACTACATGATCCTGCAGAGCTACGATTTCCGTGAGCTGATGCGGCGGTATGGCGTCGTGCTGCAGATGGGCGGCTCGGACCAGTGGGGCAACATCGTGTCCGGCGCGGAGCTGATCCGTCGCACCGACGGCAAGCAGGCGTTCGGGCTGACGACGCCGCTAATCACCACCGCGTCCGGCGCCAAGATGGGCAAGTCGGCGGCCGGCGCGATCTGGCTGCGGCCGGAGCGGCTGGGCGCCTACGCGTTCTGGCAGTTCTGGCGCAACACCGAGGACGCCGATGTGGGCCGCTTCCTGCGGCTGTTCACCGACATCCCGCTCGACGAGATCGCGCGGCTCGAGGCGCTGCAGGGGGCCGAGATCAACGAGGCCAAGAAGGTGCTGGCGACGGCGGTGACCGGTTTGGCGCACGGGGCTGATGCGGCCGCGCTTGTGGCCGATACGGCGCGGCGGGCGTTCGAGGAGGGAGAGGCGGCCGACACGTTGCCGACGCATCTGGTCGAGGCGGCGGCGTTGCAGGGCGGGATCCCGGTGGTGCGCCTGCTGGCGGAGGCCGGGCTGGCGGCGAGCAACGGGGAGGCGCGGCGGCTGATCCGCGGCGGCGGGGCCCGGGTCAACGATGTGCCGGTGACGGACGAGGCGATGGTGGTGTCGGCTGCCGACCTGCGCGACGGGGCGGTGAAGCTATCGGCCGGCCGCAAGCAGCATCGGTTGGTGCGGGCGGGCTAGGCGCGGCGGAGACCGAGGAGGGTGTGCATCGGCTCGAAGTCGCGGTCGTTGTGCAGCAGGCGGTAGCCGCGATCGATACAGAACGTGCCGATAATGAGGTCGACGGTCTTGCGCACGGTGACGCCCGCCGCGCGCAAGACCCGGTCGTGGCGGCTGGCTGTGATGGCGAGGCGGTCGTCCAGCATCTCTTCGACGGAGAACAGGCGCAGCCCGGCTTCGACGAGGATCGCTCGCCGTTCGTCCGGCACGCCGAGGAGGAGTTCGAGCAGGACGAGGTCGCCGACGACAATCGTCTGAGCTTGTTCGATGGCGCGGCGTAGCGCCGTGACGTGCGGCATGTCGGCGTGACCGCGGAAGTGGTCGATCCAAACGGAGGAGTCTACGGCGATCAGCGCAGCTTACCGCTGCGCATGTCCTCCAGATCACCGTCCCATCCGATTCCGGATAGCTGGTCGAGCGCTTCGAGTTGGCGCGCGCGGTCGATCAGCAGGCGTAGCCCGGTCTCGACCGCCGCCTTCTTTGTCGTCACACCAGCGACTTGCATGGCTTCGGACATGAGCCACTCCTCGATGATGATGTTGGTCCGCATCCTCGATGTGTATCTGAAGACTGAGGGATACACAATGTTTATCGCAGGGCGAAGACGACCTCGTGGCTGCCCTCCCAGATCATCTTGCAGGCGATGTAGAGCACGATCGCCAACCCGACCCAGGCGAGCCAACGGTAGCGGTCGAGCATGCGGGCCACGAGGCTGGCGGCGGCACCCATCAACACGACCGAGAGCGCTAGGCCCAGCACGAGCACCCAGGGGTGCTCGCGCGCGGCGCCGGCGACGGCCAGCACGTTGTCGAGGCTCATGGACAGGTCGGCCAGCACGATCTGCATCATCGCCGCCCGCATCGTCTTGGGCGCTGCCGCAGCGTCCGCGTGACTCGCGTTGCCGCGTCGCAGCTCGCGGTACATCCGCCAGCACACCCATAGCAGCAGGATCCCGCCGGCCAGCAGCAATCCGACGATGGCCAGAAGCTGCAGCGTGACGAGCGCGAAGCCGATCCGCAGCAGGGTCGCCGCGGTCACGCCGAACAGGATGGCGCGGCGGCGCAGACTGGGCGGCAGGCCATTGACCGCCAGGCCGACCACGATGGCGTTGTCGCCGGCGAGTACGAGATCGATCAGTAGAACTTGGAATAGCGCAACGAGTTCGGGCCACAACGCGGCATTGAGTGTCAAAAGAACTCCCGTGCTTGTCATACGGGCGCCCTGGGCGTAACCGCATGCTCGATCGTTAAACCGCAGGAAGAACGATGGTTCCGCGCTATGCCCGCCCCGAAATGAGCCGGATCTGGGCGCCGGAGAACCGGTTCCGGATCTGGTTCGAGATTGAAGCCCTCGCGGCCGAAGCCATGGCCGCACAAGGGACCATACCGGAAACCGCCGCCCGCACGATCCGCGAGCGGGGCAACGCGAGGGTCGCGGACATCACGGCAGCCGATCTCGAGCGGATCGACGCCATCGAGCGCGAGACGCGGCACGACGTGATCGCGTTCCTGACCTGGCTCGCCGAGGGGATCGGTCCGGATAGCCGCTTCGTGCACCAGGGCATGACCAGCAGCGACGTGCTCGACACCTGTCTCTCGGTCCAGCTCACCCAGGCCGCGGATTTGCTGCTGGGTGACATCGACCGGGTCCTGGCTGCGCTGGAGAAGCGGGCGCAGGAGTTCAAGTATACGCCGACGATCGGGCGCAGCCACGGGATCCACGCCGAGCCGACCAGTTTCGGCCTCAAGCTCGCCGGGCACTATGCGGAATTCGCTCGCAACCGGGTCCGGCTGGAGCAGGCGCGGGCGGAGATCGCCGTGTGCGCCATCAGCGGCCCGGTCGGCACCTATGCCCATCTGGACCCGGCGGTCGAACGCTACGTCGCGCAGAAACTAGGTCTGCAAACGGAGCCGGTCTCCACTCAGGTGATCCCGCGCGACCGGCATGCGGCGTTTTTCTGCACGCTGGCGGTCATCGCCAGCGGCATCGAGCGACTCGCCACCGAGGTCCGCCATCTCCAGCGCAGCGAGGTGCGCGAGGCGGAGGAGTTCTTCCATGCGGGCCAGAAGGGCAGCAGTGCGATGCCGCACAAGCGGAACCCGGTGCTGTCGGAGAATTTGACCGGCCTGGCCCGGATCGTGCGTGCGGCCGCCCTGCCGGCGCTCGAGAATGTCACGCTGTGGCATGAGCGGGACATCAGCCACTCCAGCGTCGAACGTTTCATCGGGCCGGACGCGACGGTGACGCTTGATTTCGCGCTCATGCGGCTGGCGGGCATGATCGACCACCTGACGGTCTATCCGGAGCAGATGCAGGTCAACCTCGAGTCGCTCGGTGGCGTGGTGCATAGCGGCGAGGTGCTGCTGGTGCTGACCCGGGCGGGGATTTCTCGGGAGGAGGCCTATGCGATCGTGCAGCGCAGCGCGATGGCGACGTGGGCCGGGTTGGGCAAGCCGGATGGGCGCAGCTTCCGGGCGCATCTCGAGGCGGATCCGCAGGTGGCCAGCCACATCTCGCCGGAGGCGCTCGACGAGGCGATGCGATCGGAGCGGCATCTTAACCATATAGATACTGTTTTCGAGCGAGTATTCAGCCGCGTGCGCCTCGGCCACGCTTCTGCCGCAGTCGCGGCATGAACCTGCCCCGTTTGGGCGCTTTAACGACCTAAGGCCGACGGGAGGGCCTCTGAGATGCGTACTCTTCTGCTATCACTGGCGGCCTTGGGGTCGCTTGCCGCGGTTGCGGCGAGCAACCCGGTTGCCGCTCGGCCGCTGGCCCCAGCCTGGTCCGACGTTGGTCTGCAACGCGCGCAATACTACGAGCCCGGCTGGCGAGAGCGCGAGGAATGGCGGCGGCGCCGCGAGTTCGAGGAGCGCCGGCGCGAAGAATGGCGCCGCGCCCATGAGTGGCGCGGCTATCCGCCACCGCCGCCGCCAGGTTTTTATCCGCCACCGCCGCCGCCGCCATTCTACGGCCCGCGCTATTGATCGGGCTTCGGTAACCCTGTCCTGAAGAGGCGACGTGGCGGAGTGGCGGCACCCTTGCTATATGACGCCCTCCGCCGCCCGCTTCGGGTCAGCGAGACAGGGGTTTGGTTCGATGGCACGCCGGCGGCAACTCTACGAGGGGAAAGCAAAGGTCCTCTTCGAGGGGCCGGAGCCCGGCACCCTCGTGCAATATTTCAAGGACGACGCGATTGCCGGAGGCGGCACCAAGCGCGGGATCATCACCGGCAAGGGCGTGCTGAACAACCGGATCAGCGAATACCTGATGATGA
>CAZZVQ010000112.1:0-16495 GCA_964657565.1 uncultured Acetobacteraceae bacterium
GGCGCTCGCGCGTGGGCTTGCCCGACCGCAAGGCCGCCGCCGATGCCGACGTCGTCATGCAGCTGCTCTGGTCGATCGAGGGGCAGGATCTGGGGGCGATCCGGGACCGGGCGGTGATCGCCTTCGGCATGGCGCTCGCCGCGCGGCGGTCCGAGCTGGTCGCGCTCGACGTGGCCGACCTCACCTGGGAGCCGAACGGCCTGCGCGTCCGCATCCGCCGCTCCAAGACCGATCAGGAGGGCCAGGGCGCCACGGTCGCCGTGCCCGAGGGGCGCCGGCTGACCCCCCTCACCCACCTGCGGGCCTGGCTCGAGGCCGCCGGGATCACCGAGGGGCCGGTGTTCCGGCCACTGTGGAAAGGCGGGCGCATCCGCCCTGCCCGGCTGTCCGACCACGCGGTCGCCCGCATCGTGCAGGCGCGCGCCTCGGCCGCCGGGCTCGATCCGGCGCGCTATGCCGGGCACTCGCTGCGGGCGGGCTTCGTGACGGCGGCGGCCAATGGCGGGGTCGACGTCTGGAAGATCCAGCAGGTCAGCCGCCACAAGTCGATGCAGGTTCTGGCCGGCTACGTCCGCGATGCGCGATTGTTCGACGACCACGCAGGCGACGGTTTCTTGTAGATTGCCAGCGTCGGGCTCGGCCTCGGGCAGCCGCGCTATCCGCATGGATAGGATGTCCGTGCACGGCCATGATCCGGCCGACGAGAGTACCTGGAGACAGCCACTGCACCGCGGTCACCGCATCGGTGAGCGCTGCGACTTTCATGGGCGCGAGAATATCGAGCTGCCGGACAGCAGACCTCCGCCCTTCGCCTGGTGTTTGATCGGTTAGAGATTCCTTCCCGGAGACCCCTGCCCTGCCTATACTATCAGCCATGGATGGTATGTCTCTTCCTCCCGACCTGGAGCAGTTCGTGGCCGAGGAAGTCGCGGCTGGCCGCTACCGGGATTTCGACGAGGTGGTTCGGGCCGGGATCGACCTGCTGAAGCAGCGGGCCAAGGCGAGGAGCGCGTTGCTTGCTTCCGTTCTGGCTGCTCAGGAGGAAGGTGACCGCCTGGGCTACCTGACCGGCGAGGAGGTTGCCGCCCATGTCCGGGAGACCATCGCCCGGAGGACCGGCACGGCGGCCTAACCCTGGTGCGACATTTCGCACCGCAGGCATAGGCTGATCTGGACGAGCTTGTAAGCTGGATTTTAGACCGGGGCTCAGCCGCTGCCGTTGCCGAACGGTTGCTGCTTTCCGTGCTCGAAGCCGCCGATCGCCTGGCAGCGCGGCCGCTGCTGGGCCGCCGCCGGCCAGACCTGCTGCCTGATCCCTTTCGCTTCTGGTCGATCCCGCGTCACAGCCTGCTGTTGATCTATGCCGCAGACCCGGCCGCGCCGACCATCTTGCGGGTGTTGAGCACGGACCGTGATCTCGGCCCGATCCTCGCGGAGATGATGCCCAATCCGGATAACCCCGGCGAAGCGTAAGACCGCCAGGTCTCCGCGCCACAACTCTACAGCGCGCTCTTGTCCTGATAACCTGCCCTTCCCTGCCTTGTGGCTGCCCATATTCCTCGCCGAAACTTACTGGAGAAGTCCGCCAAACGGCGCCCAGTCGTAACAACCTCCGTGTTGCTTTCCCCCGGCTCTCGAATGGGGATTTTCGCGAGTGAAAGGCGATGTCTTGCCTGAAAACGATAACTTCTCCCCTTCGGGATCAATCGGGCGCAAGACGGCTGACCTTGCGCACTCGCAACATCGTCGGAGCGGGCAAACCCGGTCAACCTCCCTACCCTAGCCACCGTCGATCTGGCTCAAGCTGGCGAGGCGCCGCTCGGCGGCACCCCGCTGCACGTGAGAATCTGGTTCGATGCGGCGGCAAAATGACCTGCGCCCGACGGCAGCCGGGCTGCGCGCACGCGTCCGCGCGCACCTATTGCTACCGCGTCAAGGCGGACAATACCCGGGCGGCCTCTCGCTCCGCAGTGCGGGCCTGGTACGGCTGGTGCGCCAGGCATGATCTCACGCCGCCACAGGCGTCCCCGCCGAACGTGGCCGCGTTTATGGCGGCCGGGCGCTATCGAGGGCTGGCCGCCATGAACGCTAGATCTACGGCGGCCGGCGATCCGCTTCCTGCATCACGCCCCGGGCCTTCCCTTGCCTACCGAAGACGCCCACGTGGCGGAGACGCTGGCGGTCCCATGCAGTTCAGCAGCCAGATCATCGAGTCCCGCCTCCTTCAGCCGGGCAGCGGTGTCGGAAATTGCCTTGAGAGCCGTTCTCAGTATTTCGGTTTTTCGACTCGACACGCTGACCTCTGGCACAGGTGAGACGCCGTACTTGATCGCGGGGACCCTGTCCAACCGCTCGCGCCGGCGCCTAAAGCTCCCAAGCAAAGACCGCCTTAATCAACGGAATGCTCTCGATCCCATTGCCATGGAGAAAGCCTTGGTCGGTGAGTGACCAGTCTTGTGTCGGTCCGACAGCTTTGCCGACGTTTGCATGGTGGTGACGATTTCCAACGGCCCCGTGGTCGGACAGAAATACTGAGTGTCAAATTACCAAGCTTGAGCTAGCCAGACAGCAGATCCCTCCAGTGGGATCAAGTTACAATCACCCTCTCGAGGTTCATACACACATAAGCGCATCGTTCCATGAACCCATAACTCCATGCGCTCAAGCACGGGTTCAGCACAATTGGCGACCAAACTCGAGCTTAGTGCATCGCCGTGCTCACCGAAGATGCGGCGGTTCCAGCCTCTTTCAACGCCGCCCCTTTCCAGCCGGAGATCCTGCTCGCCGGCCGAGACGCGGGCGTGGCAGATGAACATGTCGCTAATCTGCACTGGAAAGAAAAGGTTTAGAACCCGAGTTCTGCGACGCATATTTTCCAGCAAACACACATGTCGCTGTCAGTTGCGCAAAACCTACCATTACAGCGACAAAGGCGGTTCGCCATTGTCGACCTCATCGCAGACTCTCGCCGTCCTGCAGGAACGCCTCGAGAGCGGACGCCGTCAACGATCTGCCGAACCTCCACCGTCCCTCGACCTTCTCGCTCGAAACCCTGACCCGAACGATCCGAAACTGGCCGTCCTCCATCGCCCAGGTGTAACGACCGCGTCGTTCAATTCGCCATAGGCGACGAACGAACCCGAATGCCGCTGCCTCCGCGACCGCGATCTGAAGTAGGGTTTCCTCGACTTCGTCCCCGACAACGATCGAGTCTTCTCTCGCGAACCTCGATTGAGCCTGCTGGAGTGTCTTGAACTGTGCCCTGACATTTCTCATCAAACGCTCTCGATCGATTACGTTGCCGTCAACCGGCGAGTACTGCAGATTTTCGCTGAAAAGCGCCTGGTATGCTCCAATATCTTTGGCAGCGAAGGCCCGACTGGCCGCGAAATGACGCTCGTCCAAGGCCGCTTTGAAATCGGAACCGTTCAGCATCGCTTGAGCCTGACCGAAGCGCCAGAAACTGACAAGGCTCATCGCAATCGAACATTGAGGGGCGTAGCGACAGAACTGCGATCAAGATTTCTGCGCGCAAAGCGGACCATTCGCTCCCCACCAAACTCCGTCGGACATTCTGTCGCAAAATAGGATTTGTACGATGGCTAGAATCTCACTAGTTCAGCGACAAGCGCCTGGCTGAGATCAGGGTGAGTGCATTAAGCGGCGTTGTTCACGTGGAGCTAGATCCTGTCGGCGGTTTGAACGCGAGGCACTCTTCCATCCGACCCTGGTCATTATCGGCTTGGATAGCTACTTGCGAAGATCTGTTCCATCGGCGGATGCCGCCATGTGCGCTCCGGATACCGGCTGACTACACCGGCGAATTGAAGCTGAGCCACGATATTGTCCGCAGCGAGATCGACCCCGGGAAGGACGCCTCGTTCTGCCACGAGGCGGCCCGCGACCCAGACGGCGAGGGCATGCGGCTGACTGCCTCCGGCCAGAAGAGCCTGGATGGGATCCAAGGCGGAAGTCATGTAATTGTCCGACAGATCGAACACTGCGATATCGGCCGCGGCGCCCGGGCTCAGGCGGCCGAGGTCGGGCCGGCCAAGCGCATCGGCGCCGGCGATGGTTGCCGCGTCGAAGAAGTCGGCGGCGCTGGCTGCTTCCGGCGACTCATCGATGACCCGGCACAGCATCAAGCCGGCCTGCATGTTGGCAACCAGATCCGGCGGCCAGGTGTCGGTGCCGAGGCCGATCCGCAGCCCTTCGGCGCGATATCTCGCAAAACTCTGCATGGCACGGCCGCCGCGGGCGGAGACGATCGGGCAGTGCACGACGGTCGCGCCGGCATCGCGCATGAGCTCGATGTCGCGCCCGGGCCGGGTCACGCCGGAGGAGCCACTGACCCAGGTCGCATGCGGTAGCAGGCAGCGCGGCGAGAGGAGGCCGAGGCTCTGCAGCCATTCGGGCGGGCTCATGCCGCGCAGGTCGAGCACCATCTCGTATTCGATGCGGCTTTGGCAGCAATGCAGGCGGACCGGCACGTCGAGGTCGCGCGCAGCATCGGCGGTGCGGCGGAGCAACTCGGGCGTGCAGGTTTCGATGCGGTCGGGCGTCAGGAGCGTGCGAACCAGGCCGCCTTGTGTGTTCTCCCAAATCCGGCAGAAGTCGATCGCCTCCTGCAGCCCGCTGAACCCGCGGTCCTCGTCGAACACCGGCGCGATGCGGCCATCATCCTCGACGACGAGGCCGCCGGATCGGTAGGCCGGGCCAAGATAGACCCGCAGGCCGAGCTCGGACGCTGCGTTGGCCGCGGCGGCGAACTCGTCGGAGGTCTCGCCCCAGGCGCGGTAGAACAGGCTGGCGATCGGCACAGCGGTGGTGATGCCGTGCCGGAGCAGTTGGGCGAAAGCGTAGCGCTTTTGGAACGCCAACTCGTCGGGCGTGAGCATCTCGTAGGGCCCGCGCTCGACGTAGGTCCGCGGCCAGATCCGGCCCTTCTTGGCGGCCGGCTGGTTATCCAGGCCGAGCACGGTGGTGTCGAGGTCGCCGAGCGCGTCGAGGTCGATGAGGCCAGGGCCGAGCAAGGCCATGCCGTAATCGTGGCGCTCCGCGACCTCGCCGGCGAAGTCCTTGCCGACGAAGACGATCCGGTCGCCCTCAATGACGACCTCGCCGTCATCGATAAGACAGTGCCGGCCCGCGTGATGGCCGACCACCCAGCGGGCGGTGAGCAGGCGCCGCGGCATCATGCGATCCCGGTGCTGGCCACCCCGTTTTCTGCGACGACCCGGCCGGCCTTGATCGTCGTGCGCGCCCCCGGGTGCTGGGCCACGGCTTCGGCCACGGTCTCGGCGTCGACCAGGACGAAATCGGCGGCGTCGCCGGGCGCCATGCCGTAGCTGGTCAGCCCGATCGCCGCGGCACCGTTGACCGTCACGGCGTCGAGCGCCAGGAGCAGCTCGTCGTCGCGGCGCAGGTTGTTGCGCATGCCGAGCAGGGTAGCACGCTCCAGCATGTCGGAGTTGCCGTAGGGGCCCCAAGTGTCGCGGATCCCGTCGGAGCCGGCGCAAAGCGGTATCCCTGCTTCGGCCAGCATCCGCACCGACGGCACCGTTCGGGAGGGTGCGCCCGTGCTCATGATGGCGATCCCGGCGGCGGCGAGAGCGGCGATGATGGGGCCGACGAGGGCCGGGTCGGGGTGGCCGAGGCAGAAGGCGTGGCTGATCATGACCTTGCCGGTCATCCCCAGCGCCCGGGTCCGCTCGATGATCAGGTCGGTCGAGAACAGGCCGAGCTCGCCCATCTCGTGCAGATGGATGTCCAACGGCTTGGCGTGCTTGTCCGCCAAGGCAAAGATCGCGTCGAGATGGCCCTTGGGGTCGCGATCGATCGCGCAGGGATCGAGGCCGCCGACGACATCCGCGCCGAGGGCCAGCGCTTCGTCCAGCAGCTCCAGCGTGCCGGGGCGGACGAGCAATCCGCTCTGCGGGAAGGCGACGATCTGGATGGTGCAGTCGGCGCCGACCGCCTCCCGCGTCGCGATCACGCCCTCGATGCCGGAGAGGCCGCACTCCGTATCGACGTCGACATGGCTCCTAATATGGGTGACGCCGTAGCCGATGGCGCGCTTGACCTGTCGCGCCGATTGCTGTTGCGGCGGGATTGGGAGGGTACGCCGGACTGTGCGCTCATTGTCGATCTTGTCGATGAGGCGGGGGCCTACCTCGTTGCGATACCAGGGCATGCCCAGCAGCGACTTGTCGAGATGGGTGTGCGCCTCGACCAGGCCGGGCAGCAGCAGACGGCCGCCACCGTCGAGGACGGTGATTCCGGCATCGGCGGTACCAGTCGCGATACGGCCGTCGATCACCAGGAGGTCGGTTGCGTCCGCGCCGAGGGGGCGGACGTTGCGGAGGAGCAAGCTGCTCATGGCTTCATTACCGTCAGCCAGTGGCGCGCTTTGTTGTCGGACAGCTGCACGACGGATTGGACGTCGTCGCGGATGGCCCAGGCCATCGGCTGCTGATGCAGCGGCAGGAATAGGGTGCGGTCCTTCGCGATGCGTAGCGCGTCGGTCTCCTCGGCGAGGCGCTTCGGTTGTTTGAGTTCGTTGGACGCCGCATCGGTCAGGCTGTCGATCTCCGGCACGCCCCAATGGCCCCAGTTGAACAGGCCGGCGGCGCCGGTGTTGGTGTGCACGACCTGGACCAGGAGGCTGAGCGCGTCGATGGCGGGCTCGTTGGCCCAGCCAAGCGTCGTGACGTCGAACTGGCCGGCGACGCGCTTGCCGGTGATCACCGCGCGCGTGCCGATCTCGAGCTGCACCTTGACCCCGATCCGCGCCCACATCGCCGCAGTGGCGGTGCAGATCGGCTCCTCGGCGACGTAGCTGTCGCTGGAGCACAGGAGTTTGAGCCCGAAGCCGTCCGGAACGCCCGCATCGGCCAGCAGCTTCTTGGCCTCGGCGACGTCGAGCTTCGGCCAGGTGTCGAGCTCGGGCACGTAGCCGGGGATCGCCGGCGCGACCAGCGACCCGGTGATCCGGGATTGTCCGCGCATGATCGTCCGATGAATGCCTTCCAGATCGAGCGCCAGATAGAGCGCCCGGCGCACGCGTTCGTCGCGTAGCGGGTTCGGGGCGCCGTCCTGCTTCTGGTCGGCGAAATTGAGCGCGAAGAAGACGGTGCGCAGCTCCGTCGTCAGCAGCAGCTTGGTGCCGGGCGACGTTTCGAGCCGCTGCGTCGCCTGCAGTGGGACCGCGTTGGTGTAGTCGACCTGCCCGGAGGTCAGGGCGGCGATCCGGGTCGCGTCGGAGGCGATCGGCATGAACTCGATTCGGTCGAGATTATGCCGCTTCTTGTCCCACCAGTCGGGATTGGTGATCAGGGTAGTGCGCTGGTCCGGCGTGCGGCTCTCCAGCTTGAACGGACCGGTGCCGTTGGTGTGGCGGGTGGCGAAGCCCTCGACGCCTTTGCCGACATCGGTGGGCGCCATGGCGTTGTTGGCAAGCAGCCACGGCTTGCTGAAGACGAAGATGTTGGTCAGATCGTTCAGCAGCAGCGGGTAGGCCGTCGTGAGTTCGACGTCGATCGTGGCCGGGTCGACCACGCGGGCGTCCTTGAACGCGGCGAGGTTGCCTTTCAGCGGGGAGGCGTCGTCGGTCGCGCGCTTCAGGCTGGCGACCACGTCGTCGGCGGTGAGCGGGGCGCCGTCGTGGAATTTCACGCCCTGGCGCAGATGGAAGCGCCACAACTTCGGCTCGACGATCTCCCAGCCTTCGGCCAGGGCCGGTTCGATCTTGAGATGATCGTCGTAGCGGACCAGCGCTTCATAGACGTGATTGAGGAAGGCCAGGGTGAAGGTGTCGCCGAACGAATCCGGATCGAGCGATCCGATGTCGCGCGCGGCGGCCCAGCGCAGGGTGGCGGCGGGGCCCGGCGCGGGGAGAGTGGCGACGAGCGAGAGGGCAAGCAAGGCTGGACGGATGATACGGCGCATGGAGCCTCCAACATCGGGCGGTAAAACTGTATACAGATATCAGTCCATCTGTATACAGTTTCCGAGAGAACGTTCAGCAAATCTTCTGGAGCCGCAATGACGGAAGGCGAACAGCGCCGCCGGCCGGGTACCGGGCCGGCGGTGGTCTATGACGGTCTACGCCGCTCGATCATCGAGCAGACGCTGCAACCCGGCGCACGGCTTGCTGAAGATGCCGTCGCGTTGCAGTTCGGCGTGAGCCGCACGGTCGTGCGCTCGGCCTTGGACCGGCTTACCGCCGAAGGACTGGTTACCCGGGCGAACAACCGCAGCGCGCGCGTGGCCAGCCCTAGTCTTGAGGAGTGCGCGGATTTGTTCAACCTCCGGGTCGCGGTCGAGGGGTTGGTCGTGCAGCGCCTGGCCGGCGTTCTGAGTGAGGATCAAGCGTCGCGGTTGCTGGCGCATGTCGAGTGCGAACAGGCTGCACGCGGGGATAACCGACCGGAAGCGATCCGTCTCGCCGGTGAGTTCCACATCCTGTTGGCCGAGTTGACCGGCAGCGCTGCACTGACCCGTTCGGTGTCTGACCTCGTATCCCGTTGCTCTCTGGTCCTGACCGGCACGAAGTCGCCACACTCGTCCGAGTGCGCGATCGATGACCATCTGCATCTCGTGCAGAAGCTGCGCTGCACAGCAGGCAAGGGGGCAAGCGCTTTGATGACGAGGCATCTGCACTCGGTGCTCGGTCGCGCGTCGCTACCGCGACGCATCGCTTCGAAACCCACGCCTATGCGGGACAGGCCCTGTTAAAGAGCCTGGGAGCCGACGTCACTGGATGGATGCGCCTGGTCGGCGGCCGGTATTTCTCAATGGCCGGAGGGAACGCTCTTTGTGACCTACTGCGCGGGACCGCATTGCAACGGCGCCGCTCGGGGTGCGCTTCGTGTGGCTCAACTTGGTCGCCCGGTGAAGATCATGGCCGGCGGCATCACCGGCTGGCTCGATGAGGGCTTCGAATTGGCACGGGGCGAGGCCGCGGCCTAAGCCGTTATCAAGGACGCTTCTCTTCGTCCTGACAGGAATGGTTACCGCTGCAGGCGACCAAAAGCGGCCTTCGCCGCCTGGCGCATAGCGGTTGCCGACCGAGGTCGTCAGCCTCATCCTGATCCGGTCATGCAGATCGTCATCGTACCTCCACGAGCCCGTTGGGCAGCTGACTTCTTAGCCTTAAGGCCCCGTCGGCGCAGAACAAGGATTTTCGGGACGTATGAGAACTTACCATATTCGCAAATAACGTCTGTCTAGCGGCCGTGATCAAGTTGCGGTCGATCGACCGCATCAATGATGCGCCGAACCCGCTTGGCGAGATCAACGGTCCGTTCCGGCAATATCTCGGATATCCCGAACAGCAGTCCCGGCCGCGGCGCACCGAGGTAGAACTCGGACAAACTTCGCATGCCGAAACTTTCGTTCCGAAGCCGTTCCGCTACGCTGCGGTCGTCGGCGCTAGGGTCACGGAACCAGGCCGCGAGTTGCAAGCCGCTGGCGCCGTTCTCAAGGGACAACACGCTGGCACAATGGCGATTTAACGCGTCGGCGGTGGCCGCCATGCGCGTGGCGTAGATGGCGCCCATGCGGCGGAGGTGAGCGCGCAGGTAGCCGTCCCGCAGGAAGTCGGCCAGTGCCGCTTGCATGTGGATCGGCACGACCACCCCCCTCAAGCGCTGAGCCGCACGAGCCTCGGTCACTAAGCGGGACGGTAGGATGGCGTAGGCGATCCTGAGGCCGGGCGCGAGAACCTTCGAGAAGGTGCCGAGATAGGCGACGCACCCGCCCCGGTCGATGCCCTGCAGCGCTGCAATCGGTCGCGAGCTACGCTGGAACTCGCTGTCATAGTCATCTTCGAGCACGGCGGCGCCGCAGCGTTGCGCCATCTCGAGAAGCGCCAGGCGGCGATGGAGGCTCATGACGGCGCCGGTCGGATATTGATGTGATGGCGTTACATAAATCAGTCGCGGCGGCGGGCCCGCCGCCCTGGTGATGTCCATCCCGTCCGCATCGCACGGAACGCCGACGATGCGCGCGCCGGCCGAGCGTAGCACCGCTTGCGCGACCGGGTAGCCGGGCTCCTCGATCCAGGCCGTATTCCCGCCTGCGACACCAGGCTGCAGCAGCAGGCGCGCGATGAGGTCGATGGCCGCGCTCGTGGATGGCAGGATGACGACCTGGTCCGGCGACGCGACCACGCCCCGTGAGGCGGAGACGTGGTCGAGGATCGCCATCCTCAGTTCCGCGATGCCAGAGGCGGCACCGTAGCCGAGATCATGCACGCGCAGCGACCGCGCTCGTGCGCCGAGGCAACGGGCCCAGGCAGCATGGGGAAAGTCGGACAGACTCGGCACACCGGGTTGGAAGATGCCGCGCTCGGGTTCGGCCAGGTGGGGAACGGCCGATGGCGCTGCAAGGGCTGTCTCGCGCTCGGAGTGCGACGGAAATGGTGTCGAGAGGGTTGCGACCCGCGTCGCCGAACCCGTCGCCGCATCGAGGAAGCCCTCGGCACGCAAGCGTTCAAAGGCCTGAACGACGGTGGAGCGGGCAACGCCCAACGCCGAGGTCAGGGCCCGCGTCGATGGCAACCGTTGACCGGGCGCGAGCTGCCCGGAAAGGATCCGCTCCCGCACGGCCCGATACACCTGTCCTTCCAGATCGCCAGCGTCCCGGTTCAACACGAGCCACCCTGTCGGCATCGAAACTGCTTTCATACAGGTCAGCAAAGCGGTCTGCTCAGTTTACTGCAAGTGGCTCTATCGAGCAGACCTCTCTGCGGCCATCGTGCAGCCGATCAGAACCCGAGCGTCGAGCCATGCCACATCCATCCCAGCCTACGTCCACCGACTATCCCGAGACCGAACGTAGCCGGGTGCGGCGCCTCCATCAGCGCGGGTCGCACGGGCGGGCTGACGTGCACGCTATTCTGGACGCGGCACCGCTCTGCCATGTCGGCTACGTCGTCGATGGCCAGCCGTTCGTGACGCCGACCATGCATTGGCGCGAGGGCGATCGGGTGTATTGGCACGGCTCGGCGGCGAGCCGCTTTCTGCGCCGGGTCGACGGCATGCCGGTCTGCCTCACGGTCAGCTTGATGGACGGGTATGTTCTGGCCCGCTCCGCTTTCAACCATTCCGTCAACTACCGCTCTGCCATGGTGTTCGGCGCGGCGCGGGTCGTGGAGGACGACGATGAGAAAACGGCGGCGCTGCAGCGCTTCACCGATGGCCTGTTCCCGGGACGGTGGGACACGCTGCGCCCGATGACGCCGCAGGAGTTGAAGGCCACCTCGGTGTTGTGGATGGACATCGAGGAAGCGACCGCGAAGGTGCGGGCGGCCCCGCCGGGCGATCCCGAGGATGCCGAGATTGCCGTCTGGGCCGGCGTGCTGCCGATGCGCACGGCACTGGGCGCCGCCGAGCCCGCACCGGAGTTGCCCCCTGAAATCGAGCTACCGGCATCTCTGGCCGAGTTGATCGCGTCCGGCCACCTGCGACCGCAGCCGACACCATGAGCACGGGCACCGTCATCATCGGCGCAACGCTGATCTGGCTTGCCGCCATCGTCAGTCCAGGGCCGAATTTCCTCGTCGTCTCGCGATTGCGCTCGCCGGATCGCGCCGGTCGTCCATCGGGGCGAGGTTCGGCATCGCCCTGGGCTCTGTGATCTACGCCGCTCTCACCTTGTTCGGCCTCGGCCTGCTCATCCTCCATTTCGCCTGGCTCGGAGACACGGTCCGTGCGCTGGGGGGCAGGCGTGGCGAGCCCCGCCGGAACACGCCGATCGCGATCAAGACAGGTCGCCGACGGGACACGATCGGGTCGGCATGGACTTCGGGTGGGCTTCCTGACTGGGCCAATGGTGTGAACTGGATCGGGCCGCTGACTGCCGTCGCAAGGCCACGCGCAAACAGCGGGGAGCTGCTGTCGTTGCGGGCGGAGTACGTCATAGCAGGCCAGAAATCCTCGGGGTCGATCAGCAATTCTACTGACGTGACGGGTTGTGTGATCAGCGTCGGCCCGACCCGGCGCAGGTCGAATGGTGCCGTGGCGAACACGTCGTGCACAACCAGCCTGTCATCTTCGGCCGTGAAGGCGACAGCGGCGTCGTGGTCAGGCAACCAGGCCAGCGTCACCGGCTCGCACGTCAGGTTCCACAGAGCGAGCCAGCCGTAGTCGCGAGCGGTCAGGCGTCCGCGGGTCGGCCTGGCCCGCGCGCACAAATTTGCCAGGCGCGCGCGGTCTGTGGAGTCCGAGAGTGTCCAGTGCGCGCGCTGCTCGCCTGATGGGTGCAGAACCGTCGCTGCGACGGAGCGCTGCTGCGACAGTGGCTGGAAGCCAAAGCGCGGATAGAAGTCGTGCATGCGGCTGTTGGCGAACAGGATGACCGGCTGGTCTGCCGCATCGAGACTGTCGATCACCCACTCCATGAGCTGGCGCGCAATCCCTCGACCGCGAAAGTGCTCCAACACCGCCACTGCGCCGAGCTGGTATCCGACCCGGTTCTCGCCCTCGATCACCAGATGCATGCGGCTGCGACCGATGGTGCCGACGATCGCCCCGTCTTGGACGAGGGCGAACACCTCGTAATCCGCTGTCCAGCCACCCCGGTCTCGCCACATCGTCCAGGTCTCGGTCCGCCCACCGCCGAAGACCGTGTCCACGAACCGAAAGAACGTAGGGTGTTTGTGACGATCGGAGCTGAGGATCCTATGGCGTTCCATGCAGTGCCCCTTCCGTCACGACAGGGCGGATAACGGCTTCGGTCATGTCCTACGATTCGAGTTGCGTTTCGATTGACAGGACCCGTGCCGTCGCGTCGAGGGTGGCCCTGACGCCGATGAGCGTGCTGAGCGGTTCGGGTCCATGACCGAGCGGCAGCCCTCCAAGCACCGGAACATTCCAAAGGTTGAAATGCTCCTTGAGCAGATCGATGATGGTGAAGCCGTTGATGGACGGAATGTCGGTGAACTGGCCGACAGCGACGCCCGCAACACCCGCAAGGTGTCCGGCTTTGCGCAGCATCGTGAGTTGTCGGTCGATGTGACCCAGCCCCATCCCGATAGCTTCGACAAGAAGGATCGCGCCGGCCAAAGATGGAAGGGCCCAACCGGCTGCTGTGGCAATCGAATCGAGGTTGCCGCCGACGAGTATGCCGTTGACCACCCCCGACGTGGTCAGCGCGGAGGTCGGCTCCGTCCCTCTAGGGCGAATGACGATCGGCTCGCCCCCCATCAGCGCATTTCGCAGCGACGCCCCATTATCAGGAGTAAAGCGGCCGTCCGCCTCCATCAGTGCTCCATGGACGGCACAGAGCTGGCAGTGCTTCCACAAGGCCAGATGTAGGACCGTGATATCGCTGAACCCGACCAGGAACTTCGGATCGTGCCGAGCAGCTTCGAAGTCAAGCTGATCGGCGATACGGTACGATCCCTTGCCACCTCGCGTCGTGAAGATTGCTCTGACGCTGTCGTCGCGAAATGCGGTGTTGATATCTTCCAGCCGCTCGTCGTCGGTTCCGGCGAGATAGCCGGTTTCTCGAAACGCATGGGTGCCGTAGTCGACTGTCAGACCCCACTCTTGCAACCGGGTCGCGCAGCGTTGGACGCTCTCCCGGTCCGGCGAGCTAGCCGGCGAGACGAACCGGACCTTGTCGCCGGGCTGCAGTCTCGGCGGCAATTTCAAGCCGCGGCTCGGGGAAGCCATGGCTTGGCCCTACAGCCTCAAACGCCTGACCGCCATGCCTTCACCTGTTCGACGAGGGCTGCGACATGGTCGGGCGGCGTGGCTTTGTCGATACCGTGGCCGAGGTTGAAGATGAACGGCCCCTCGCTTGCGGCTCGGAGAATGCGATCAACCTCGGTCGTCATCGCCGCGCCTCCCTCGAGCAGCACCATCGGATCCAAGTTGCACTGAATGCATCGTCCGAGACGCTGCTGAATGGCTTGCGCCGCCCAGTGGAGCGGCACCGTGGTGTCGAGACCGATGCAGTCGGCCCGCGTGGCCTCGGCATAACCGTCGTAGAGGAGCCCCGCCATGCGCGGAAACGCAATCACGGGTATACCAGGGTGGCTTTCGTGCAGAGCCGCCACGATGCGGGTAACAGGCTCGACGCACCAGCGCCGGAAGAACGGCTCCGGCAGCAGCCCGGCCCAGCTCTCGAACAGCTGCACCGCTTCCGCACCGGCGTCGATCTGATGCTGAAGAAACTCGATGGCGGCCGTCGTAACGAGGTCGATCAATGGCTGAAAGCTGTCCGGATCGCTCAGAGCCCAGCGCCGAACCGCCGCGTGATCCGAGGCGCCGCCGCCTCGGCCTTCGACCCTGTAGGTGACCACCGTCCAGGGCGCTCCGGCGTAGCCGACAAGGGAGACCTCCGGCGGCAGCGCGACGGAGAGGAGCCGGACGGTCTCGTAGATGGGGGCAAGCCGGTCGTGAAGGCCGGACAGGCTGAGATGGCGCCGAACGTCCTCTGGCGAACGGATCGGTGGCGAGAGAACCGGCCCTTCCCCTTCGTGGTAGGCCAAGGTCTGTCCGAGCGCGGCGGCGAGCTGCGGCAGGTCGGCAAACAGAATGGCGGCGTCGAGACCGAACCGTCGAATAGGCTGGAGCGTGACCTCAGTCGCGTGCTCCGGCGAGTTGCACAACCCGAGCATGCCGCCGGCGGCCGCGCGGGTCTTGTGATATTCCGGTAGATAGCGCCCGGCCTGCCGCATCAGCCAGACGGGAGGACGCTCCGTCCGCTCCCCCGACAGGGCACGGAGGAGCAGCTTACGCGGGGACTGGTCCACTATGTTGCTCGCCTTCTCATGGATCTCGAGCCGACTATCCCGCAATCAAGCTCAGCGGCCTACCCGACCTTATGCCGATGAGCTTGCCAGGGGCCAGGCGCTCCGGCGAGACGGTTTCGCCGCCCATCAGGGCAGGACCTTTTCCATGAAGATGCTCAACGGATCGGCGCGGTAAGCACCAAACGGTCCGCGCTCGATGTAGCCGGACCGCCGATAGAGGCCCAGGGCTTCGTCCGACTTGATGCCCGTCTCCAGGCGCATGAGCTGGATGGAACGGTCACGTGCTGCCTATTCGAGGGGGTGAAAGTCCTCTGGCCAACCTGATGGAGGTGAAGGGCTAGCGAAGCACAAGGGCATCACCGCGAGGCGGTGTCTGAAAGCAGTGTGGAGCAAAACCGCGTCCTGACGGACAGAAACCGAATAGGAGGCATCTCTGGTCGGACGAGCGGGCGACGAACCGCGAAGTCCCTATCCATCAAGGGCCCGGCCTGTAGATTCGGCAGGGGTGTGGCGAAGGCGATCGAACTTACCCAGGGAGACCTGCACCACGTTCCGACTCTCGGAACTGAGGCGCCCGCGAGGGGGCCTGATCGGGGTGCAGGAGTCAGCAGAGGGCATAGTAGATCAGGCCGTCGGTAAGGCTGAGTGAGGCGCTCCAAGCCGAAAGGTGGAGCAACCGATAGGCCGAGCCGGGAACGATGGTCGAAGGCCCGAACGATTGGAAGTGGCAAGTAGGATCGGCATCTCATGAGTGGAAAGCGGCAGAAAACCCAGTCCTCACTGGCCTTGGTATCGGAGGGTCGGGGTGAAGCCCCGGCCGTCGTATCCCCGAGGGCCGAACCATTGATGGCGATGCCGGCTCCCGAACGCCCGGCTGCGATGGAACACTTGATGGAGGTGGTGTGCGACGGAGAGAACCTCCGAAGTGCGTGGAAACGCGTTCGAAGAAACCAGGGCAGCCCTGGCGTGGATGGGATGACCATCGACGCCGCCAAGGACGACCTGCGTGAGCACTGGCCAAGCATACGGTCCCAGCTGCTTGACGGGACCTACCAGCCGCAGCCGGTCAAGCGGGTCGAAATACCCAAGCCGGACGGTGGGGTCAGGAAGCTCGGCGTACCTTGTGTCGTCGACAGACTGATCCAGCAAGCCGTGCTGCAGGTCCTGCAAGAACAATGGGCCCCGACGTTTTCCGAGCACAGTTAAGGATTCCGACCGGGGCGCTCGGCCCATCAGGCGGTAGCTCAAGCGCAACGTTACGTTGCCGAGGGTTACGACGTCGTGGTTGATCTCGACCTCGAGAAATTTTTCGACCGGGTCAACCATGACGGCCTCATGGCTCGTGTCGCCGCACGGATATCCGACAAACGCGTGCTCAAACTCATCCGGGCACTCTTGACGGCCGGGGTGATGGAAAATGGCTTGGTGCTAGCGCCGGGTGGGGTGGATTGCAGACCTTCCTCCCGGGCTCGATAGGTTCGTTTTCGACTTCAAGCCGGACCTACCTGTCGTCTTAACGTAAGCGTTGCGGCGCCGACATCTGGCGGTTCGTGAGCGAACTATGATTCGGTTCGCGTATGGATGTGATATCGCCGGACCTGGTCGCGCAAGCTGAGAGCGCTCGTACGAGTGATCTTAGGAGTGCTCGTACGGCTCGCGTCGAGGTTCTGACGCGGGCGGAACCGCGGCGTTCGTGGACGGCCGAGCAAAAGCGCCAGATTGTCGCCGAGA
>CAZZVQ010000113.1:0-16476 GCA_964657565.1 uncultured Acetobacteraceae bacterium
CCACCGCCACCGCCAGAATAGCCCAGCATGAGGGGCGCGGAGACAAGCGACCCGCCGCCTCCGCCAGACCCGGAATAGGTGAGAAGCCGCGGCGCCGGCACAAGTGCCGTGCCCGCAGCGCGCGTCGCTGCGCGGCGGGCCTCCCTGGCAAATGCCTCGCCGTATTCGCGACCGTCCGCCTCGCCGTCCGATCGGGCTCGGGCGCGCTGGCTAAATCCGCCGCCACCTCGGCGCCCCAACCCGTCGAAAGCCGCCTGCGTGGCGCGCACTTCCTGTGCAGCCTTGCGTAGGTCCGCAATGATGGACCGTAAACCGGCAGAAACCTCGTTCTGGAGCGAGAGGGAAACGCTGGTGCGATAGGCCTCAGCCATCGAACAGGAACCTCACCAACAAGCTCATAGCGTGCTCGGCTTGGTATGGTGCCTGCTGATACATCGCGGCGCCGAGAATGGACCGAGCCGGCATCTTAGCGGTTCCGAACTCTTGCCACTCCATGATGGATTCATCAGACCCTATGTAGACGGTGTGACCCAAGACTTTATGGTGGATTGAGTCTCTCAACCCTCCTGTCCGCAGTTCTGGATTGTCTGGCGGCGCAAAACCCAGATCAATCTTACCGGGATGTCCGCCCCAACCATAAAGCGTCGAATACGCCAGCGGCTCCCAGGCGGCGAATGGCCCCGCTGCGGCTTGATACTCGCCGATACGATCCTTGGCGGCCTTCTCTACGTCCGTGCCGATCAAATCCAGCACGATCGCTTCGGCGGTGGGATATTGGTTGCTCTTCCGTTCAAAGGCATCGGCCATCGCGTTCAGGTCGGGAAACAGCATCAAGGTCCCTCCCGTTTGCGAAACTGAAGCTCAATCCAGTCCCACTCCTGCCCGTTCAGCTCCCCCACGATGACAACCCAAGCTAGAAGCTCTGCCTCATCAATCGAGAAGGCTACATCGAAAGGGACACCTTCCTTGACCAGGTAAAGTCGGTCTCGAAGGTCGATGTCCCCCGCTAATTTTTTGCGTCGGCGACAGTCTGGGCTGCGGCTTCGTCTGCCGTTTGAGGAGCATCCTTGAAAAGCTCAATGTTGAACTCGGCAATTGCAGCGAGTCCCACGTCCTCAAGCCGCATCATGATGGCTTCACACTCGCGCACGCTGTTCGGGAAAGTGATTGGATCGTCACCCAACATCGTGATGCTAGCGGCATCGTAGACGTCCTGCATGAACGCGTCATTGCTGGCGTCGGCACCAGCCATTCGCTTCAGCCGCATCCGTTCAATTGCCTTGAGGGAGCGGAACTTGATGACCCTGCCGTTCAAGTCAGTCGTCGTGAACACTCGTCCGGTCATGGCCATCACGCGCTGCGATGGCGTCATGTCGGCAAAGCCAGAAATTCGCTGGGCATTATCCATCTTAGGCCACCTTCAGACGCCGCGATGCCACGAAGTCCATTTTTTGCTTCACGCTGCCATCCCCCTTGTAGTCACCGGCCGCGCTGTATTTTAGCATGACGCCCGTATAGGCATACTGCGACAGCACCCCGCCTGCCTCGGTGATTGTCTCGGCAATGCGGGCCGGAAGGATGTCTTGCCCAGCATAATACTGAGACTCAAGGGTAGCGAAGTAATCGTCCATAGTGCTGTCTTGGCGCTCAACCTCGATTGAGCCCTCCCAACCATTCGGCAGCTCTAAGTGGTCTACCGTGCCGTCCATCTTAACGATCTTGACCGGGGCAGTGACCTGCCGGGAGCTCGACATAGTAAGCACCTTGAACGACGCGCTGATCCCGTTGTTGCCGGTGATGATCAGGGTGCGATCACGCCCGACCGTGTAGCCGTTGACTGCCATAGGCGGCGCTCCTTACGCGTTGGGCTGAGTGCTGAGGCGGCTAACCACCACCGACTGGCCGCCAGTCAGGTTCACGATGAAGAACTCGATGATGCTCAAATAGGTCACTTGAATGTCGGCGACCTGATAGCCGAGCGCGACGCGCGTGGACGGGTTGTTGCTGTTGTCAAGCACCGTCCGATACGGGATCGTCAGACCATCGGCGGTGCCGATCATGCCTTGTGTCCAGAGCGCGTCCAGGAAGGCATCAAGCGTCCCTTTCGCCTCCAGCCGCTCGGTGGGCGTCTGGAGACGGCCGACAAACTTGCCGATGGCGCTGGCAATCGTCGCGGCAACAAAATTAGTCATGCGGGTATAGTTGTCGCCGTGGCGGGAGGCGTCGCTGCTGGCATTCCGTCCGCCGCCAAAACCCCAGTAGTAGCCGCCAGGGCATGGGTTCAGCATGCAGTCGATGCCAGTGCCAAACAAGACGTCAGTCTCGGCTTGGCTGTAGGTCTGGACTTGGGCCGATCCTGGCGAGCCGGAGCGTTGCGTGCCAATCACGCCGTAGAGTTGTTTGTTGAGGCTGGACTGCTGCGGTCCAAGGCTTGCTAGGCGACCGGCGGCGAACCCCTGCGGCGAGACCATCCGTATCTGCGCGTTTGTTGCGTCAGACCAATAGACGTAGTCTCCGTGCAAGAGTTTGCTGGCGTAGCTGTCCAGGCCGGATGTCTGCTTCGCCGTGACCGCGGCTGCGACGGACGTGCCATTCGGCAAAACCTGCATCATATAGATGCCTTCGGTCAGGCCGAACCCGTCAATGGTGGTCCACTGCGTGCCGTCGTCCGCGTCGGCCAGCAACCCAATAGAACAGGCTTGGCGCCGAAGCGCATACATGCCCGTGCGTGATCCAATATCGACGCCGACCAGGGTGGCCGCCGTGATCGTGCCGGTTCCATCGGTGCCGCCGGACAGAGGCGTCGCAGCAACTACGGCGGGCGCCGTGGTGCCCGATCCGACTGAAGCAACGACCAGTTGCGATTTACCCCGAAGCGTGTTGTTGCCCGAGTTGATCGCCGCCGCTGCCGCGACCCAGAAAGCGTTGCCGGTGCCAGACAGATTGTCGAACGTTTCCTGCAACTGACCTGGAGCAGAGATGATGATCCTCCAGGTGGCCGCTTTAGACCCCCCCGAGATGGACGCTTGGATCAGGTTGCCAAATGACCCGCTATAGAGCGATGTCAGGTTCAGGCAATTCGCGACCAGCACACCAGAAGCGGCGGTATCGGTGCCGTCGGTGACGCGCACGACGCGAAAATTGGCAGCGCCTTGTTGGTTCGCGGTCGCGACCGCCGTACCTGCATCATACTTACGCGCCTGGACAGAACCGAATTGCCGCGCGTAATCGCTTAGGGTTGCTACAATGGTTGCGACGTTGACGGGCCCCCAAGAGGCCGTGCCCACCACCCCCACAATGTTGGTCTGAACCCCGTTGATGAGCTGCGGCGGCGGGTTGATCTGGACGATAGCCTGCGGCGTGACGAGCGCAGCCGTGTTGATCGACCCGGCCTGGACAATTGTTGCAGGCATGTCCTAAGCCCCCTTCTCGTCAACGGTCTCGTCTTCGGCCGGAGCCAGCACCCGCACCGTCGACCCCTGCGGTGCCTGCTCGACGACCGCCGCGTCCGTGATCGTCTGTCCCACCGCGTAGTCGCCGAATGGCGCTACCACGATCCAGTAATCCGCCATGGGTGTCTCCTAGGTGGGCGCCAGCGCGCCGATGATCGTCAACACGTGCAAAATTGCGTCGCCGACACGCGACGATACCGCTTGACGGTCTGCAGCAGGGTCGTGACGCCTGCGTTGGTTGCTCCGCCGTCGATCGCGTATCCGATCGGCGGGTAAATGGTCAGCGTCACGCTGGACATGTTCAGAACCACGATTTCGCGGGCGTCACCGAAGTCGGGCAATCTCACGCCAGTGCCGACAGGCGCTGACACGATTTGGTTGGCTGCGGCGGTCAGGGCCAGGGCATTTGCCTGACTCGTGCCTGCGGCGACTAGACCGGCGGCAGCGCTGTTGAGCCAGGAGAGTTGCGCCTGAAGCTTGCCGAGGGCTGAGAGGACGGTATCGGCCGCCGTGACAACCGCAGCGGTGGCCGTGCTCAGCCCCGCGAGGATGACGTTGCGGACGTCGGCGGGGAATGACGATAGCCGCTGCATCAGCCTATGATCGTGGCCCGATAGGCTCCAGCGGCGGGTGCGGATGCAAAGGCAATCGTAGCCGTCGTGGCGCTGGTCGCGCTCATATCGCACTCGACCGCCGAAAACGGCGATGCGGATTGGCGCACCATGATGATGACGTCCTGGACGCCTAGGTTGTGCGTGATGGTGAACGACGTAGCCGATCCGTCGCCAATCGTGGCGCTGAACTTGCGTGCGACCAACGTGGTGTCGACCGAGACCCCGCCCGCGCTCGCAACAAGCCCTCCACCAGACGCCGCGTTGATCGCCAGCGTCGACCCGGTGAGCGAAAGCCCGTTTCCGGCCTGCAGCGCCATCGCCGCATTGAACTGGACGATGGCGACATTCGTTGAGCCGACCGTGATCGCGCCCGTGGTCGAAACTCGCCACTGCGACCCGGCATAAGTTGTGCCTTCGGTGACGAGCCACATCGCGCCCGTCTCAAGCTCGCCCGGCGCAGCGCCGTCGGTCGTCGTGCGCGCCCACGACCCTGCGGCGGCGGTGTAGATGCCGTTCTGGGTCGCCGTCGTCTGCCCGGTGACGAGCACCCGATCACCCGCAACCGGCGTCACGCCGTCGATCGCAGCGAGACCGCTCAGTGTCTGGTTCGTCGTGGCCACCAGGCGAGCCGGCGGCTTGGACGCGATGCCGGCCGCGGCGGACTGGATCTGGCCGACAACCCACGCATATTCGGCGCTCTCGCCGGCAGCGCTCGGCGTCCCGAGTCCGGTAAACTTGTATCCCGCCATAGGGATGTTGGCGGCGGGCGCTGCGTGCTGATCCAGACGATAGCCCTGCACCGTGCCGGCGAGATCGCTGATGGTGGCGGAGAGCTGCGTGCCGGTGTGGTTGGCTCGCGCGAGCGGGTTGGTGGCTAAGGCAGCGTTCGGGATGACGCCAGCCAGCTTGGTCGCGTCGTGACAGGCCCAGATCGTGCCGTTGTACGTGAACGAGGCGCTGACGGTGGTGTCGTAGTAAACCTGCCCGACCCGAGGCGTCGGCGGCGCCGACGAGAGATTCTGCAGGACGCCGTTTTGCAGCTCATTCTGCACAAGGTCGAGGCTGGTCAGGAACTTGCGTGCCATGGCAGCCTCCTAGCTGAGATAGGCCGTGCCGGCGGTAGGCGCCGAGAAGGTCAATCGGACGACGTTGAGGCTCGGATAATCAACGTCCGGCTCGACAAGGTTCCCGCTGGTATCAATGACGACCACGTTGACGTAGCGGTTGAGGTTATGTGTGATCGTCCAACCTCCCGTCGCGACGGTCTGAGTAAAGGTGACCGCGTTTGTGGCGTTGGAAGGGCCAAGCGTCATCGTTCCAGTCGAAGCTGGAAGCGACAGTCCTGGCACCACAACGGATTGTGGCCCGATCGTGATTCCCGGCCACAACACAGGCGGCCTCACCGTCGAGATCGTGGTCGCGTAGTCCACGCCGAAATACAGGTCGCGCCGGAACAGCGATGCGTTCTCGGCCTTGTCGCTGGACCGAGACCCGGCCCCGATGATGCGTCCCGCCGATCCATCGGCCAGGGCCAGGAACTCAATATCGGACAGCGCCGCGTCGATCGCGCTGGCCGCCGCGTCCCGCTTGGCCGGATCGGATGCCCAAACGATGACCGCGAACCCGACCTCCTGGTTGCGGGTCGGCCTCAGTGTAAGGCCGTCGCGTCCGGTGCGGGCCGCGAGAAGGCCTGGCAGCGTGAGTGCTGACCCCGAGACCGAGCTGCCAGACATCGCCCCGAGAGCCGCAGCGACCGTAGCAGGCGTATCAGCGTCGACACACCGATACGCCCATGCCGTTGACCCCGCCTGGACGCCCGCAAGCTGATCCGGTGAACAGGCGCCGGCGAATGTGGCGATCGTGCCTGAAACGGCGACGGTCAGCGTTGGCGGAACGGCAGGCAGCGCCCACTCTTCGTTTGGATAGCGCGTCGTGTTGCGGGTGAAGCCTTCGCGGGGCGAGATCGTGACCAGAACGACGCCCGAGGCTGTAGCTCGATCCAACAGCGCCGCTTCCGGCCACCCCCGGCTGATCCGCCACGATTGCGCGGCCGCGACCCGGGCGGCCTCTACGGCAGCGGCTAGCGCGTCCTCGACGTCGGATAGGTCCGCCATCAGAGAGCCTCGCTAAACGACGCCCCCAGCCGCCAGCCCAGTGAGGTCAGCTCGGCGCTCGACACGGTGTAGGCCTGTCGACCGTCTTCAATGCGGTCCATGGTGCGGATCGCGCAATCGGGCGTCGCGGACAAAAGGATGATCACGCCCTTGGCCGCCACGTCGCTAGGCAGACCGGGGCGGCTAGCCTCGGTGCGACCGCCGTCAAGCACGCTTGCGGGCCAGGAGAGCAGGATCACGCGGTCATTGGCAGCGGTCGGGGCCTCGTAGCCGTGGCGGCCTGGCGTCAGGTCGGTCGCGTCGTCCTGGCCGGCCGGGCGCTTGACGGTGACGGTGGCGTTGCACTCGACCACCATGGGAATTTCAAACGCGTTGATACTCGCGAAGAAGAACGTCCCGCTTGGCCCGTCGATGTAGTCGCCCGGCTGAACCGGACTGGCCGCGATGATCGCCGCTTCCGAAACCCCCTCAAGCATCATGTCGGTGTCGTCGCCTTGGACGTGGGCGTCGGTGCCGTAGCGGGTGTCGGTCAGGGCGTAGCGGATCGGGGCGCCGTATTTTGAGGGGGCGGCGAAGTCACCTTTGGGGGTCGCGCTGCTGGCGAAGGGGGTGGAGCGGAGGAGGTTGGATGGGTCCAGCGCGGGGGTTAGGGCGGCGTTGGGGCGGTATAGATTGTGGGGGAGGCCGAGCTTGCTGCCGGCTTTAGCGTAGCCGAATGCTACGCGCTCCATAATGCGGGCAACGGTCATCTAACAGCGAACCAGGCGACCCATTGAGCCAGAAATGCCAGAGCCGGGCGGAAAACCAAGGAACGCGCAGAGGTCGCGGCGCAGCCGCGCGTAGGCGTCTCGGCGGTCTTCCATCTCGCTCTTGTTCCGTGTCCAGACGGCAGCCTTGTCAGTATCAAGGTTGGCCGCCGCCCCTTGGATTTCCGCCTCGCGCGCCATCAGCGCGGGTAGGAAGAACGTCCGGATGCGCGTCTCGGCGTAGGCCGACAGATTGTTCAGGATGCCGCCGCCGGGGTCTTGCGACGAGCCATCCAGCGAGACGCCGAAGTAGGTGACGTCGGAATAGGCCATTTCCCGCGCTGGAAAGAGCGTCCCGGTTCCGATCGTCGAGTATCCCATGTAGTCGCGGACGGCGGCCTTTTCGTCATCCGTAAGCGCCATGGGATCAGCCGCCGTTTCTGGCGCTCAGGACACTCTGCGCCTCTGCCTCGGTGTCAAATGGCCCTTCGGCGCGCTCTCGACCGAGCCACAGATACCACTTGCCACGAGGGCCTTTGCCCACCCGCAGATCCGAACCGACCAGTTCATCAGACTCATCCCGCTCATCCGACCAGGGCTCATGATCATCGCTCAAATCCGAAGCGTTGATGATCATGAAGCTGCGCGGCGCGTTCGGATTGACCACACGGACCGTTGGAAGCGGGTGGTAGGTGCTCATGGTTAGACCGCGAGGCTCCAGCCGGCGCGCAGGTAGTCGCCGACCATCTCGGGGTGGACGATCGTCGTCCGCGCCCCAAGCGGGTGGTCAGGCACCACCATGGTAAGCTGCACAGTGCATTTCTCGGGGTCCGCGTGCTCCGCCTTATAGGGCGCGGGGTTCGCCGGGTAGTTGCCGAACTGCTGCGCCATGTGGTCGCCAGCGCCCATATCAGCGGGCGCAGGGACGAGCATACGGGCCTCTTCGACGCTCATTGCCGCCGGTCGGGCGGTGGCGGCAGCTTCGTCCGCCGCCGCCTTGGCGCGGGCGTCGTCGGCTTCCTGCCGAGCAGCGTCAACCTTGTCCTGTTCGGGACTCTTCTTGGCCTTCAGGGCGGCCTTTTCGGCGTCCTGCACCCTGGTCTCGGCCGCCTGGACCGATTCTTGGGCGCCGACATCCGGTGAGGCGGTTGCAGCCGGCGCGTTCTGGCCGCTGTTGGCGTTCGTGTTGTCGCTCATGAGATTGCGCTTTCCGAAAGAGTGCGGGGTCAGCCGAACAGGGTGGCGATGTGCTCGGGCTTGATGCCGGCCACGCCCCAGACGAGCCCAACCTCGAAGTGAACTTGCCTGTACTGACGGTAGACGCTGATCTCGAAAGCGATCCCGCTGAAGGGATCGACGACCATCACGCGATCATCGGCCATGTCGCCTGGCGGCATGCCAGGAATGCTCGGCGGCAGCGCCGGGAGGCGGGTGGCCAAAAGCAACGCATCCGAGGTGAATGCGATGTTGGGCGTGTAGCTGCCGTTCACCGTGACGGACGAACTGGTGGCGAGCGCCGCGCGAAGTCCGGGACCGCCGAGTGTGATGCTCGTGGCCGTCTGGCCTACGGCCGTGGTGCCGTTGACCTGGTTCACGACGTAGGAGCGAGCATCGCCGGCAAACGTCACCGTGTCGCCGGGGTTGATCGTGCCGGTGCCGGTACCAACCGTGATGATCGTGGCGCCGACCGCATACGGCCCACCGGTCACGACGTAGCCCGTGCCAGTGCCTTTCGTGACGGTCGGAATCTGCGGCGCGTAGTGGAGGGCGAACCCTTCCACAGCACCCACCGTGCCGCGACGAAGCAAATCGTCGGTGCCGGCTTCGTTGACCTTGAAGAGCACCGCTTGCTTGCCGCGGATGTTCTGCATTGAGGCGCCGCTGATGACTAGGTGACGCTGCCCAATGGGAGAGCCGTTGTCGTCAAGGATGCGCGCGGGAGCCGCGAAGTCCGACAGGTCATTCGCCACACCAAAAGGCGACGTGCCAGGGGTTCCAACCGCTCGAGACGAACTGCGGATCGCCACGGCCGCGAGATCGGCCTCGACCTCATTGGTGAGGGTCCGCATCGCCTGCATCGTCTGCTGAACGAAGATCGGATATTGGCCGGGGCCAGCGTTGTTCAGGCCGAGGTTTTCCTCGCCGTTCCAGCGGATCGGCACGCGCCGGGCCTTGGTGATGCTGATGTTGATCGCCGCCAGCACTTGGTCGCCGTCGTTCGGCGCGGTGACGCCGGGGACGATGTCCGAGGCCGTGACGGTCGGCGTTTGGAACGACGTGACCGTCTGGCCGACGGCAGCGCGCGCGAAATTACCGTTGTCGCGCGTAACGCTCGGAATGAAACCGACGAACTCACGCGAAACGGTATCAAGGGCCTCATACAGCGGCCCGACAAGTGTACCGAGAGTGTTGGCCACTGCGGGCCTCCTTTGTGAATAGAGAGTTGATGTTCAGGTTGGACGTGAGCCATCCGGCCCGAGACACCGATCCCCATCCAAGGCGTCGGCTAGTCGTGGTAGCGGGAAGGGTTAAAAGGCGTCGTCGGCACATCCGTGCCGAACCGGCTTTAGTCGACGATCTGGACTTCGCCCTTGGCGGCTTGGCGGCCTAGGTTCACCTGTTCAGCCGGCGGCATGCGGTCATATTCCGACCGGGGGACGCTTCGCTTGCCGGGGGCGCCGGCACTGTGACGCGCGCCCGATCCCGCTGAGCCGGAGCCTTTCAGGATGCGATCTTTCTCGGGGTAGTGGTCGACCAGAACCTCCAGCGCCTCGTCGAAATCCGCGACTTCGCCAGGGCGAGCGCGAGAGAAAACCTTGTTTCCCGTGTGATCGTAGGCCACGACCTTGCCGTCTTCGAGTTTGAACGCGCTGCCGAACCGGGCCTGAACGAGGTCTGCTGGAATAGTGATTTTGTCGGCGATGAACTTCGAACGAGAGAAGCTTCCGCCGATCTTCTCGTTCGTGAAATCATTCGCGATCTTGTCGCGCTGAATCTCGACTTCCTTGAGCTTCTCGCTGCTGGCCTTCGCTGCGGCAGCCACTTGCTCTTCAGCGGCTCGCTTGGCGGCGTCCTTGATCTCTTGGACCTTGCCGGCTGTCAGCAGCTTGCCTTCGTCGATGTTCTTGATGGTTTCCAGCGCCTTGCGTGCGCCTTCCGGATCTTCGATCCCATCGAACCCTCTGAGGCGGGCGTCGAGCGCTTCTTTTGCTTCGCGATGCGTCCTCGCCTCGGCATTCAGCTCTTTGATCTTGTCTGCGGTGCGGACCGCGTCGAATGGAGCCTCTTTCCCGTCCAAATGGACGTAGACCGGCTTGTCGTCCTGCACCTCGGCGTAGGTCTTATCGCCGACTTGGATAGTTTTGAGTTTCATGATGTCTCGGTCATCCGACCGCCTCTATGCTGGGTCATCCGACCCGGTTCGCCGCTTAGGCATCAGCCCCGCGGCAATTTCGTCAGACCCGGATTTGCTCCGTGCGCTGAATTCCAGCTTGCGCCTTGATGCGTTCCGCCGCCTGCGCGGTGGCGGTGGCTATTTCGGCCTGAATGTCGAGTTCGGGCTTAATCGTTCCGCGACGCTTCATCTCGTCCAGAAGCGTCTCATGGGAAAGCGCGCCAGCCTGTTGCATCCGGAACAGGAGTTCCTCGCTTGCCTCGTGCAGCGTGTCGACGCCGTAGTCATCGTAGACGTCCACATGGCCGCCAGTAGGTTCGCCAATCCACTGCGCCATAAGGTCCAACGCTTGGTCGAGACCGTTCTCAATCCCCTGCCCGATCCGCTGGAGGTCGCACCGACCTTGCTCGCTGTCGGCGGTATCCTGCGCGACGGTGCGGTTGCCCGGCTTGTTGACCAGCAACTCGGCGCCGACCTGACGCATCTGCTCCTGTAGGTCGAGAAGAGAGACCCGGCCCGCTTCGATCGCGGCTCCGGAATGCTCGACATATTTCAACTCGGCCGTCTCAGATCCGCAGGTGACGTATGCGTTGGCGCCGATGACGATTTGCTGCTCGCCGAGGCCACGGGCGAACAGGATCGGCACTCGGGCAATATGCAGGATGGTCTGTTGATCCGATTTGCTCTGCCAGTGTTCTACGTTCAGGTGGGCCAACTCAAGCATGGGTGGCTCGCCCACCATGAAGCTCACTCGACGGCCGTAGACTGGCACGAACGGCACGATCGGCAGCGTAGAGATGCCCTCGTCGTAGAGAGTCCAAGAGATTTGGCCGTTGGCGGCGGGCTGCTTGCGCCAGGTAGACCAACGTCCCGGCTCAAGGACCCGAACCTGTTCAATGAGCGAGACGCCAAACGCGCCGTCCGCCTCCTCGACGGCCTCCAGCAGCCGGAGCTGCGTCAGCATCTGCTTGTTGCCCTGACGCTCCGATCTCCATCCAAGGATATTCGGCCCGCGGATGTGGACGAAATAAGGTCGGATGCCGGCGCGCTGTTCGTCGGCGCGAGTGCGAACCCCCTCGGCTAGCGGCGCATCGACCAGGATGCCGCACAGCCCGTAGGCAAGCGCATCGGCCGCAAGGTCTGCCGCGAACGTGTGAAGGTTTCGGCCCTCAAGATCAACGTCGTCGAGCAAGTCGGAAAGTGCCGGCGGCACGTCGTCGCCGATGGTGAGCGGCTCTGAAAACGGCTTGCCCACGAGAACCGAGACTGTGCGCGCATAGGCCGGGAACAGCGTCGTCGTAGCGAGGCGCGCGGCGTAACTGGAGACCTCCTCGGCCGGCCACTGAGGAAGAAACCGCTTACCGGCTTTGCGCATGGCGGATGTGCCGCCCATCAGCGCATCAATCATCGGCCAGTGCTCGGCCATGGCGGCGACTTGGGCGGAGGGTGTGCGGACGTCCATTCGCTACCCTCGCGGACGCGCCGAAACGCCCGCTGGATCAAGCCTGCGAGTTAGGGAGCGCGCTACAACTGTTGGGAGGTCCGGCGCGCCCTAGGCACACTTCCGAACATGGAGAAATGTGTATGAACGACGGCCCGTGGTTGTCAAGAGGAAAGTTTTACGTGGTGGCGACCAACTTGGCATTAAGCAGCGCTCTGCCCACGTTGTCGATTTTGATAGGTAAGTATAGTCCGTTGGTTTCGGCCTCCTGCCGAAGAGCGTCTAACATGCGCGCTTTCTGCCGCAGGAAATCAATTTCCTCCAGAAGTTCGTCAATGTGAGCGCCTGCCCACGGCATTGTCGATCCGAACTCAATCTCCGCATCGCGGGCGCGCCCGATCTGTTCCACCGAGAGTTTCATCAGCTACGACCTCGCCGCCAACATGCCGAGCAGCAACTGCACCTGCCCCATGACCCCTTTGCGATCCTTGCCGTGCCGCTCAGCCCAGCTCGACACGTCGCCGTCGTGAACTGCCACGTGTTCGATCAGCCCGATGCAATACCCGTTCACCAGAACCGTCCGCATCCGTTGCAATTCCCAAGACGACCCGAGCGCTTCTTCGATCCGCCGATTTCCGCTGCAAGGCGTCCCGCCAATCCCCTCGCCCATGCCCACCGGGTACGCGTCCAGCCCTGCCAGCTCGTAAGCCGCCCGATACCGCTTGCCGGCCGCATGCTGATCGTCCGTTATGGAACTTCGGTTGCGCAGATGGTCGAGCGCCGTCACCAGCGTGACGCTCTTGCCGTGAGTGACGATGCGCGGCTCGCGGAGGATCACCTCGCCCATCTCGCGCCCTCCCTGTTCGTTTACGATCGGCTTGCGCTCTGAGATCCCGTGGCGCTGCACTGCTGGCCCCGCGACCTCTCCCTGTAACTCGGCTTTCAGGCCCTGTTCGGCGCGGTTGAGGATGATCTGCGCCCGCTTCAGTTCGCGCCTAGCCACAGCCTTTGTCTGGCCTCGAGCGGCAGCAAACGAGACCCGAGTCCGCTCGACGAGCGCCTTGGCCTCACTCACCAATTCTGACAGCCGAGCAACGCGGAACGCCTCGCGATTCGGGATGCTACTCATATCGGTTCTCCTGGTCATGGGGCGGCAGATGTAAGGTGCGGTAATGGGCTCGGATTACCTCCGATAATACTAATTACCGGATGCGAAATGCTGTCGTTGGTCATAGCCGCAAGCTCCCAACTTGAGCGGGGCGCACGTCTGCCCCGACCATCAACTCCGTGAGCGCGTAGACCAGAGCGTCCACCCGATCAGGCGAGTACCCAGCCTTCTTGGGATCGAAATCCGCTGTGAACCCGCACATCTGGTCCTCAAGCTGCGGAAGCGAGCCGACATGCCGAACACGGTGCTGCTCGTAGAGCGCCGACACCGGCTCAGCCCGTAGAACCTTGCCGCGCTTGGCGTGAACGCGGGCATAGCTCACCCTGCTGGCGACGGTGCGGATCGTGTGCTCCACCATTTCACCGCCCTGATTGTCTTCGGCGACAATGCGATCGGCCTCAAAATCCGCGTAGGCTTTCACCGCGATTTCAGCCCATCGCTGTGGCGTCTCGCGGCACGTTAGATCGGCCAACACGTGGCCATAGCCATCAATCCCAAGGCCAGCCACGATGATCCCGGTCTCGTCGCTGTCCTCGCCGCTGGTCGTCGCCGGGTCGATCGCAACCACGATGCGGCGCATTGATGCAGGAGCGACGGAGATACGCGGCGCGTCAATGTCTTCGCGCTTCCACAATGCCCCAGGCACATCGTCCAACATCTCGGCGTTGAGCTCCTGTCGGCCGAGCCGGGTGCCTTCATACTTCCGCACGATTTGCGCCATGAACGCATCGGCCAAGTTCGCGCGATTGTCGTAGGTGCTCCCGCGCACGACGGCTGTTGAGGCGTCTCGAAGCAAATCACGGATCAGTTTGATGGGCTTCGGCGTCGTCGTGACGCAGCATCGCGGATCTTCGCCGAGCCGCAGGCCGAACATCAACATGTCCCACGCCTCTGGATAGCGCCACGCGGCAAGTTCGTCGCACCAGGCGGCGTCGTGCTGCGGGCCGCGGAGCCGCTCCGGCTCGTCGGCCGAGTAGCAGGTTGCCATGGCGCCATTCGGCCAAGTCAGGCGGCGTTTGGATGGCTCATAGACAGGCCGATTCCATCGGGGACTGATCGCCAGGATGCCGCTTTCACCCTCCACGATCACGTCGCGCACGTCCGCTGCCGTAGGGGCCACCAGCGCGATGCGGCCGCGGGTCGAAGTGATTGAGCGCACCCATTCGGCACCTGTGCGCGTCTTGCCGAACCCGCGGCCGGCCAAAAGTAGCCATGTGCGCCAGTCGCCTTCGGGCGGCAGTTGGTTCGGTCTGGCCCAGAACGGCCAGTCGTATTCAAGCGCCGCAACTTCATTTGGGGTGAGGCTCGCCAGCATTGCCAGAACCTCGCTCCTTGGGCGCGAGGCGATCAAAGCGGCCAATGATGCGGTCACGAACAGCCTCCAACTGAACAGCGCCACCATCCGGACCGCTGATTTCGAGTTTCTCTTTGAACATCCCAAGATGACGGCCGATATCAACGAGTGACGCGCGCTTGTCGGCCAGCTTGATCTTGTTTCGGCGGGTGAGATTGCCCTCTTTGTCGTAAGTGTCTTCGCTACTTAATTCAACGATTGCAGCGGCTTGCTCTCTGGTGAGCTTGGAGAGATCGATTCCGGCAGTCCCGTCGCTGCTGATCGTGATGTAGTCAAGCATGTTGGCGAAGCCCAATTTGCCCAACTCGCGCAGCACCGAGTCAGCTGTGATCAAAGTACGTTTTGATCTACTTTCCTGCGCAACAGCAATGGCCGTTTGAACGTAAACATTTGTCAACAAGCGACTACCCTGCGCCTTGGCCGTCTTTGGGCTATATTCGGCCCTGATCGCCGCCTGAGTCGCGTTTAGGTCGACCAGATACTCGCGGACGAACGCCTGCTGCTTGTCGGTCAGGTCGGTCATGATTTGCCCAACCGCTCCATCTGCACTGGCCCACGGGTATAAGCGTCCAGCTCGCAAGCGATCTCGACCGCACGCTCGGCACTGGCGCCGGCCGCCATTGCGCCCAGGGCGGCTATTCGTCCTGAGCCGGAAGCCACATACGGCGCGTTGAGTTGGGCGCGATCTCCATCGCCGTTGACGACCCAAATAGCTCCGTCAGCCTCGACCAGAATGCCAGTGACGTCGGTGCCATACGCCGGCTTGCTTCCCTCTCCGCTTTGCAACCAGGCTTGGATGGCAGCGCTGAAAATCATGCTGCCGCAAAATGCTGCCAAGCCACCGCTTTTGGTGCGGAACACTTTCACGCAGCTGCCCCCATAGGTGTCGTCGGCAAATGCGGCGCTGTCAGCGGCCATAATGCCGTCGCGATAGGCAATCGTCGTCATCCGCAAATCGCCCCCCGCATCCCGCCGCCAATCGCGTTGACGAGCACTGGGGAGCGGCGCTGCTTGACTATTTTAGCATTCATGGGCCGCGCTCCTGGCACCGCGCGCGCGCGCGATTTTCGGGGGCTGGTTCTGAAACGGGCTGTTTCTTACTGCTGATCAGCAGCCTGATCGCATTGTTCAGCAAGGAACTGCACTGCTGCGCTTGATACTCTGCATTGTTGAATGCGATTTGAGCGTCTCTCAACAAATCGCTGCGGCGCTGAAATTCTAAACTCGCATCAGCGCACTTTTGCGCCAATTCATCAATCGTGGGTTCAGCCTGATCTTCGCTCATAGGTTCACAACCTCCGCTAGGGTATCCCGCCGCCAATCGTTAAAACTGCCCACCTTGACCGTCCGCTCCCGCGTCGCCGTCCGATACGTCACCTCGTCGCCCATGACGCCGACGACGGTGCGCGGCTCGCCTGAGCGTGGCGTGGGAGTGGCTTGCAAGTCTCGCGACGGCCCATCAGGCCAGGCCAGCGCCTGAATGGCGTGTAGAGGGCTCATAGGGGCGTCCTGTCAGGGCGCCCGCCACACCCCATCCGATCGCCTAGAGGCGCCTGTGGCGCTTCCTGTTGCGGGATTTGGGGTGGGTTGGCGTGAAGGTGGCGCGCGAGGGTAGCGGCTCGGGGGATGAGGGTCATGCGCCAAGCCCAGTCCGTTGAGCCCACTTCGCCACCGATTGTGGGCTGTTGAACGCTTGGGACGAGAGACAGTCCTCATGCCCATCGCACGAAAACGCGGCCCAGGTTCCGTTCGACATCGCGAGCGCTAAACCCACCAGCCGATCACCTCGCAGCAACTGGTAAGCCGTCTTCGGCGTGCAGCATTTCGCCTTCACGACATCGCTCACCGCGCCCCTCCAATCTTCACCGTCTCGCGCATCGCCCAGATCGCATCGCCAGCACGCTTGACCGCCGCGGCTTGGGCACGGGCATCCTTGCGAACCTTCCCGCGCACGGTGCCTTCGCGGAGGATGTCGGCAGCAATGGCGTCGCACATGTGGGCGGCGTCACCCCAGCCGGACATCACCTCGCCGCGGTTGCAGCCCTTCCAATTGGCGTAGACGCTGCGGGTGAACGCAAGGTGCGCTTGCTCGCCAAATTGCATCGCCCGCTCACTCACGCCCCCACCTCCCCACACACGCCGTCCGACACGGGGAGGGGGAGGGATGTGCGCTTATTCTGCGCCAATTCTGCG
>CAZZVQ010000114.1:0-16376 GCA_964657565.1 uncultured Acetobacteraceae bacterium
AGTCGCCAGTCGCCAGTCGCCAGAGAGAGGATTAGGGTTTGGCATGGATGCTTCGATTGAGACCGCGATCCTCGACGCCGCCCGCGGCGTCGAGGCCGAGACCGTCGCGCTGCTGGAGACCCTGGTGCGCGAGCCGAGCCTGCTCGGCGCCGAGCACGGCGCGCTCACCGTGATGGAGACGGCCTTCCGCGACGCCGGGCTCTCTCCCTCCCGCGTTCCGGTCGATCCCGACGCGCTCGGCCGCCAGCCCGGCTGGTCGCCCCCCTTGATCGACTATGCCGGCCGCGAGAACGTCGTCGCGCTGCACCGCCCCCACCGCGCCACCGGCCGCTCCCTCCTGCTGCAGGGCCATGTCGACGTGGTGCCGACCGGGCCGGAGCGGCTCTGGACCACCCCGCCCTTCACGCCCAGCATCCGCGACGGCCGGATGTACGGGCGCGGCGCCGCCGACATGAAGGCCGGCTGCGCCGCCATGGTGATGGCGCTGGTGGCGCTGCGCCGCGCCGGCTGGCAGCCCGCCGCCGCGCTGCAACTCGCCGCGGTGATCGAGGAGGAATGCACCGGCAACGGCGCCCTCGCCGTGATGCACGCGCTACCCCGCCCCGACGCCTGCCTGATCCCCGAGCCCGGCCCCGGCTTCCCCGCCCTCTACGTCGCCGAGGTCGGCGTCGTCTGGGCCTGGGTCACAATCATCGGCAAGCCCGCCCATGTCCGCAACAAGCACGACGGCGTCAACGCCATCGAGGCCGCCTACGTCGTCATGGAGCGGTTCCGCACCCTCGAGGACCACCTCAACCGCGCCGAACACCGCCACCCCGCCTTCGCCGCCGACAATCACCCGATCAACGTCAATATCGGCACCCTGCAGGGCGGCGAGTGGAACTCCTCGGTCCCCACCGAGACCACGCTCGGCGTCCGCGTCGGCGTCATGCCCGGCATGTCCTGCCTCGACGTCAAGGCGCAGATCGAGGCGCTGGTCGCCGACGCCGAAACCGACGACCGCCTGCGCGGCGCCCGCCTCTCGGTCCGCTTCGCCGGCTTCATGGCCGATGGCTGCCTGTTCCCGCCCGACCAGGCGATCAGCCGCACCATCGCCGCCCAGCACCGCCGCCTGACCGGCCAGGCGGTGCCGCATTACGCCGCCGCCGGCCTGACCGACGCCCGCCACTACGTGCTCGGCGGCACCGAGGCGACCTGCTACGGCCCCGACAGCGACAACATCCACGGCATCGACGAAAGCGTCGGCCTCGACTCCGTCCACCAGGTCACCGCCGTGCTGGCGCTGACCATCGCCGCCTGGTGCGGCCTCGAAGCCGTCTCGTGAAGCGCCTCGTTCTGCTCCTCGCGCTATCCGCCGCGCCCGCCCTGGCGCAAGCGCCCGCCTGCCCGTTCCCCGGCCAGTCCCCCCTGCTCGTCGTGCAGCTCTTCTTCGGCCAGAGCATGCGCGGCGCCGGCCTGATCAGCCGCCGCGCCTGGCAGCGCTTCGTCGCCGACACCATCACCCCCACCTTGCCGGCCGGCTTCACCATCACCGACGCCTATGGCCAATGGCAGGATCCCGCCACCCGCCTCATTGGGCGCGAGCCCACCGAACTCCTGGTCGTCGCCGCCCCGGACAGCCCGGCCTTCCGCACCGGCATCGCCGCCATCATGGACGCCTACCGCCGCCGCTTCGACCAACGCGCGGTCGGCCTCGTCAGCACCCCCGGCTGCGGCGCGTTCTGACCGCCGCGATCGGTATGGTTGCGGTCGCCGTCCACATGGCTAGATTGGGCCGGCCGTCCGGTGGAGGCGGGTCATACTCTCTGGGGCCGGAGTGCCGGTCCTGGACAACATGCGTGCCGGGTCAACCGGCACGGCAACAAAGGACACGAACGTGGCCAAAGAGTCCCAAAACGTTCAGGACGTTTTCCTGAACCATGTGCGCCGGGCCAAGACGCCGGTCACCGTCTTCCTCGTCAACGGGGTGAAGCTGCAGGGCATCATCACGTGGTTCGACAATTTCTCCGTACTGCTGCGGCGCGACGGGCATACCCAGCTCGTCTATAAACACGCCATCAGCACCGTCATGCCGGGCGCCCCCATCCAGTTGTTCGACGCCAGCAAGGCCGAACCTGGCGTGGAGCAAGCGGCTGCGGCCGACGCTGGTTAAACCCCCGGCCCATCGCGGCGCCGGCCCGACGCGCGCCGCCGTCATCCTGCCCTGGGAACGTCCCTTCCGGCAAGATGCGTCGCGCGCCGCCGAGGCCCAGCTGGCCGAGGCGGTCGGGCTCGCCGCCTCGATCGGCCTCGTCGTCGTGCACACCGCCGTGCTGCCGCTGCGCGCCCGCCGCTCCTCCACCCTGCTCGGCGAGGGCCAGGTCGAGGCGGTGCATCAGGCCGTCCACGCCAGCGAAGTCGCCGTCGCCGTCGTCGACGCCCAGCTCAGCCCGGTGCAGCAGCGCAACCTCGAGCGCGCCTGGGAGTGCAAGGTGATCGACCGCACCGGGCTGATCCTCGACATCTTCGGCGAGCGCGCCGTCACCCGCGAGGGCGCCCTGCAGGTCGAACTCGCCCATCTCGACTACCAGCGCAGCCGGCTCGTCCGCTCCTGGACCCATCTCGAACGCCAGCGCGGCGGCTTCGGCTTCCTCGGCGGCCCCGGCGAGACCCAGATCGAGGCCGACCGACGCCTGATCGGCGACCGTATGGTTCGGCTGAAGAAGGAGCTCGACCAGGTCCGCCGCACCCGCGGCCTGCACCGCGCCGCCCGCAGCCGGGTGCCGTATCCCATCATCGCTTTGGTCGGCTACACCAACGCCGGCAAATCGACCCTGTTCAACGCCCTCACCGGCGCCCACGTCCACGCCGAAGACCAGCTCTTCGCGACGCTGGATCCCACCATGCGCGGCATCCGGCTGCCCTCGAACCGCCGGGTCATCCTGTCCGACACGGTGGGCTTCATCAGCGACCTGCCGACCGAATTGGTCGAGGCCTTCCGCGCCACGCTGGAGGAAGTCGCCGAGGCCGATATCATCCTGCACGTGCGTGACGTGGCCCATCCGGACAGCGCGGCGCAGCGGGCCGACGTGATGGGCGTGCTGGACGGCATGGTCCGAGACGGCGCGCTCGACGAGGGCTGGCCGCGCCGCACCATCGAGGTGCTGAACAAGGCCGACCTGCTCGGCGGCACGGGCGAGGTGCAGGCGCGCGAGGGCGCCATCGCCGTCTCCGCCATGACCGGCGACGGGCTGGACGCCCTGCGCGACGCGATCGACCGCCGCATCTCGGCCAGCATGGAATTGCTCGACTACCATCTCGACTCCAGCGACGGCGCCCGCCTCGCCTGGCTCTACGAGCATGGCGAGGTCCTGGCCCGCGACGATCGCGACGACGGCATGCGGGTGCAGGTGCGGCTGCTTCCGGCCGACCGCGCCCGCTTCGAGGAGGACAAGCGCGCGTGACCCGGGCCGAACTGGTCGACCTCGTCGCCCTGGTCCGCGCCGTCGGCCGCACCGCGGTGATGCCGCATTTCCGCACCCTGCGCCCCGAGGACGTCCAGGCCAAGACCGGCCCACTCGACATCGTCACGATCGCCGACGAGGCCGCCGAGGCACAGCTCACCCAGGCGTTGCTCGCCCGCTACCCCGCCGCCACCGTGGTCGGCGAGGAAGCGGCGTCCAAGGACCCGTCGCTGCTCGACCGCATCGCCGCGGCCGAACTCTGCTTCATCCTCGACCCGATCGACGGCACCTCCAATTTCGCCGCCGGCCTGCCGCTCTTCGCCGTGATGGTCGCCGTCACCCGCTTCGGCCGCACCGTCGCCGGCATCATCCACGACCCGGTCGGCGACGATACCGCCGTCGCGCTGGACGGGGAGGGCGCCTGGATGGAGCGCCGCGACGGCGGCGTCGACGCCTTGCGCGTGGCCGCACCGGCCGCGGTCGGCGAGATGGACGGCGCGCTCTCCTGGCGGTTCATGCCGGAGCCGACCCGCTCGCAAGTCTGCGCCCGGCTCCCCCGTTTGGCCGGCGCATGGGACTACCGCTGCGCCGCGCACCAGTATCGCCTGGCCGCCGCCGGGTCGTGCCACTTCCTGGTGTTTCACCGCTTGATGCCGTGGGACCATGCCGCCGGCGAGCTGCTGTACCGCGAAGCCGGCGGCTACGTCGCCCGCCTCGATGGCTCCCCCTACAGCCCGGCCTCGACCACCGGCGGCATGATCGCCGCCCCGGACCGCGCGAGCTGGACCGCGCTGCGCGACGCACTGTTCGGTGAGCATTGACCCAGCACTGGCGGAAAAGCTAAGCCCGGCATCCCTGAAAACCGAGGCAGACGATGGCGCTGGATTCAACCGAGACTGACACCCCCGACGTCGGCGGCATCGCGGCGGACCGGCTGCGCAGCCTCATCGAGCGGATCGAACGGCTCGAAGAGGAGCGCAAGGCGCTCGGCTCCGACATCAAGGACATCTACGCCGAGGCGAAATCGGCCGGCTTCGACGTCAAGGTCATCCGCCAGCTCATCACCATCCGCAAGAAGGAGCCCGCCGAAATCGAGGAAGCCGAGACCCTGCTCGACCTATACCGCCGCGCCCTGGGAATGTGAGGGGAGGGCGGGTCCACGGTGGTGCGGGTGGTCGGACTCGAACCGACACTCCTCGCGGAACCGGATTTTGAGTCCGGCGCGTCTACCAATTCCACCACACCCGCGCGCCCGATCCGCATGGCGGACCGGCGTCGCCGTTCGATGCCACAGAAGGCGGCGCGAAGTCTAGCTGTCCTCGCGCGACGACCGCTCCCTTGATTGGCCCGACGATCTCGCTTTGCCGGCATGCGCGGGTTGCGGTTCACCGGCAGCAGCGTTATAGGAACCCCCGCCTGATCCCTGATAGCTCAGTTGGTAGAGCAAGCGACTGTTAATCGCTCGGTCGTAGGTTCGAGTCCTACTCAGGGAGCCAGCTCTGCCGTGGCGGTTTTCCTGACCGAATTCGGTGAGTTCGGCTTCGAATTATCGTAGAATCGCGCTGCCGTTGACAAAGCGTTTAGGTTTTTCAGGCCTACTCGCTCCCATGGCCTCGATGTCTAAAATCGTCCGATGCGGAATCGTGCTTGCGCTCCTCCTCGCGGCCGTGTCGGCCGGCAAGGCTCGGGCCGATGCGCCAACGCCTGACCACTTCGATTGGGCGCCGGAGAGCGGCAAGTTGCTGGCGACCGCCGGGGTGACGCAGATCGAGGGCGCCGGCGGCGGCGGCATCGTCCCCTGGGCCCTGATCACCGGCTACGGCACCCGCGATGCGGTCGGCGGCAACACCCATTACACCTACGTGCACACCAGCAATTTCGACCTGCACTCGGCCGGCGCGGCGATCGGTCTGTATGACCGGGTCGAGGTATCCTTCACCCGCCAGTGGCTCGATCTGCGGGCGGTCGGCTCCAAACTGGGCCTCGGCAAGCACTACATGATCGACCAGAACATCGCGGGAGTGAAAATCCGCGTGTTCGGCGACGCCGTCTATGATCAGGACCGGTGGTGGCCGCAAATCTCGGTCGGTGCGCAATACAAGGCGAATAACCGCGGTCCCTTGCTCGCTGCGATCGGCGCGCGCTCGTCCGATGGTGTCGATTTCTATGTTGCCGCGACCAAGCTGTTCCTCGCGCAGAGCCTGCTGGTCAATGCGACCGTCCGTGCCACACGCGCGAACCAATTTGGCCTGCTCGGCTTCGGCGGTGACCGTGACGACGGTTACAGCGCGCAGTTCGAGGGCAGTATCGCTTACCTGCTCAACCGCAACGTCGCCGTCGGCGGCGAAGTGCGCACCAAGCCCGACAACCTGAAGTTCGCGCGCGAAGACAATGCGTGGGACCTGTTTGCCGCCTGGTTCATCAACAAGAACCTCTCTGCCACCCTGGCCTATGCCAATCTCGGCCACATCGCCGGTCAGACCAGCCAGAGCGGCGTCTACGTATCCCTTCAGGCAGGATTCTGACCGATGTCATCTCGCAAGCGCGCTGTTCTGCTGGGCGCCATGCTCTTCATCAGTGGCCACCGTGCGCTTGCCGCCTCCCTGTTCGACGACCTCGGTCAAAGGCCAGGGATCGAGCAATTGATCAAACAAACCGTCTCGATCTGGACCAAGGACCCCCGGGTGTCCGAGGTCTTCGACGATGTGAACCTGGTGCGGCTGCAGCGAATGTTGGTCGACCAGGTCTGCGCGCTCAGCGGCGGGAACTGTCAGTATAACGGCCGTTCCATGGCCGAAGCCCATAAGGGGCTCCACCTTGCGAACCGTCAGTTCAACGCTGTCGCCGAGGATATGCAGACGGCGATGGAGCAACTCGGCTACTCCTACCCCGTGCAGAACCGCCTGATCGCCTTGCTCGCGCCGATGCAGCGCGACGTGGTCACCCGCTGATGCGTAGGTGCACCGCGCTGGGCGCAGCGCTGGTTCTTTGCCCCTTGATGGTGGCTCTCGCCGCCGCTCCGACGGTCGTGAACCAGTTCCACCGGGCATTCTCGCAGCGCGAGGTGCACATCCAGCGCGGGGGCACGATACGGTTCAACAATGTCGACGAGTTTTTGCACCAACTCTACGTCGACTCGAAAACGTTCAAATTTTCCTCGAACGAGCAGCCGCCGGGTCAGACCGTTGATGTCACATTCCCGTCCAGCGGCACCTTCGAGGTCAAGTGTGAAATTCACCCGAAAATGTTACTGAACGTGATCGTAGAATGAGCGAAGTTAATCCGAAATTAAGCTGACCGGCCGATAATGGCGTGACCCCCACGTCTTCATGGGCAACTAATGTCGATCCGGCTTAAGATACTCCTGGGGTGCCTCAGCCTTACCGCGGTAACGATCGCCTTCGGTTTGCTCGCCCGCAACAGTCAGGCTGAGCTCGGCCGCATCGCCTTCCGGCTCTACGACGACGCGTTCATGTCGATGAGTTATCTCCGCTCGGCCCAGAACAATGTACTCTCGGTCTCGGACGAACTGACCGTCACGCCCGGCGACAGGCAACCCCTCATCGAGGAGAAGCTCGACTCTGCACTCAGCGATCTTCAAGTCGCCCATGACCGGGCTCTATCGCCAGAAGGCGCCAAGGCCGCGACGTGGCTGCAAGGGCAGGTCGGTTTTCTGCAGGAACAGATCCGGGCGGGCCATCCTGCCGAGCGGCAACTAGTCACCCAAATCGAGGATCGCTTCGAATCGGCCGTGGAGATCAATGCGGGAGACGGCTTCCGGTATCGCCGGGAGACCGTCAAGCTGGTGGCGCACGTCGAGATGCAGACGTGGATGGTGATGGGGATCTCCGTCGCGGTCGCTATGACGATCACCGTCCTCCTGAGCCGCGCAATCGTCCCTTCCGTGCGTCATGCAGTCCGCATCGCAACCAACATCGCTTCAGGCAAGCTCGACAACCCGATCCAAGCGGTCGGCTCCGGAGAGACCGCCATTCTCTTGCGCGCGCTCGACACCATGCAGCGAAGCATTGCCGAAAAGATGCATCGGATCAACGACTTGATGGCCTTGCAGGCCTCAACTCACGCATCCGAGATCGCGGCCGAGCATCTCCGTTTCGAGATCGCCCTCGATAATATGGTGCAGGGTCTCTGCATGCTCGACGATGAACGTCGGATCTTGGTGCACAATCGACGCTTTGGCGAGATGTTCGCCACCATCGATGTCGGTGATCTCCTCACCAAGGCGCTGCCGGCATTGCTGCTGGTCAGCGACCAGAACGAGGAGCGGCAACCGCGACTATACACGCGTACGCTGGACGATGAGCGTGCGATTGCCGTGTCGGAACGGCCGATGAACTCCGGCGGTTGGGTGGTCACCTATGAGGATGTGACCGAACGGCATCGCAGCGAGGCTCGCATGGCGCACATCGCGCGTCATGACACTCTGACCGGCCTGCCCAATCGCCTGCTGTTTCGCGAGCAGATGGATGCAATGCTCGCCGACGCGCGTCGCGGCCACGGGCTCGCCATCCTGTGCCTGAACCTAGATCACTTCAAAAGCGTCAACGACACGCTCGGTCACCCCGTGGGCGACGGCCTGCTGTGTGAGGTCGCCAGCCGTCTAATCGCCCAAGTGGGGGTGGGCGACACTGTCGTGCGCCTCGGCGGCGACGAATTCGGCATCATCCAATGCTCCGAAACGCAGCCGAACGGGTCCAAGCGGCTCGCCGAACGGGTCCTCGCCGTCATTGCCGAGCCATTTGACATCAACGGCAACAAGCTCTCCATCGGCGCCAGCATCGGCATCGCCATCCACGGCCACGAACCCGACGATGCGGATGGCCTGCTGAAGAAAGCCGACCTTGCCCTCTATCGCGCCAAGTCGGACGGGCGCGGAACCTACCGGTTCTTCGAGGCCGAGATGGACGCCTTGATGCAGGCCCGCCGCCTGCTCGAAGTCGATCTCCGCGAGGCGGTCGAGGTCGACCAATTCGAAGTCCACTATCAGCCGCTCATCACCACGACCACGAAGCACATCAGTGGCTTCGAAGCGCTCGTCCGCTGGCGCCATCCGACGCGGGGTATGGTGTCGCCCGCCGAGTTCATCCCAGTAGCAGAGGAGACGGGCCTGATCGGCCGGCTCGGCGCGATTGTTCTCGAGCGCGCGTGCGTGGAGGCGTTGCGCTGGCCTGATACGATCAAGATCGCCGTGAACCTATCGCCGCTGCAGTTCCGTAACGCCTCCCTCGCCAGTGACGTCGCCGCGATCCTCGAGCGCTCCGGTCTGCCTCCAACCCGGCTCGAGCTGGAGGTGACAGAATCCGTGCTACTGCAGGATAGCAAGGCCATCATGGCCATCCTGCATGACATCCGCAGCCTCGGCGTTCGCATCTCGATGGACGATTTCGGCACCGGCTACTCGTCCTTGAGCTATCTGCGCCGTTTCCCGTTCGACAAGATCAAAATCGATCAGAGCTTCATCCGCACCCTCGACGACAGCAACGACTGCCTAGCGATCGTCCGCGCTGTGCTCGGCCTTGGTCGATCCCTCGGGATGAGTGTGGTGGCGGAGGGCGTCGAGACTGAAGAACAATACGCCCTTCTTCGCCGCGAAGGCTGCGAGCAACTACAAGGCTATCTTTTCAGCAAGCCGCTCCCAGCGCCGTTAATTGCCAATCTCATTACACGATACGCCCACCAAGAGGCTGCCTGAACCTTCCTGCTCGCGTCGGACGAACCCTCCGCGGTCATTGCCGAGAGTCGGCGCAGTCGCCAATCTGCCGCCATGAACAGTACCGATCCGAGCCGGCGAGCACCCCGAGGCGGCGTGGTTCCCGTGACCAAGCGGGTGATGAACCTGTCCCATGTTCTGCGCCAGGCGGCCCGGCGCCATCCCGACGAGATCGGTCTCGTGTGGGGCGAGCGGTCCTGGAGCTGGGCAGACCTCGATCGCCGGGTCGATGCAATGGTGGCGGCCTTGGCGGGGCGGGGAGTCGGTAAGGGCGACCGTGTGCTGGTGCAGGCGAGGAACTGCAATCAGTTGGTCGAGTCGATGTTCGTCTGCTTCCGGCTCGGCGCGGTGTGGGTTCCGACCAATTTCCGCCAGACACCCGACGACATCGCCTACGTCGCCGTCTCCAGCGGGGCGTCGGTCATGATCTTCGGGAACGAGTTCGCCGCGCATCATGACGCGGTGCGCGCGGCGGCGCCGACCATACGCCTGGCCATTTCGCTCTCCGACTACGACGCGATGGCCGAACGGCATGACGGGCAAGCGGCGCCCGTGGCCGATGTCGAGCATGACGATCCCTGTTGGTTCTTCTACACGTCGGGCACGACGGGACGTCCGAAGGCGGCGGTGCTGACGCACGGGCAGATGGGTTTCGTCATCACCAACCACCTCTGCGACCTGATGCCCGGCATGACGCCACAGGATGCCTCGCTCGTCGTGGCCCCGCTCTCGCACGGCGCGGGGATCCATCTGCTGGTCCAAGTCGCGCGCGCGGTGAAAAGCATCCTGCCCGAATCCGACCGGCTCGACCCGGAGATCGCATGGTCGCTCGTCGAGCGCTGGCAGGTCACCAACATGTTCACCGTGCCGACCATCCTGAAAATGCTCGTCGAGCACCAAGCCGTCCACGAATACGACCACAGCTCCTTGCGCACCATCATCTACGCGGGCGCGCCGATGTACCGCGAGGACCAGAAAACCGCTTTGCGCATCCTCGGCAAGGTGCTCGTCCAATATTTCGGCCTCGGCGAGGTCACCGGGAACATCACGGTTTTGCCCCCGCACCTGCATGATGACGAGGACCACGCCCGCGAGGGCACGTGCGGATACGAGCGGACCGGGATGCAGATCTCGATCCAAGACGGGGAGGGTGCCGAGATGCCGCCTGGCGAGACCGGCGAGATCTGCGTCTGCGGCCTGGCGGTGTTCGCCGGCTATTACGACAACGCCGAGGCCAACGCGAAAGCGTTCCGCAATGGCTGGTTCCGCACCGGCGATCTTGGCCACATGGATGCGGCCGGCTACCTGTTCATCACCGGGCGGGCGTCCGACATGTATATCTCCGGCGGCTCCAACGTGTATCCGCGCGAGATCGAGGAGAAGTTGCTGGCGCACCCGGCGCTTGCCGAGGTGGCCATCGTCGGCATGCCCGATCCGGTTTGGGGCGAGATCGGCGTGGCAGCGGCGGTGCTGCGGCATGGCGCTGATTTGGACGAGGCCGGGCTGCTCACCTGGATCGACGGACAGGTCGCGCGCTACAAAATCCCGAAACGTATCGTATTTTGGGACGCGTTACCAAAATCCGCCTACGGCAAGATCACCAAGGCGCTCGTGCGCGAGAGGCTTGCCCGCGACTCGTAATGCAGGGTCGGCCGCCGATGGTGGGTTTCACCCACCCTACGACTCTGCCGAATCAGCCTACGGCAAGGTTACCAAGGCGCTCGTACACGCTTACTCCGCCGCGTCGGCGTGCTCGCGCGCGGTGCTGCGGCCCCCGAAGCGCTCCTTGCTCCATTCGCGCAACGACTGGAACGCGACGTAGAGCATGGGGATTAGGAAGATGCCCAGCACCGACGCCGCCAGCATGCCGGCGAACACGGGTGTACCGACGGCGCGGCGGCTGACCATCGCCGCACCCTGCGCCGTCACGAGCGGGATCAGGCCGAGCACGAAGGCGATGGAGGTCATCATGACCGCGCGGAACCGGGTCGCCGCTCCCAGGCGAGCGGCCTCGCGGATGCTCTTGCCGGCTTCGCGCTGATCCTTGGCGAATTCGACGATCAAGATACCGTTCTTGGCCGCCAGCGCGATCAGCACCACCAGGCCGATCTGACCGTATAGATCCAGCGACAATCCGGCGATCAGCAGCCCGGCGAACGACCCCAGCACACCCACCGTCACCGACAGCAGCACCGGGATCGGGATCACCCAGCTCTCATACAGCGCGACCAGGAACAAATAGGCGAACAATACCGCCAGCCCGAGGATGTATGCCGTCTGCCCGGAGGCGGAGACCTCCTGATAGGCGGTGCCGGTCCATTCGAACGAGTAGCCGGCCGGCAGCACGCGCTTGCTGACATCGGCCATCGCCGCGAGCGCCGCGCTGGACGAAACCCCCGGCTTCGGCGAGCCGCTGATGCTGATCGAGCGGTAGTTGTTGTAGCGGCTGATGGTCTGCGGCCCGAGCACGATGCGTGCGGTGGCGATGCTGCGCATCGGCACCATCTGGCCGCGATCGTTGCGGACCTGAATCTGCCAGATCGCCGGAATGTCGGTGCGGTCGGCCGCCTCGCCCTGGACGTTGACCTGCCAAACACGACCGAACAGATTGAAATCGTTGACATATATGCCACCGAGCGTGGCCTGCAACGCGGTGAAGACGTTGCTGATGGAGAGGCCGAGCGCCTGCGCCTTCTCGCGATCGATGTCGAGGAAGATCGAGGGTGTGGTGGCGCTGTAGGTGCTGAACACGCGGGTGAGCACCGGGTCGGTATTGGCGGCGGCGAGCAGGCCGTTGAGGACGGAGCCCATGGAGGCCGGCTCGGCGCCTTCGAGGTTCTGCAATTGATACTCGAAGCCGCCGGAGGTCGACAGGCCGATGATCGGCGGCAGGTTGAACGGGAACACGTTGGCCGAGCGGATCTGCTGCAACTGGCCGAACATGCGGCCGATGATCGCCTGCACCTTGTCGCCCGGCGCCGTCCGTTCGGCGAACGGCTTCAGGCGCATGACCATGAAGGCGGCGTTGGATTGGTTGCTGCCGTCGAGCAGCGAGAAGCCGACGATGGCCAGCACGTTCTGGATCTGCGGGAACGTCTTGGCGATCGCCTCGACGCGGGTGACCACGTCCCGCGTCCGGGTCACGCTGGCGGCGTCGGGCAATTGCACGGCGACGAAGAACGCGCCCTGGTCCTCTTCGGGCAGGAAGCCGGTGGGCGTCCGCGCGCCGAGTGCGACGATGCCGCCGACGCAGACGCCGACGAGCACGAGGGAGAGCACCGAGAGCCGGATCAGCCGGCTGACGATGGAGGCATAGCCGTCGCGCGCCCAGTCGATGCCGCGGCCGATACGGCCCATGATGCCGCGCCGCGGCCCGTGATGCGGCCGCAAGAACACGCCGCACAGCGCGGGCGAGAGCGTCAGCGCGTTGATCGCCGAAATCAGCATCGCCACCGAGATCGTCACGGCGAACTGGCGGAACAGCGTGCCGGAGATCCCGGGGATGAACCCGATCGGCACGAACACCGAGAGCAGGACGAGGGTGATGGCGATGATGGGGGCGGTGATCTGGCCCATCGCCTTCTTGGTGGCTTGCTGCGGGGTGAGGTTCGGCTCCTCCGACATCACGCGCTCGACGTTCTCGACCACGACGATGGCATCGTCGACCACGATGCCGATCGCCAGCACCATGGCCAGCAGCGAGACGGTATTGGCCGAGTAGCCGATCGTCAGCAGGATGGCGAAGGTCGCAATCAGGCTGACCGGCACGGCGAAGGTGGGGATCAGCGTGGCGCGGAAGCTGCCGAGGAACAGGAACACGACGACGACGACCAGGACGAAGGCTTCGCCGAGGGTCTTGAGCACCTCGTCGATCGTGTCGGAGACGAAGCTCGAGCTGTTGTAGAAGACGTTGGATTTCAGGCCCTCGGGGAAGCGGGTCTGTAGATCGTCCAGCGCCTGCTGCACGCGCTGGCTGGTCTGCACGGCGTTGGCGCCGGGCGCCAGGTAGACGCCGACCGTGACGGCCGGGTTGCCGTTCAGCCGGCTCTCGCTGTCCTGCGTCGCCGCTCCCAATTCGACCCGGGCCACGTCACGCAACCGCAGCAGCGAGCCGTCCGGGTTGGCGCGCAGGACGATGTTGCCGAATTCCTCCGACGTGGTCAGCCGGCCCGTGGTCTGCAGGTTGATCTGGAACTGCGTGTCGTCGCTGGTGGGCCGGGCGCCGACGCGGCCGACCGGGGCCTGCACGTTCTGCTGCTGGATCGCATTGACGATGTCGCCGGCCGACAGGTTGAGGCTGACCAGGCGCGCGGTGTCGAACCAGATGCGCATGGAATAGTCGAGCGCGCCGAACAGAGAGGCGGAGCCGACGCCGGGGACGCGGCCGAGCCGGTCGAGCACGTTGATGGTGACGTAGTTGCTGATGAACAGCGGGCTCTGGGCGGCGCCCTCGCTGCTGAAGGCGAGGAATTCGAGGATCGCCGACGAGCGCTTCTGCACCGTCACGCCCTGGCGCTGCACTTCCTGCGGCAGGCGCGAGAGCGCGGCCTGGACCCGGTTGTTGACGTTGACGGTGTTGATGTCCGGGTTGGTGCCCAGCTCGAACGAGACGGTCAGCCCGTAGCTGCCGTCGTTGCCCGAGTTGGACTTCATGTAGATCATGCGGTCGGCGCCGTTGACCTGCGCCTCGAGCGGCTGGGCGACGGTGGCTTCGACCACCGAGGCGGAGGCGCCGGGGTAACGGGTGGTGACCTGCACCTGCGGCGGCACGATGTCAGGGAACTGCGCGACCGGGATGCGCATGAGCGACAACGCGCCGGCGAGCGTCATGATGATCGCGATGACGATCGCCAGGCGCGGCCGGTCGACGAAGACGGAGGAAATCATCGCTTACGTCTTCGGTGCGGCGGCGATGGTGGGCGGAGCGGCAGCTGGGCCGGGGTTGACCACCGCGCCGGGCCGGACGCGTTGGACGCCGTCGACGACCACCATCTCACCCTCCTTCACGCCCGAGGACACGACCGCCGTCTCCGGTGTGCTCTGCCCCAGCTGGATGCGGCGTTGATCGGCCTTGTTGCCGTCGCCGACGACCCAGACGTAGTTGCCCTGCTGGTCCGACAGCACCGCCGCGCGCGGGATGCCGATCGCCTCGATCGGCGCGACGCCCTGCAACAGCACCGTCACGAACTCGCCATCGGACAACTCGCGCGCGCCGGGCTCGCCCGGCTTGGCGCCCGGGCGCAATGGATTGGGCACGGTGCCGCGCAGCACCAGCGTGTCGGTGCTCGTGGCGACGGTGTTGTCGACGTAGTTGAGCGTGCCGGACTGCTGATATAACTTGCCCGTCGGCAGGCGGAGCCGGATCTTGACCGCGTCGAACCCGCCATTGCTGGCGTATTTATCGCGCAGGTCCAGCGCGGCGCGGACCGAGACGGGGAATGTGACGTACATGGGGTCCTGGCTGACGATCGTCGCCAGCGTGCCGGCGCTGGGTCCGACGACATTGCCCACCGTGATGCTGGTCCGGCTGATGAGCCCGTCGATCGGCGCCTTGATGTCGGTATAATCGAGGTTGATCTGGGATTGGCGCAATTGGGCCTGGGCGGCGAGGAGTTGTGCTTGGGCAGTCCGCTGGGCGGCGATGGCGTCGTCGACCAGGCTGCGCTGGCCGGCGGGGGTGTTGAGCAGGGATTGCACCCGGCCGAGCTTGAGGCCGTTGTTCTGCACGGTCGCGTCGGCCTGGGTCACGCTCGCGGCCTGCGCCGCGACCTGGGCCTCGAACGGGCCACGCTCCAACTGGTAGAGGAGTTGCCCCGTCTTGACCTCGGAGCCTTCGACGAACAGCCGCTTCTCGATGAAGCCGGTGACCCGCGCGATCAGGTCGACCCGGTTGATCGCCTGGATGCGGCCGACGAACTCGATCTCCTCGACCACGGAGGTGCGCTTGGCGGCGATGACGCCGACGGCGGGCGGGCCGCCCGGTCCGCCTTGCGCCACCGCGACACCTGCCGAACCGAGAAGCAGGACGACAATGAGAGGAACTACACGCATGGTGATGACCTACCGTAGTCTGCTGCCCGCCGCCAAATGCGCATACTTGCATCACGCAACCGTGTCGTGCGGATGTGCGCAGGCTAGATCGAGAAACCAGCGGGGGACGGCATGGGCGAGAAAGTGACGGTATGCGAGGTGGGGCCGCGCGATGGGCTGCAAATGGCCAAGACGCGGATGCCGACCGAGATCAAGATCCGCTGGATCGGCGCCATCGCCGCTTCGGGCCTGCCGGAGATCGAGGTCGGCAGCTTCGTGCCGCCGAAGCTGATCCCGTCGATGGCCGATACCGGCGAGGTGGTGCGCGCGGTGCGTGAGCTGCCGTGCGTCATCGTGGCGCTGGCGCCGAACCTGAAGGGCGCGCAGCTCGCGGCCGATGCGGGCGCCAAGCGGGTCACGATCCCGGTCAGCGTCAGCGAGGGCCATAGCCGCGCCAACACCAACCGCACCACGGACGAGGCAGTGGCCGAGGTGCGCCGCGTCGTCGAGTGGGCGCGCGCGGATGGGCGCGGGATCGAGGTCGAGGGCGCGTGCTCGACGGCGTTCGGCTGCTCGATCGACGGCCTGGTGCCGACAAGGCGCGTGGTCTCGGTCGCCGCGGCGCTGGCGGAGGCGGGGGCGGACATGGTCGCGCTGGCCGATACGGTGGGCTACGGCAATCCCGGGCAGATCCGCGAGGTCGTGCGCGCGGTGCGGGCGGCGATCGGCGGCAAGCTGGAGGGGCTGCATCTGCATGATACGATGGGGCTGGGGCTGGCGAATGCGTTGGCGGGTCTGGAGGAAGGAATCAGGAGTTTCGACGCGTCGCTGGCCGGGTTGGGCGGATGCCCGTATGCGCCGGGGGCGTCGGGCAACATCGTGACGGAGGATTTGGTGTTCATGCTGGAGAGCATGGGGTTCTCGACGGGGATCGACCTGGACCGGTTGGTGGCGGCGCGAAGCTATCTGCAGGAGGGTTTGCCGGACGAGCCGCGGCACGGGGCGGTGGCGCGCGCCGGGTTGCCGCGGACGTTCAAGGTGGCTGCATAGCCGAGTGGCCGTGATCCTCCCTTCCGTCATTGCCGGGCTTGACCCGGCAACCCAGGACGTCGAGCGCCGCGCTCGATGCAGCGTGGGCCCCCGGGTCAAGCCCGGGGGTGACGGAGTTGGGG
>CAZZVQ010000115.1:0-16366 GCA_964657565.1 uncultured Acetobacteraceae bacterium
CGCGCAGGTCGGGATCGCGCGGACCGGTATCGCGCGGCTCGGGGCGGCGGGGGGCGGGGATCTCGGAGGGGGGATAGACGAATTCGTCGGGGAGCTTGGCGACGTCGAGGGTGAGGCCGTGCTCGGCGGCGATGACGCAGGCGATCTGGCCGAGGGGGATGTCGTCGTCGAGGTCGGCGCCGAGGGCGTCGTCGATGCGGGCGTTGATGCGGTTGCGGATGGCGCGGCGGCGGGCCGGGTCGGGCTCGTGGGCGACGAGGGGGTGGAGGACGGTTCGCAAGGCGAGGGCGCGGGGATCTTCGAGGGTGAAGGGGGCGGCCTGCTCGCCGGCGGCGATGCGGTTTTCGATGTTGATGACGCTGGTGACGGCGCGGGTGGCGCGCGCGAGGGCGAGGGTCGGGTCTTGTGCGGCGGGGGCGTCCTCGGGCCGATCGGGGTCGCGGGTGGCGATGCGGTGGGCGGCGTCGCGGGCGGCGATCATGTTGAGGTCGGTGAGTTCGCGGGTGAGGTCGAGCTGGCGGTCGCGGCGGGCCTCGGGGGTTTCCGGTGGGCGCGCGGGCGGCGGGAGGAGATGGGCCGGGAGGCGACGGGTGAAGGGGATGGGCTGGGGCACGGGGGAGTAGGAACATTTTCTTGGTGATGGGGGCAAGGGATTTGTTCGGCGGTCGTGGGGAGGGTCAGGTCAGGGAGGCCAAGAGGCGGACGAGGGCGCGGAGATTGCGGGTGTCGGTCTTGTCCTGGGCGCGCTGGAGCAGGGTGCGTACGGTGCTTATCTTCACGCCGCGGGCGGTGGCGATTTCAGTGGGGCTGAGGCCGTCGGAGAGGGCGGCGGCGACCTCGGCTTCGGCGGGGGTTAGGCCGAAGGTGGTTGCGGCGGGAGAGGCGCAGGGTTGGGGGGTCAGGGGGCGAAGGAGGAGGAGGACGCGGCCTGGAGGGACGCCTCCAGCAAGGGCGGCCAAGGGGGCGGGGAGAGGGGTTATGGTGGCGACGTAGGAGCGGGATCCGTCGCGCAGGCGGAAGCTGCCGCCGGCTTGGCCGCTGGCGGCGGCGGCGATGAGGAGGGCCCAGCGCTCGTGACCCGGTCCGGCCGGGAGGCGCATGAGGCCATGGGGGTTGGTGCGCCGGGTCATGGCGTGGCGCACGCAGGGGATGGCTTCGGCGAGGGCGTTGGCGCGCACGATGGCGGCGTGGCCGTCGAGGATGACGGCGGGAAGGCCGAATCCTGCGAGTGCCGCGTCGAGGGCTTCGGTGCGCAGGGCGGTCGCTGCCGCATCGAGTTGCTCGCGCAGGCGGAAGGCTGCGTGGATGTGGGGCAAGGCGCGGTTCAACGCGGCGATGTCGGGCGCGTCGAAGGCGCTGGCCTCGCGGGGCCGCAAGATGGAGATGACGCCGAGCTGGTTGGGGCCGCGCTGGTTGGGGCCGAGAGGCACGAGGGCGCCGATCATGTGGAACATGCCGTGATGGATGCCGAATTCGTTGTAGTAGGTGCTGCGCGCGAGGGTGTCATCGTCGACGATTTCGGCGCCCCGCAGCACGGCGTTGTAGCGGGCCTGGTGCACCGCGTCGCCCCATGGGTCATGCTGATAGTAATGGTCGCGGTAGGCGGCGGCGGCTTCTGCGGTGCCGTTGGTCATGAGTTCGCCCAGGACGGCGCCATCGCGCGGGCGCAAGCGCCAGAGCGACGCGATTGTACCACCGGTGAGGGCGGCGAAACGGTCCGGCACCCGGGACGCGGCGTGACGATCGATGGCCGAGAGATATAGGTCGCTGACCAGATCGTCCCACGCCGCCTCATCCCAGGTCACTTCGGCGCACTCCGATCCGGCCCGTGTGTAGCTTAGCGCGACCGTATCGCTTGTCCCTAAAATTGGGGATGACCGCGGGTTGGGGCGGCGATATCGGTTTGACTTCGACTCTTGAAACAATTCTCAGCAAGGAGGAAGTATGGCTGCGCGTATGGCTACTTGGTGTTTTATTTTGTTGGCTGCAGGCTGTGCTGCGGCGATTTCGACGGACCCGAATGCAGTCCCGGCTCCCGAGCTGCAAGGCATGATCAGTGGACGCAGCGTTCGGATCGGAGCAGACACAGCAACCTACAGTGTCGACGGCAGGTATACTTACAAAGGTGGCAACCCAGGAAGCTACACCGTAACCAACGGAACGATCTGCGTCAATTTCGACACAGCAGGCGGTGTGCCAGGCCGCAGGCGATGCGACCAGGTTCTTCGATCTGGTAAAGGCTTCGTATTCGTTACCGAGACTGGGGATAGGGTGCCGTTCAGGCCGATCTAGACGAGACTCAAGGTATCGGCGGGCGCGTGATTGTGTTCATTGCGTGATCGATGTAGTTTTGTTTCGCTGCGCAAAAGGAGCTGAAATTGGCCACCTACACTTGGAATACGAGCAGCGGGAGCTTTTCCACGGCGTCGAACTGGTCGCCGGCGGTGGTGCCGTCGACATCCGACACCGCCACTTTCAGCACCAATTCGGGGACGATCAGTGGCACTGGAGCGGTTGGGACGCTCAACGTCGCGGGAGGCGGGCCGTGGGTGTTCTCGGGGAACACGACGGCGAATTTCTTTACGGACAATAGCCTCACTACGGGCCTGACCGGGATTTGGACGCTGACGGGGACGACGGCGGCGGGCAACTACATCATCATCGCCAACGGGGCGAACACGGCGGGCAGCCTGACGGTGAGCGGCGGTGGGAAAATCCTGTCGACGCAGAGCGGGAACACGACGTCGTTCTCGCTGTATGTCGGCGGAACGACGGCGTCGACCGGGGCGGTGGGCAGCCTGACGGTGACGGGGGCCGGGTCGACGGTCAACCTGACGCCGAACGGGGCTTCGATCGGGCAGACCGGAACCGGCACGCTGACCGTGACGGCGGGGGCGACGGCGGTGTTCGCATCGGTCGATTCGACGCAGATCTCGGCGCTGGCGGTGGGTCGGGCCGGGACGGGGACGGTGAACGTCACGGCCGGGTCGACGGTGACGGCGACCGGGTACGTGTATATCGGGCGGCAGGGGAGTGCGACGCTGACCGTGGATGGCGGCAGCACGTTCACGGGCGGGTCGGCGGCGACCAGCACGGTGGGTGCCAACAACGTCGTCATCGGCGATGGCACGGCGACGTTGAATGCGAGCGGCGTGGCGAACAGCCCGCTGTATTTCGGCGGCAGCGGCACGGCGCGGATCACCAACAGCAGCGTGTTGCACAGCCTGGCCGCGCTGGATGTCGGCTATCGCGGGTCGACCGGGACGCTGATCGTGGATAGCGGCAGCTCGATGGTGGCCGATACGACCATCACGGTGGGTGGCAGCACCGACCGGACCGGCGCGAAGGGCACGGTGATCGTGCAGGGCGGCTCGCTTTTGCAAGCGACTGCGGCGGCGATCAACAACGCGGCCATGGTCATCGGGTCCGATACCGGGACGACGGGCACGGTGACGGTGACGGGGAGCGGGTCGCGGCTGACGACGTCGAACTATCGGCTGACGGTCGGTTCGCAGGGCAGCGGGTCGCTGACGATCGCGAACGGGGCGACGGCGTCGAGCGGGGCGAACTACGCGGATGCCGAGGCGGCGCTGGCGGTGGGGGCTGGGGTCGGGGGGACCGGGTCGCTGACGATCACGGGGGCCGGGTCGACGCTGACGGCGAGCGGGGATGCCGTGTTCGGCGGCGTCGAGAAGAATGGCGGGACGTATACGGTCGGCGGCACCGCGACGGTCGCGGTGACGGGTGGCGGCACGCTGGCGGTGACGGGACGGTTGACGATCGATGCCGGGGCGTCGCTGACGGTGGACCAGAGCAGCACGCTGACGGCGCCGACGGTCTCGATCGCGGGCGGGACGGCGGATTTGTATACGCTGCAGAGCGGCAACGCGGTTGCCTTCGCGGGGGCGGGGACGCTCAAGGTGCATGCGGTGTCGGGGGCGAACAGCGTCTCGACGTTCGGGTTCGGCGACACGATCGACTTCGTGGGCACCACGGCGGTGGCGCTGACCGGGAACACGGTCACGGGCGGCGGCGGGTCCATCACGCTCAACGCGCCGGCGGCCAATACCAGTTATCAGTTGGTCAGCGACGGCGCGGGTGGGACGCTGGTGGCGCTGACGCCGCAGACGATCGGGGTGTATCGGTTCTTCGACACGTCGTTGGGGACGCATTTCTATACGTCCGATGCGGGCGAGGCGGCGACGGTGTTGGCAACCCGGCCGGATCTGACGCCGGAGGGGCCGGGCGGGATCGGGCTGCAGGCGGTCGCGGTGGCGGCGAGCGATCCGAATGCGGTGCCGGTGTTCCGGTTCTTCGACACCATCCATGGCACGCATTTCTTCACGGCCAGCGCGAGCGAGCGGGACAGCGTCATCGCGGCACGGCCGGACCTGACGTATGAGCCGACGAGCAGCTTCTACGAGCACGCGACGGCGCAGCCGGGCGACACGCCGGTGTATCGTTTCTTCGACAGCTTGTATGGCACGCATTTCTACACGGATAGCGAGACCGAGCGGGCGGGGATCGTCGCCAACCGGCCGGATCTGGTGGCGGAGGGGGTGGGGTTCTACGAGCCGCATCAGAATTATTCGACGTGAGGGTAGGCGGTGGAGGAGGTGGGCTGAAGCCCACCCTACTGGCCAGAGTCGGCGGGACGCTTCTAAGCTGACGGCTGCAGCAGGCGCGGCAACGATGGGCTGGGGGGGGGCGGCTAGCGCGGCTTGAGGTCGGACGCGCTGGGGAGGCCCGGGAGGGGGGTGGCGGCTAGGATGGCGTTGAGGATGGCGGCTTCGGTGGCACGGGTGGCCATGAGGCCGAGGACGAGCATGTTGCCGGGGAGGTCGGTGGTTCCGGTGGCGAGGGCGAACATGGTGTCGCCGTCGAGCATGGTGTGGACCGGGTCGATGGTGCGGGCGAGGCCGTCGTGGGATTGCTGGGCGAGGCGGCGGCACTGGGCCTTGGTGAGAGTGGCGTCGGTGGCGACGACGCCGATGGTGGTGGCCATGCCGGGTTGGAGAGCCGGGGGGAGGTCGCCGGCTAGGATGGCGGCGGTGGTGCCGGCGCGGAGGTGGCCGTCGGGGTCGCGGGCGCCGGCGAGGATGGTGGGGCCGTCGTGGACGTCGCCGATTGCGTTGACGGCGACGATGGCGCCGACGGTGATGCTGCCTAGCTTGATCGAGGCGGTGCCGATGCCGCCTTTCATGGCGCGGGACATGCCGAAGAGCTTGCCGACGGTGGCGCCGGTGCCGGCGCCGACGGAGCCTTGGGCGGGTGGGACCGTGGTGGCGGCTTGGCAGGCGGCGTAGCCGGCGGCGGCGTCGGGGCGGATGGCGGGGTCGCCGACGCCGAGGTCGTAGAGGATTGCGGCGGGGACGATGGGGATACGACCGTGGGCGGTGGGGTGGCCGATGCCGTGTTCTTCCAGGTAGCGCATGATTCCGGTGGCGGCGTCTAGGCCGTAGGCGCTGCCGCCGGAGAGGAGGATGGCGTGGATTTTCTCGACGAGGGTGCTGGGGTCTAGGAGGTCGGTTTCGCGGGTGCCGGGGGCGGCGCCGCGGATGTCGACGCCGGCGGTGGCGCCGGCATCGGCGAGGATGACGGTGCAGCCGGTGGGGCGGCGGGGGTCGGTGTGGTGGCCGACTTTTATGCCGGGGATGTCGGTGATGGAGCCGGGGTGGAGGATGGGGACTCCAAGGGTTGGAGGTTCGGCTTGGGGCTTTCCCTCACCCCGGCCCTCTCCCGGAGGGAGAGGCGGAGAGGGCGCGCCGTTGTGAGAGGGGGGAGGGAGGGGGTTGGTGGTTAGGCGGCTTGGAGGGCTTGCCAGACGCGTTCGGGGGTGGCGGGCATGTCGATGGTCTTGGCGCCGGCGCTGCGGAGGGCGTCGACGATGGCGTTGATGGTGGCGGGGGGGCTGCCTACGGCACCGGCTTCGCCGGCGCCTTTTACGCCCAAGGGGTTGCTGAGGCAGGGGACCTCTATGAGGTCGACCTCGATGTCGGGGAGGTCGGCGGCGCGGGGGAGGCTGTAGTCCATCAGGCTGCCGGAGAGGAGCTGGCCGGAGGTGTCGTCGTAGACGGTGTGTTCCATGACGGCTTGGCCGACGCCCTGGGCGACGCCGCCATGGACCTGGCCGCGGACGATCATGGGGTTCACGGCTTTGCCGACGTCGTCGCAGACGATGTAGCGCAGGACGGTGACGGAGCCGGTCTCGGGGTCGAGCTCGAGTTCGGCCATGTGGCAGCCGTTGGGGTAGGTGTGGGCGCTGATCTGGGCGATCTCGGCGGCGTCGAGCTGGGTGGCGCCGTCCTTGCCGCGTTGGTGGGCGGCTAGGGCCAAGATGTCCATGGAGCGGTCGGTGCCGACGATGCTGAAGCGGCCGGCTTCGAAGGTGATGTCGGCGATGGCGGCTTCGAGGGCCTCGGAGGCGGCTTGCTTGCCCTTGTCGATGACGCTTGCGGCGGTGACGAGGATAGCTTGGCCTTCCGAATAGAGGCTGCGGGCGCCGCCGGTGCCGCCGCCGGTGGGGATGGTGTCGGTGTCGCCCTGCTTGATGCGGATCTTGTCGGGATCGATGCCGAGTTGGTCTTCCATGAGCTGGACGTAGGCGGTTTCGTGGCCTTGGCCGGTGCTCTGGGTGCCGACGTAGACGTCGACGAATCCGTCGTCGGCGAAGCGGATCTCGGCGCGTTCGGTGTCGGCGCCGCCGGTGGCTTCGAGGTAGTAGGCCATGCCGATGCCGCGCTTCTTGCCGCGGCGCTCGCTTTCGGCGCGCCGGGTCGGGAAGCCGGCCCAGTCGATCTTTTCCATGGCGTGGTCGAGGACTTTGTGGAAGTCGCCGCTGTCGTAGAGCTGGTCCATGGCGGTGCGGTAGGGCATCGCGGAGGGGGGGACCATGTTGCGCTTACGGAGTTCGATGCGGTCGATGCCGAGGTCGTAGGCGGCGGTGTCGATCAGGCGCTCGACGAGGTAGTTGCTCTCGGGACGGCCGGCGCCGCGGTAGGCGTCGACCGGGCTGGTGTTGGTGAAGACGCCGATGACGTTGGCGTAGGCGGCTTGGAAGCCGTAGACGCTGGCGAGGACCTTGGTGCCGGCGCCGGTGGGGATGAAGGGGGCGTAGGTGCTGAGATAGGCGCCCATGCCGGCGACGTTGCGGGTGCGGATGGCAAGGAATTTGCCGTCGGCGTCGACGGCGATCTCGCCCTGGGTGATGTTGTCGCGGCCGTGGGTGTCGCAGAGGAAGGCTTCGCTGCGCTCGCTGGTCCACTTGACGGGGCGGGCGAGTTTGCGGGCGGCGTAGCAGGTCAAAGCGTGCTCGGCGTAGAGGAAGAGCTTCATTCCGAAGCCGCCGCCGACGTCGGGGGTGACGACGCGGAATTTCTCGGGATCGACCTTGAAGACGGCGGTGCCGAGGAGGGTCTTGATGCCCCAACCGCCCTGGGTGTTGGTGTGCAGGGTCCAGCGGTCGCCGTCGTAATCGGCGAGGGCGGCGCGGGCCTCCATCGAGTTGACGATGATGCGGTTGTTGACGACGGTCAGCTTGGAGACATGGGCGGCTTGGGCGAAGAGTTCGTCGGTCTTGGCCTTGTTGCCGGTTTCCCAGTCGAAGACGACGTTGTTCTTGACGTTGGGCCAGACCAGGGGGGCGCCGGGCTCCATGGCGACGGCGAGGTCGGTGATGCTGGGGAGCATGTCGTACTCGATGTCGACGAGTTCCGAGGCGTCGCGGGCCTGCTGGTGGGTCTCGGCGACGATGAAGGCGACGGGGTCGCCGACGTGGCGGACGGCGCCGTCGGCGAGGACGGAATGGGGCGGGTCGGCGCGGTCGGTGCCGTCGCGGCTCTTGAGCGGGATGCCGCAGGGGAGGGGGCCGATGCCGTCGGCCTCGAGGTCGGCGGCGGTGTAGACGCCGAGGATGCCGGGCGCGGCGCGGGCGGCGGTGACGTCGATGCGGGTGATGGTGGCGGCGGCGTAGGGGCTGCGCAGGACGACGCCGACGGCGGTGTCGGCGAGGGCGATGTCGTCGGTGTAGCGGCCGTTACCGAGGAGGAGGCGGGGGTCTTCGACGCGACGGACTGGCTGCGCCATCCCAAATTTTGCCATGGACGTTTCCCTCAAAAGCTCAGGGCAGCATATTTGGTGATTGGGCGTCGCGCCAAGGGGGGGTGCTGCTAACGGCGGTCGAGGGCGTAGGAGATGGCCCAGATGGCGAGGCCGGCGAGGGCGAGGGCGACGCCGACGGGGCCGGTGGCGGTCCAGCCGTAGCCGGCGGTGATGGCCATGCCGCCGAGCCAGGGGCCGAGGGCGTTGGCGGTGTTGAAGGCGGAGTGGTTGAGGGAGGCGGCGAGGGTTTGGCCGTCGCCGGCGACGTCCATGAGGCGGGCCTGCAGGACGGCGCCGAGGCCGCCGCTGCAGCCGATGAAGAGGATCATGGGCAGCATGGTGGCGAGATGGGTGGCGGCGGGGGCGTAGAGGAGGAAGGTGACGAGGGCGAAGAGGAGGGTGAGGCCGGCGGTTGGCATGAGGGCGCGGTCGGCGCCCCAGGCGCAGACGATGGTGCCGAGGGTCATGCCGACGCCGAACAGCATGAGGGCGACGGGGATCATGGCGTCGGAGGTGCCGGTGACGTTGGTGAGGGTGGAGGCGAGGTAGGTGTAGACGGCGAACATGCCGCCGAAGCCGATGGCGCCGGTGCCGAGGGTGAGCCAGACCTGGGGGCGGCGGAGGGCGCCGAGTTCGCGCAGGGGGCTGGCGCCGGGTTCGGCGGCGACGTGGGGGACGAAGCGGAGGATCATGGCGGCGGTGAGGGTGGCGAGGGCGGTGACGATGACGAAGCCCCAGCGCCAGCCGGCCCATTGGCCGACGATGTTGGCCAGCGGGACGCCGGCGATGGTGGCGGCGGTGAGGCCGAGCATCATGCGGCCGACGGCCTGGGTGCGGCGAGGGCGGGGGACGAGGGAGGCGGCGACGAGGGCGCCGACGCCGAAGAAGGCGCCGTGGGGGAGGCCGCTGAGGAAGCGGAAGGCGAGCATCCAGGCGTAGGTGGGGGCCAGGGCGGAGGCGAGGTTGGCCAGGGCGAAGAAGGCCATGAGGGCGATGAGCAGGCTGCGCTTGGGGAGCTTGGCGCCGAGGATGGCGATAGTGGGGGCGCCGACGACGACGCCGAGGGCGTAGGCGCTGATGAGGTGTCCGGCGGTGGGTTCGTCGATGCCGAGCCCGGCGGAGAGTTGCGGGAGGAGGCTCATGGCGGCGAATTCGGTGGTGCCGATGGCGAAGCCGCCGGCGGCGAGGGCGAGGAGGGCTAGGCGGGTTGAGGTGGTGGGCCGGGTTAGCTGGGTTGGGGCTTTGGTGAGGGCGGCGGTCGGGTAGTGGGTCATGGTGGGAGTTAACACCCGATCTATGTTGCAGTGCAACAATTGGGGTGTTTGGGGGGGTGAGCCCTCACCCCGGCCCTCTCCCGGAGGGAGAGGGGGCAGGAGAGGCAGTGGGGCGAGGGTCGGGCGGGGGGAGATTTAGGTGGATTTGGCCTGCTTGGAGGCGGGTGGGGATGGTGGGGGTGCAGCCGGTGTCGGGGGCGGCGGCTTGGCCGGTGGATAGGTCGATGATCCAGTTGTGGAGAGGGCAGGTTACGGCGTGGCCGTGGACGATGCCTTGGCTGAGCTTGCCGGCTTTGTGGGGGCAGCGGTCCGATAGGGCGAAGATCTGGTCGTCGGCGGTGCGGAAGACGGCGATGTCGCCGCTGGCGGTGGCGACGACGCGGGCGCCTTGGCGGGGGATTTGTTCCAAGGAGCCGATGGGGAGCCAGGTCATTCGGCGGGGAGCAAGGTTTGGTATTGGGCTTCGGCGGGGGTGGCCCAGGGGTCGGATTGGGAGAAGGTTTGGGCGTGGAGGAAGCGGTCGTTCAGGGCTTTGCGGTTGGCGGCGTCGGTGACGATGCGGGCTTTGATCCAGGCGATGCCGCGGCGTTCTACCCAGGGGGCGGTGCGTTCCAGGTAGCGGGCGTCTTCGCGGTAGAGTTGGAGGAAGGCGGCGCAGTATTCGAGGACTTCGGTGGGGGTTTCGACCTTGCAGAGGGGGTCGGTGGGGCGGAGGTGGATGCCGGCGTTGCCGCCGACGGAGAGTTCCCAGCCGCTGTCGACGGCGACGACGCCGACATCCTTGCAGGTGGCCTCGGCGCAGTTGCGGGGGCAGCCGGAGACGGCGATCTTGACCTTGTGGGGGTGCCAGCTGCCCCAGGTCATGCGCTCGATGGCGACGCCCATGCTGGTGCTGTCCTGGGTGCCGAAGCGGCACCATTCGGAGCCGACGCAGGTCTTCACGGTGCGCAGTGCCTTGCCGTAGGCGTGGCCGGAGACCATGCCGGCGGCGCCGAGGTCGCGCCAGACGGCGGGGAGGTCCTCGCGCTTGACGCCGAGGAGGTCGATGCGTTGGCCGCCGGTGATCTTGACGGTGGGGATGGCGAATTTGTCGACCACGTCGGCGATGGCGCGGAGTTCGCGGGCGCTGGTCTGGCCGCCCCACATGCGGGGGATGACGGAGTAGGTGCCGTCTTTTTGGATGTTGGCGTGCATGCGCTCGTTGACGAAGCGGCTCTGGGCTTGGTCGACGTATTCGCCGGGCCAGGCGCAGAGGAGGTAGTAGTTCAGGGCGGGGCGGCAGACGTGGCAGCCGTCGGGGGTGGTCCAGCCTAGGGTGGCCATGGTTTCGGGGATGGTCTTCAGGGGTCGGGCGAGGATCTCGGCGCGGACGGCGTCGTGGCCGTGGGGGGTGCATCTGCACATCGGCTTCTCGCCCTGGGGGGCGGTGTAGGCGGCGCCGAGGGTTCGTTTGAGGAGGGATTCGACGATCGGGGTGCAGGTGCCGCAGGAGGCGGAGGCCTTGGTGTGGGCGCGGACGGCGTCGAGGGTGGTCAGGTTCTTGGACTTGATGGCGGCGGTGATGGTGCCCTTGCAGACGCCGTTGCAGCCGCAGATTTCTTGGGTGTCGGGGATGGCGGCGGGGTCGGTGGGGGCGGCGGATCGTTGGGCGACGATGAGGGTGGCTCGGTCGGGGCCTAGTTTTTGGGCGGTGCGGATGAGGCTGAGGTAGTAGGGGCCGTCGGTGGCGTCGCCGTAGAGGACGGCGCCGATCAGGGTGTCGTCCTCGAGGACGAGGCGGCGGTAGGCGCCGCGGGCCGGGTCGTGGAAGACGAGCTCTTCGGTGCCGGGGTGGGCGGTGAAGTCGCCGGCGGAGAACATGTCGATGCCGGTCACCTTGAGCTTGGTGCCGCTGATGGGGGCGGCGTAGGCGGTGTCGGCGGTGCCGGTGATGGCGTCGGCGGCGATCTTGGCCATGTCCCAGAGGGGGGCGACGAGGCCGTAGGTTTGGCCGCGATGCTCGATGCACTCGCCGACGGCAAAGATGGCGGGGTCGGGGGTGCGCATCCGGTCGTCGACGACGATGCCGCGGTTGGTTTCTAGGCCGGTGGCTTGGGCGAGGTGGATGTCGGGGCGGATGCCGATGGCGATGACGACGAGGTGGGCGGGGAGGAGGGTAGCGTCCTTCAGTTCTACGGAGTGGACGCCCGTGGGGTCGCCGTGAATGGCCGTGGTTTCGGCTTGGGTGAGGATGTGGAGGCCGCGGCGTTCGAGGTCGGCGCGGAGCAGGGCGGCGGCGGCCGGGTCGAGCTGGCGCTCCATGAGGGTGGGCATGAGGTGCAAGATGGTGACGTGCATGCCGGCCTGGTGGAGGCCGTTGGCGGCTTCGAGGCCGAGGAGGCCGCCGCCGATGACGATGGCGTTGCCGCCACGGGCGGCGGCGGCGCGCATGTGGTGGACGTCGGCGATGTCGCGGAAGGTGACGACGCCCGGGAGGTCGCTTCCTGGTAGGGGCGGGACGATGGGGGTGGAGCCGGTGGCGAGCAGCAGGATGTCGTAGGGGCGGGCGGTGCCGTGTTCGCCGTGGGCGACGCGGGCGGCGCGGTCGATGTGGCAGACGCGCTCGCCGGCGATCAGCTCGATGCCGTTGGCCTGGTACCAGGCGCGGTCGTTGATGACGATGTCGTCGAAGGTCTTCTCGCCGGCGAGCACCGGGGTGAGCATGATGCGGTCGTAGTTCGGGTGGGGCTCGGCGCCGAAGACGGTGATGCTGAACTGATGGGGCGTGCGGGCGAGGATTTCTTCGACGGTCCGCATTCCGGCCATGCCGTTGCCGATGACGACGAGGCGGCGGCGGGGATTGATCGCGTTCATGGCCGGGAAGATAGGGGATGACGGTGTCGTTTCGAGCGATTGCCGTTTGGAAAACTTTGGGATTTGGACAGGAACTGCCCTTTTGTCGGGCAGATGCTTCTGATGCGATCAGTCACGCATGAAGGATTGCGTCGCAGGCGGTTGGTTGGTAGTTGCTGGTGCATCGCAGCTTCGGTGCAATTCTTGCATAAGATCTACCCAGGATGATCGACCGAAGCTCCCTTGGCCTGCTTGGCGGGTGGGTCTGAGCCTTGGCGACGGGCTCGCATTGCCCCTATTGCGCGCTGCAATGCGCGATGGAGCTGGTCGCCGATCCGGCTGATCCCGGGCGGTTGATCACCGCGGCGCGGGATTTCCCGAGCAACCGGGGCGGGATGTGCCGGAAGGGGTGGACGGCAGCGGAGCCGCTGCAGTCGGCGGACCGGCTGACGACGCCGCTGGTGCGGGACGCGAAGGGCGGGGCGCTGCGGGCGGCGAGTTGGGCGGAGGCGCTGGGGCGGATCGGCGATGGGATCGTTGCGGCGCAGCGGAAGGGTGGCGTGGATGCGGTGGGGGTGTTCGGCGGCGGGGGGCTGACGAACGAGAAAGCTTACATGCTGGGCAAGTTCGCCCGGGTCGGCCTGCGAACGCGGCATATCGACTACAATGGGCGGTTCTGCATGGCGTCGGCGGCGGCGGCGGGCAACCGGGCGCTGGGGTTGGACCGGGGGTTGCCGTTTCCGCTGTCGGACATTCCGGGCGCCGATACGATCCTGATCGTGGGCAGCAACCCGGCGGAGACGATGCCGCCGATCATGCAGTATTTCGACGCGCAGATGGCGCAAGGCGGGACGCTGATCGTGGCGGACCCGCGGCGGACGGCGACGGCGGCCGCAGCGTCGATGTTCCTGCAGCCGGCGCCGGGGACGGATACGGCGCTGGCCAACGGGCTGCTGCACATCGTGATCCGCGATCATCTGATCGACGAAGCGTATATCGCAGAGCGGACCGAGGGGTTCGATGCGGTGCGCCGGGTCGCGGCGGCGTGGTGGCCGGACCGGACGGAGCGGACGACGGGGGTGCCGGCGGAGCGGCTGGTCGAGGTGGCGCATCTGCTGGGGCGGTCGCGGCGGAGCTTCATCCTGACCGGGCGGGGTCCGGAGCAGCAGAGAAGCGGCGTGGACAACGTGCTGAGCTTCATCAATCTGGCGCTGGCGCTCGGGCTGCCGGGGCGGCCGAGCGCGGGGTGGGGGACGTTCACCGGGCAGGGGAATGGCCAGGGCGGGCGGGAGCACGGGCAGAAGGCGGACCAGCTGCCGGGCTATCGGTCGCTGGCCAACGAGGCGGACCGGGCGCATGTGGCGGCGGTGTGGGGCGTGCCGGCGGAGAGCCTGCCGCCGCCGGGGGTGCCGGCGGGCAAGTTGCTGGGGCAATGCGGCGGGGCGATCTCGGCATTGCTGGTGTTCGGGTCGAATCTGGTGCTGTCGGCGCCGGATTCGACGCGGGTGCAGCGGCGGCTGGAGGCGCTGGATCTGCTGGTGGTGGCCGATCCGTTCCTGTCGGAGACGGCGGCGATCGCCGATGTGGTGCTGCCGGTGGCGCAGTGGGCCGAGGAAGAGGGCACCATGACCAATCTGGAGGGGCGGATCATCCTGCGGCAGCGGATGGTCGACCCGGCGCCGGGGGTGTGGACGGACCTGCAGGTGATCCGCGCGATCGCGGAGCGGTTGGGGCAGGGGCGGCATTTCACGGCGGAGCCGCGGGAGGCGTTCGCGGAGCTGCGGCGGGCGAGCGCGGGCGGGGCGGCGGATTACGCGGGGGTGACGTGGGAGCGGATCGCGGCGGAGCAGGGGGTGTTCTGGCCGTGCCCGGCGGAGGATCATCCGGGCACGCCGCGCCCGTTCGCCGAGCGGTTCCACACGCCGAATGGGCGGGCGAAGTTCCATCGGGTGGAGCATCGGGCGTCGGCGGAGGCGCCGGACAAGCACTATCCGATGATCCTGACCACCGGGCGGGTGATGGCGCACTACAACACGGGAGTGCAGACCCGGCGGGTGGCGTCGCTGAACGAGGCGGATCCGGAGGCGTTTTGCGAGCTGCATGCCGATATGGCGCGGACGATCGGGGTCAAGCCGGGGGACCGGATCCGGCTGACGTCGCGGCGGGGGAGCGCGATCTTCGTGGCGCGGCTGAGCCGGACGATCCGGCTGGATACGGTGTTCATCCCGTTCCACTGGGGCGGGGAGGCGGTGGCCAATCTGCTGACGAGCACGTACACGGATCCGATTTCAGGGATTCCGGAGTTCAAGGTTTGCGCGGTGCACATCGCGCGGGCGGGGCCTGGCCGGCGTGCGGCGAGCGCGGAGGCGGCCGGGCGGCTTCCGGCATAGTTTTCGCATAGAAACTCTCACTTTCGACAAAGGGCGATAATGGAAACCACCCCACGCTTTCTCAACGGCGTCTATGCGTTCACCGGGACCGGGCTGGGCAGCTCAGTGCCGCTCAGCCCGCCGCTGGCTTATACGGTGGCGGCGGATAAGCGGTCGCAGATGATCTATATCCGGGCCGGCAATTCGAGCGATGCGATGATCGCGGTGCATCTGGTGCGCGCCGGCAAGCCGTTCCGCAGTTTTCCGATCGGCGCGAAGGCGGGGATCCACGTCTCGCTCGCGGTGGTGGAGGATCTGGAGCCGGATAGTTCGGTCGACGTGCTGGTGGCGGCGCCCGCAGGGGTGAGCGGGCACGTGGTGCTCGATATCGGCTTCATGGAAATCTAGGGAGCACGCGCCATGAGCAAGCAGAAATTGGTCGTCGTGGGCAATGGCATGGCCGGGGCCCGGGCCGTGGAAGAAGTGCTTGCTCGTGGCGGCGCTGATTTATTCGACATCGTCATGTTCGGCGACGAGCCGTATGGCAACTACAACCGGATCATGCTGTCCAACATCCTGAGCGGGCAGCAGAATTACGACGAGATCTACCTCAATCCGCTGGATTGGTATGGGGAGAACGGGATCACGCTGCACTCGGGCGCGCGGGTGAACGAGATCAACCGGTTCGGTAAGTATGTGGTGGCCGAGAACGGGGTGCGGGAGGAGTACGACTATCTGCTGATCGCGACCGGGTCGCGGGCGTTCATGCCGCCGATCCCCGGGCTGCATATGGCGGACAAGTCGCTCAAGCCCGGCGTGTTCGGGTTCCGGACGATCGACGACACGATGGGGATGGTGGCGGCGGCGCCGGGGAAGAAGGCGGTGGTGATCGGTGGCGGGCTGCTCGGGCTCGAGGCGGGGCGCGGGTTGATGACGCATGGGTGCGACGTCACGATCGTGCATCTGGGCAAGCACCTGATGGACCAGCAGCTGGATACGATTTCCGGCGCGATGCTGCGGACGGCGATGGAGAAGATGGGCATCACGGTGCTGACGGAGACGTCGACGACCGAGGTGCTGGGGGCGGAGAAGGTCGAGGGGCTGACGTTCAAGGACGGCACGTCGGTCGCGTGCGAGTTGTTGGTGGTGGCGGCGGGGATCCGGCCGAATGCGGAGATCGGGACGCGGGCCGGGCTGACGGTGGAGCGGGCGATCGTGGTGGACAACCATATGCGTTCCGTGGACGACATGAACGTGTATGTTGTCGGCGAGTGCGCGCAGCATCGGGGGATGGTGTACGGGCTGGTGGCGCCGCTGTGGGACCAGGCGAAGGTGTTCGCCGACCACATCACGGAGCGCAATCGGGATGCGGCGTATCATGGCTCGAAGCTGGCGACGAAGCTGAAGGTGATGGGCGTCGAGCTGGCCTCGATGGGGCTGACGGAGCCGAAGGAAGAGCGGGACGAGATCATCCAGTTCCAGGAGCCGAAGAAGGGCACTTACAAGAAGCTGATCGTGCGCGATGGGCGGCTGGTGGGGGGTATCCTGCTGGGCGACATCTCGAAGGCGGCGTTCCTGATGCAGGCGTTCGACCGGGATTCGCCGCTGCCGGACGAGCGGCTGTCGCTGCTGTTCGACCTCGGCGCGCCGTCGCAGAAGGTGACGATCGACGAGATGCCGGCGGAGTCGCAGGTGTGCAACTGCAACGGGATCTCGAAGGCGACGATCGGGGCGGCGGTGGCGGCGGGGCACAAGACCCTGCCGGCGGTGATGAACGCGACGCGGGCGGGC
>CAZZVQ010000116.1:0-16186 GCA_964657565.1 uncultured Acetobacteraceae bacterium
ATGGTGATGCCGGGCGACAACGTGTCGATGGACGTGACGCTGATCGCGCCGATCGCCATGGATGACGGCCTGCGTTTTGCCATCCGCGAGGGTGGTCGGACCGTCGGCGCCGGCGTCGTCGCCAGCATCACGCTTTAAGTAAGGGTTGGGGTTGGGTTAGGGCTCATGGATAACCAGAACATCCGCATTCGCCTGAAGGCGTATGATCACCGCGTGCTGGACAACAGCACGCGCGAGATCGTCAACACCGCGAAGCGTACGGGTGCGCGGGTCCGTGGGCCCATCCCCCTGCCGACGCATATCGAGCGGTTCACCGTCAACCGGTCGCCGCACGTCGACAAGAAGAGCCGCGAGCAGTTCGAGATCCGGACCCATCGCCGCCTGCTCGACATCGTCGAGCCCACCCCGCAGACCGTGGACGCGCTGATGAAGCTCGACCTCGCCTCCGGCGTCGACGTCGAAATCAAGCTCTAAGGTCCAGAAGATGAACAAAGTTGTTCGCACCGGGCTGATCGCCAAGAAGCTGGGCATGACCCGGATCTTCAAGGACGATGGCACACACGTCCCGGTCACCGTGTTGCACTTGGATGAAGTTCAGGTCGTCGACGCCCGCACCGAAGAGCGTGACGGCTACACCGCCGTGCAGCTCGGCTGGGGCCGCGCCAAGGTCAAGAACGTCACGCAGCCGAACAAGGGCCACTATGCCCGCGTGAAGGTCGAGCCGAAGAAGAAGCTCGTCGAGTTCCGCGTCACCCCCGATGCTCTGCTCGAAGCCGGCCAGACGCTGAGCGCCGCCCACTTCATCGTCGGCCAGAAGGTCGACGTCTGCGGCACCAGCAAGGGCAAGGGCTTCGCCGGCGGCATGAAGCGCTGGAACTTCCGCGGCCTCGAAGCCTCGCACGGCGTGTCCGTCAGCCACCGTTCGCTCGGCTCGACCGGCAACCGGCAGGACCCGGGCAAGACGTTCAAGAACAAGAAGATGCCCGGCCAACTCGGCAACGAGCGTATCACCACGCTCAACGTCGAGATCGCGGCGGTCGATGCCGAGCGTGGCCTGTTGATGGTCCGCGGTTCGGTGCCGGGCGCCAAGGATGGCTGGGTGATGATCCGCGACGCGATCAAGCGTAAGCAGCCCGAAGGCCTGCCGTTCCCGGCAGCGTTCCTCGGTGCGCCTGCCGCTGAGACGTCCGAAGCGGGAGCTGAGGCGTAATCATGCAAGTAGAAATGAAGACTCTCGACGGCGGAGCGGCCGGCTCGGCCGACCTCCCCGACGAGCTGTTCGGCGCCGCCGTGCGCAACGACATCATCGCCCGGGTCATCCAGTGGCAGCTGATGAAGCGCCGCGCCGGCACCCACAAGATCAAGGGCATGGGCGAAGTGTCGGGGACCACCAAGAAGCCCTACAAGCAGAAGGGCACCGGCAACGCCCGCCAGGGCAGCATGCGCTCGCCGCAATTCCGCACCGGCGGCGTCGTCCACGGCCCGGTCGTGCGCGACCACGGCTTCGACCTGCCCAAGAAGGTTCGTCGTCTCGGCCTCATCTCGGCGCTGTCGATGAAGCAATCCGAGGGCAAGCTGGTCGTGCTCGAGAGCGTCGCCGGCGGCACCGGCAAGACCAAGGATTTCGCCGCCAAGATTCGCGAACTCGGCTGGAAGAGCGCCTTGTTCGTCGACCACACGGTCGATGAGGGCTTCCTCCGTGCCGCCCGCAACGTGATCGGCATGGACGTCCTGCCGACCGTCGGTGCCAACGTCTACGACATCGTCCGCCACGACATGTTGGTCGTGACCAGCGCCGGTCTCGAAGGCCTCAAGCAGCGCCTCTCTCCGGCCGCCGTCGAGGGAGCTGCCGCATGAGCACTCGTCAGGTTCTAGCCGCGCGCAAGCACGCCGCGACCATGTCGCGCGAGCGCATGTTCGAAGTCGTCCGCAGCCCGGTGATCACCGAGAAGGCGACCATGATGACCGAGCGGAACCAGGTCGCGTTCCGCGTGGCGATCGATGCCACCAAGCTCGAGATCAAGGCCGCCATCGAGGGTCTGTTCGGCGTCTCCGTGGTCGGCGTCAACACGCTGATCCAGAAGGGCAAGGTCAAGCGCTTCCGCGGCCGTCCGGGCACGCGGTCGGACGTGAAGAAGGCGTACGTGCAGCTCGCCGATGGACAGTCGATCGACATGTCCACCGGGCTGGCGTGAGGAATTAGGCAATGGCGCTAAAGCAATTCAATCCGGTCACGCCGAGCCTTCGCGGCACGGTGCTGATCGATCGTAGCGAGCTCTGGAAGGGCAAGCCGGTCAAGACCCTCACCGAGGGTAAGCACCGCACCGGCGGCCGCAACAACCACGGCCGCACCACCTCGTTCTTCCGCGGCGGCGGACACAAGCAGACCTACCGCTACGTCGACTTCAAGCGTCGCAAGTTCGATATGTCGGCCGTGGTCGAGCGCATCGAATACGACCCGAACCGCTCCGCCTTCATCGCCCTCGTCAAGTATGAGGACGCCGAGCTCGCCTACATCCTGGCGCCGCAGCGTTTGCGCGCCGGCGACAAGGTGGTCGCTGGGACGAAAGTCGACATCAAGCCGGGCAACGCCATGCCGCTGTCCGGGATGCCCGTCGGCACCATTATCCACAACGTCGAGCTCAAGATCGGCGGCGGCGGCAAGATGGCCCGGGCCGCCGGCACCTACGCCCAGCTCGTCGGCAAGGACTCCGGCTACGCGCAGATCAAGCTGCAATCCGGTGAGCTCCGCATGGTGCGCGCCGAGTGCATGGCCACCGTCGGCGCCGTCAGCAATCCGGACCGTCAGAACGAGAAGCTCGGCAAGGCCGGCCGCAATCGTTGGCTCGGCCGTCGCCCGCATAACCGCGGCGTCGTCATGAACCCGGTCGACCATCCGCACGGCGGCGGCGAAGGCCGCACCTCCGGCGGCCGTCACCCGGTCACGCCATGGGGCAAGCCGACCAAGGGCTACAAGACACGCACGAACAAGCGGACCGCGGGCCTGATCATCCGCCGCCGTCCGAAGGGGAAGCACTGATATGGCGCGTTCCGTATGGAAGGGCCCGTTCGTCGACGGGTACATGCTGGGCAAGGCCGAGGCCGTGCGCAACTCCGGCCGCAACGAGGTCATCAAGATCTGGTCGCGCCGTTCGACCATCCTGCCGCAATTCGTCGGCCTGACGTTCGGCGTCTATAACGGGCACAAATTCCTGCCCGTGCAGGTCAACGAGAACATGGTCGGCCACAAGTTCGGCGAGTTCTCGCCGACGCGGACCTTCACCGGCCACACGGCCGACAAGAAGTCGAAGCGGGGCTGAGATGAGCAAGCAGAAGCATCCCCGCACGCTAGAAGAGACCGAAGCGATGGCGGTCCTTCGCAACGTGCGCATCAGCCCGCAGAAGCTCAACGTCGTCGCCGGCCTGATCCGCAACATGCCCGCCAGCAAGGCCGTCGCCACGCTGACCTTTAGCAAGCGCCGCATCGCCCAGCAGGTGAAGAAGACGCTCGAGAGCGCGATCGCCAACGCCGAGAACAACCATCAGCTCGACGTCGACCGCCTGGTCGTCAGCCGCGCCGAGGTCGGCAAGTCGATCGTCATGCGCCGCTTCCACGCCCGTGGTCGCGGCCGTGCCTCGCGGATCGAGAAGTGGTTCAGCCATTTGCGCATCGTGGTCGCCGAGCAGGCACAAGTGGCCACTGAAGATAAGGCGGCGTAGACATGGGTCACAAAGTCAATCCCGTCGGCCTCCGGCTCGGCATCAACCGCACCTGGGACAGCCGCTGGTACGCCGGCCGCGACTACTCGAAGCTCCTGCTCGAGGACATCAAGCTGCGCGAGCACCTGCGCAAGAAGCTGTCCGGCGCTGGCGTCTCCCGCGTGGTGATCGAGCGCCCGGCCAAGAAGCCGCGCGTCACGATCTACGCAGCCCGGCCCGGCGTCGTCATCGGCAAGAAGGGCCAGGACATCGAGGTGCTCCGCAAGGATCTCGCCAAGATGGCCAAGGCCGAGGTCAGCCTGAACATCGTCGAAATCCGCAAGCCGGAGATCGATGCCCAGCTCGTCGCCGAGAACATCGCCCAGCAGCTCGAGCGCCGCGTCGCCTTCCGTCGTGCGATGAAGCGTGCGGTGCAGTCGGCCATGCGCCTTGGCGCCCAGGGCATCCGGATCAACTGCTCCGGCCGTCTCGGCGGCGCCGAGATCGCCCGGGTCGAGTGGTATCGTGAAGGCCGCGTGCCGTTGCACACGCTGCGCGCCGACATCGATTTCGGCATCGCCACGGCGAAGACCACCTACGGCACCTGCGGCGTGAAGGTCTGGATCTTCAAGGGCGAGATCCTGGCGCACGACCCGCTCGCGCAAGATCGCCGGGCCGCCGAACAAGCGCCCCAGCGCTAACGAGGACTAGTAGCAATGCTTTCTCCGAAGCGGACGAAGTACCGCAAGGCTCACAAGGGCCGTATCCACGGCCTGGCCAAGGGCGGCACGAATCTCGATTTCGGCGCGTTCGGCCTGAAGGCGCTCGAGCCGGAGCGCGTCACCGCGCGCCAGATCGAAGCGGCCCGCCGCGCCATCACGCGCTCGATGCGCCGTGCCGGCCGCGTCTGGATCCGCATCTATCCGGACGTTCCGGTGTCGACCAAGCCCGCCGAAGTGCGAATGGGTTCCGGCAAGGGCAGCCCCGAGTTTTGGGTCTGCCGCGTCAAGCCCGGCCGTATCATGTTCGAGATCGACGGCGTCGCCCCGGAATTGGCGCGTGAAGCGCTCGCGCTCGGCGCGGCGAAGCTGCCGATCCGCACCAAGTTCGTGACCCGGATCGGGGACGCCTGATGACCAAGCCAGCCGACCTCCGCGCCAAGGGCGCGGACACCCTGCCGCAGACGCTGCTCGATCTGCGCAAGGAGCAGTTCAACCTGCGCTTCCAGCGCGCGACCGGCCAGCTCGAGGGCGTCGGCCGCGTGCGCGCAGTCCGGCGTGACATCGCGCGTGTGAAGACCATTATGGCGGAGAACAAATCCTCCGCCGCCAAGAAGTAGAGGAGTTCGGACGATGCCGAGGCGCGTCCTCACCGGCCGTGTGACCAGCGACAAGATGGACAAGACGATCACCGTCTTGGTCGAACGTCGTATCATGCATCCGCTGTACAAGAAGTTTATCCGCCGCTCGAAGAAGTATGCGGCCCATGACGACACCAACATGTGCACCGACGGCGACGTCGTCCGCATCGAGGAGTGCCGCCCCATCAGCAAGCGCAAGTCCTGGCTGCTGATCGAGCGCAACGGCATCCCCGTGCCGCGTCCGCGGGGCTTCGCCGCACCTGCGGTGCATGACGAGACTGGTGCCGCCGTCGTCGACGAGACCGGCGAGGTCATCCGCGAGGAGACCCATGCCGTGTTGGTCGACGCCGAGGGGCAAGCCGTGCTCGACGAAGCCGGCAAGCCGATCGAGCTGCCCGAGGTCGTGCCGGACGCCGATGCCGTCGCCGAACAGCCCGGCGCTTGAGGAGGACTGAACCATGATCCAGGTCGAGTCCAATCTCGAAGTCGCCGACAATTCCGGCGCCCGCCGCGTGCAGTGCATCAAGGTGCTCGGCGGCAGCAAGCGCAAGACCGCTTCGGTGGGCGACGTGATCGTCGTCTCCATCAAGGAAGCGATCCCGCGCGGCAAGGTGAAGAAGGGCGACGTCCATCAGGCCGTCATCGTGCGGACCTCGTTCCCGGTGCGCCGGGCCGATGGCAGCGCCATCCGCTTCGACCGCAACGCCGCCGTGCTGATCAACAAGCAGCAGGAGCCGATCGGCACCCGCATCTTCGGCCCGGTCGTGCGCGAACTCCGCGGCAAGAAGTTCATGAAGATCATCTCCTTGGCGCCGGAGGTCTTGTAATGGCCGCGCGCATCAAGAAGGGCGATAAGGTGATCGTCATCACCGGCGCCGACAAGGGCAAGCGCGGTGAGGTCCTCACCGTCATGCCGAAGGTCAACCGCGCCGTGGTGCAGGGCGTCAACATCGCCAAGCGCCACACCAAGCCGTCCGGCATGGGCCAGCCCGGCGGGATCGTCGAGAAGGAGGCAACCATCCACCTCTCGAACATCGCATTGCTGGATCCCAAGACGGACAAGCCGACCAAGGTCGGTTTCCGGGTATTGGACGACGGTCGCAAGGTGCGCGTGAACCGCAGCACCGGCGACGTGATCGAGGGTTAGTCAGATGAGCGAGACCAGAGAGCTGCCCCGCATGCAGCAGCGCTACCGCGACGAGATCCGCGGGAAGCTGCGCGAGCAGTTCAGCTACAGCAACGTGATGCAGGTGCCCAAGCTCGAGAAGATCGTGCTGAACATGGGCGTCGGCGAAGCAGCGGGCGACCAGAAGAAGCTCGACGCCGCCGTGGCCGAACTGATGCTGATCGCCGGCCAGAAGCCGGTGAAGACCATCGCCAAGAAGGCCATCGCCGGGTTCAAGATCCGCGAAGGACTGGCCATCGGCTGCAAGGTCACGCTGCGCCAGTCCCGCATGTATGAGTTCCTCGACCGCCTGGTGACGATCGCGCTGCCCCGGGTCCGCGACTTCCGCGGCATCCCGAACGGCAAGGGCTTCGACGGCCGCGGCAACTTCGCCATGGGCGTCAAGGAGCAGATCATCTTCCCGGAGATCGAATACGACAAGGTGACCGACATCCGCGGGATGGACATCATCTTCGTAACGTCTGCCAAGACGAATGACGAAGCCAAGGCGCTGCTCAAGGCGTTCGACGTTCCCTTCGCGGCTTAGGTTTTAATCGGAAAACCGCCGGGAGCACGCTTCCGGCAGGTTCCAAGGAGTAGAAGTTCGATGGCCAAGACATCATCCGTCAACCGCAATACCAAGCGGGAATACATGTCGACGCGCGACAAGGCGAAGCGGGCCGAGCTGAAGGCGCAAGTCATGGACCGCAGCGTTCCGGTCGAAGAGCGTTTCGAGGCCACGATCAAGCTCGCCCAGCTCCCGCGCAACGGTGCCGCCGTCCGCGTGCGCCTGCGCTGCGCGCTGACCGGCCGCTCGCGCGGCAACTACCGCAAATTCAAGCTGTCGCGGAACATGTTGCGTGCGCTGGCCAGCTCCGGGCAGCTCCCGGGCATGGTCAAGGCGAGCTGGTAGGGAGCCCCGTCCATGTCGATGACCGACGGGCTGGGTGACATGATCACCCGCATCCGCAACGCCCAGCGCAGCCGCCATTCCAGCTGCGTCGCGCCTGCCAGCAAGCTCCGCGCCAACGCGCTCGAGGCCCTCAAGCGCGAAGGCTACATCCGTGGCTACACCGCCGAGATCCTGCGCCCCGGCGTGAACCAGCTCCGTATCGAGCTGAAATACAACGAGGGCGAGCCGGTGATCAAAGAGATCACCCGCGTCAGCAAGCCCGGCCGCCGCGTCTATTCCGGCATCGCCGACCTGCCGCGCGTCTATGCCGGCCTGGGTGTTTCCATCTTGTCGACGCCCCGCGGCGTGCTCTCCGATGGCGAGGCGCGCGCGGCCAATGTCGGCGGCGAAGTTCTGTTCCGCGTATTCTAGGCGAGGGAGGCATCATGTCACGTGTAGGCAAATACCCCGTCGCCGTTCCGGCGGGCGTTTCGGTGGAAATCATCAACGGCATCCTGTCCACCAAGGGCAAGCTGGGTTCGCTCAGCCTGAAATTGTCGGACAACGTCGAGGTCAAGAGCGAGGACAACCAGGTCTCGGTTGCCCCACGGCGCAACGACTCACCCTCCCGCATGATGTGGGGCACCACGCGCGCCCTCGTCGCGAGCATGGTCAAGGGCGTCTCCGACGGCTTCACCAAGACCCTCGAGATCCAGGGCACTGGTTTCCGTGCGTCCGTGCAGGGCAAGAACCTGGTCATCAACCTCGGCTTCTCGCACGACGTGATCTACCCGGTGCCCGAGGGCATCACGATCACCACGCCGCGCCCGACCGCCATCACGGTCACCGGCACCGACAAGCGGCAGGTCGGCCAGGTCTCTGCCGAGATCCGCTCGTTCCGTCCGCCCGAGCCCTACAAGGGCAAGGGCGTGCGCTACGACAACGAGCAGATCCGGCGCAAGGAAGGCAAGAAGAAGTAAGATGAGCGCGGTCCAGAATCTGCAGCAGCGTCGGCGCGAGCGCCTCCGCTACCAGCTCCGTCAGAAGTCCGGCGGGCGTCCCCGCCTGTCGGTCTTCCGCTCCGGCAAGCACATGTATGCCCAGGTGATCGACGACGCGCAGGGCAAGACCCTCGCCGCGGCGTCCACCTTGGACAAGGACATCAAGGCCGGCGGCGCCACCGGGTCGAACAAGTCCGCCGCCGAGGCGGTGGGCAAGCTCGTCGCCGAGCGTGCGCTCGCCGCTGGCGTTTCGGCCGTGGTGTTCGACCGCGGGTCGTATCTGTATCATGGCCGCGTCAAGGCGCTGGCCGAGGCTGCCCGTGAGGGCGGCCTGGCCTTCTAGGGATAATTTGCAATGGCACGTGAAGCACGCGAAGGCGGCCGCGGCGGCCGCGACCGGGATCGCAACAGCGACCGGGGCGAGGGCGGTGATGAGCTCGTCGACAAGCTGGTGACGATCAACCGCGTCGCCAAAGTGGTCAAGGGCGGCCGTCGGTTCGCCTTCGCCGCTCTGGTGGTCGTCGGTGACCAAAAGGGCCGCGTCGGCTACGGCGCCGGCAAGGCGCGCGAAGTTCCCGAGGCGATCCGCAAGGCGACCGAACGGGCCAAGCGCGGCCTGATCCGCGTCCCGATGAAGGAAGGCCGCACCCTGCATCACGACGTGGAGGGCCTTTTCGGCGCCGGTCACGTCGTGCTCCGCTCGGCCGCCGCCGGCACCGGGATCATCGCCGGTGGCCCCATGCGCGCCGTCTTCGAGACCCTCGGCATCAACGACGTGGTCGCCAAGTCGCTCGGCAGCCGCAACCCGCACAACATGGTCAAGGCCACCTTCGCCGCCCTGCAACGCTGCGGCAGCCCCCGCGCCGTCGCAGCCCGGCGCGGCAAGAAGGTCTCGGACATTCTCGGCAAGCGCGACGGCGCCGCCGCGGAGGGCGCAGCCGATGTCGGATAAGCCCACCGGCACCGTCAAGGTGACCCAGATCCGCTCCGGCCTCGGCCGGAAATTGGACCAGCGCCAGACCCTGGCCGGCCTCGGCCTCGGCAAGCTCCGCCGCACGCGCGAGCTCGAGGACACGCCGTCGGTCCGTGGCATGATCGATCGGGTCAAGCACCTGATCGTCGTCGAAAGCGACGCCAGCGTCGACGTGGAGGACGGCAAGTGAAGCTCAACGAGATCCGCGACAACGCCGGCGCGCATCTGAAGTCCAAGCGCCTCGGCCGCGGCATCGGCTCCGGCAAGGGCAAGACCTCCGGCAAGGGCGTCAAGGGCCAGAAGGCCCGCGAGGGCGTGTCGCTGAACGGGTTCGAGGGCGGTCAGCTCCCGATCTACCGGCGGCTGCCGAAGCGCGGCTTCAACAACATCTTCCGCACCGAATACGCGCCGATCAACATCGGCACGATCGACCAGGCGGTCGAGGCCGGCAAGCTGGACGCCAACCAGGCGATCACCGAAGCCGCCCTCGAAGTCGCTGGCCTGGTTCGGCTCGGCAAGGCCGTCGGCGTCCGGCTGCTCGCCAAGGGCGAGATCAAGCGCGCCGTCCGCGTCACGGTGTCGGGCGCCTCGGCGGCCGCCATCGCCGCGATCGAGCAAGCCGGCGGCACGGTGACCACCACGGTCAAGCGCGCCGTCGACACTTCCGCAGAGACCCCAGCAGCGTAACGGTTGCTCCCGGCCGCGCGACACCGCATATGGTGCCGCGTGGGCCGGGTCATGGCCTGAACGGGCCAGGGTGATTGCCGACTGGCCACTAAAGGGGAACGCCCATGGCCTCGACGGCCGAGCAGCTTGCGTCGAACCTAAGTCTCGGATCCCTCTCGAAGGCGACCGAGCTCAAGAAGCGAATCTGGTTCACCCTCGGGGCGTTGCTGGTCTACCGGCTCGGCACCTACATCCCCGTGCCCGGCGTCGACGCGTCGGTGATGGGCGAACTGCTGTCCCAGCACGGCGGCGGCATCCTGGGCATGTTCGACATGTTCAGTGGCGGTGCGCTCGGCCGCATGACCGTCTTCGCGCTCAACATCATGCCCTACATCTCGGCAAGCATCATCGTGCAGTTGATGTCGGCCGCGATCCCGTCGCTGGAGGCGCTCAAGAAAGAGGGCGAGAGCGGCCGCAAGAAGATGAACCAATATACGCGGTATCTGACCGTGTTGATCGCCCTGGTCCAGTCCTACGGCATCGCCGTCGGCCTCGAGAGCATGCGCGGCCAATTCGGCTCCGCGGTGATCGACCCCGGCGTATTCTTCCGCCTGTCCTGCGTCATCACGCTCGTCGGCGGCACCATGTTCCTGATGTGGATCGGCGAGCAGATCACCTCGCGCGGTGTCGGCAACGGCACCAGCCTGATCATCTTCGCCGGCATCGTCGCCAACCTGCCGCACGCCTTGGCCAACCTGCTCGAACTCGGCCGCACCGGCGCCCTGACGCCGGTGTTCATCGTCGTGTTCATGGCGCTGGCCGTGCTCGTCGTCGCCTTCGTGGTGTTCATGGAGCGGGCGCAGCGCCGGGTCGTGATCCAATACCCGAAGCGCCAGGTCGGCCAGCGCATGTTCGGCGGCGACTCCACCCACATGCCGCTCAAGGTCAACACCGCCGGCGTCATCCCGCCGATCTTCGCCAGCTCGATCTTACTGATCCCCGCCACCGTCGCCGGCTTCTCGACGCAGAACCCGAACGGCTGGGTCGCTTGGATCGGCCAGCAACTCGGTCACGGCCAACCCGCCTACCTGGTCGTCTACGCGGCCATGATCATCTTCTTCTCGTATTTCTATACGGCCGTGGTGTTCAACCCGGAAGAGACCGCCGACAACCTCAAGAAATACGGCGGCTTCATCCCCGGCGTCCGACCCGGCTCCAACACCGCCCAATATTTCGACACCATCCTCGCTCGCCTGACCACCATCGGCGCGCTGTATCTCTGCGCCGTCTGCTTGCTGCCCGAGATCCTGATCAGCCGCTACTCCGTGCCGTTCTATTTCGGCGGCACCAGCCTGATGATCATCGTCTCCGTCACGATGGACACGGTCACGCAGATCCAGTCGCATCTGCTGGCGCATCAGTATGAAGGCCTGATCCGCAAATCCCGCGTAAAAGGGCGGTCGCGATGAACCTGATCCTGCTCGGCCCGCCTGGCGCCGGCAAAGGCACCCAGGCCCGACGCTTGGAGCAAGTCCACGGCCTGGTACAGATTTCGACCGGCGACATGCTGCGTGCCGAGGTCAAGGCCGGAACCGCCATCGGCCGAGAAGCCCGGGCGATCATGGAAGCTGGCAAGCTGGTACCGGACTCGCTGATGATCTCGATCATCGAAAGCCGCATCAAGGAGCCGGACGCATCGGCCGGCTTCATCCTGGACGGCTTCCCGCGCACGGTCCCGCAGGCCGAGGCGCTCGACGAGATGCTGTCGCACGTGGGCCAGCGCATCGACGCCGTGATCGAGCTGCAGGTCGACGACGCCGCGCTGACCGAGCGCATCGCCGGCCGCTACACCTGCGCCAAATGCGGCGCCGGCTACCACGACGTGTTCAAGCAGCCGCACGTGGCCGGCGCGTGCGACGTGTGCGGCAGCCACGACTTCACCCGCCGCGCCGACGACAACCGCGACACCGTCGGCACCCGGCTGACCGCCTATCACACCCAAACCGCCCCCATCCTCCCGTATTACGAGGCGAGCGGCCGCATGATGGCCGTCGACGGCATGGCCGACATCGATGACGTGACGGCGGCGCTCGAAGCGGTGCTCGCCCGGCTCAAGCATGGACGCCAACCCTCGCCTGCCTGAGATGCGGCGCCCGGGCTGGCTAGCATGGTCGCTTATTGCCTTGGCCGCCTGTGGCTGGGCCGCGCCTTGGCAGCACGATGTCGATTGCCGACAGCGTTTTACCGACGTCCAAAACTGGAAGGTCTCACCAGACGGTACGCTCAAGGCGTCTGAGGTCCTCGAGAATTATGGCCCGATGGCCGGGACGACTTATGGGCTCGTGGTGGGCGGGCTAACTGACGATCCGTTGCGGGCGATTCCCATCTTAACTTCGGAGGGTGGAGCGCAAGACTACCAGTGGTTGGCTTCGGACGCGCTGCAAGTGCGTTTGCCATGCGGTTGGTGGAGCGGTCTAACGAGCGGGTTATCGGTAGGTACGAGGCGAATAAACATTCTTTATCTTAGACCGAACGGCTGTATCGGGAACGACGAAACGTCACTTTGGCGCTAGCCCAGTTTTCAGTCTCAGCCGTAGCTGCAATGCGCACAAGCGCAGCATGATGCGCGAACGTGGCACGGCGCCCGCCGACAATTGGCAGAATAAGTCGGGGTCGTTCCCTTTTACGGTTTAGACTCAAATCCAGCACAGCCTCAGCCTGCGGCCCAAGACGCCTGCGAGCATAAGGCACTGACAGTGAGTGGCGCGCGTTGGCCGATCGATTGGGATCGTAAAATCTCAGTCTGCGGGTAGCTTTTCCAGCATCGTTCCAGTACCTGGACCAAATTTTGCGGACTCGTAAAGTTCGAAACCTAACAAGGTATTCTGAACGTTTCGATCAGCCAAATTTGGGTAGGCCGCGCTCATTGGCGGACGTTCTCCCGTTGCGGGATTAGTAAAGTTGCTATTTGGCCCGGCATACCGGTTTTCGATTAGTAGGATCTGTTCGCGAGACATGCCAGAAGCGGCGGCATAGAGCCCGATTGCAACGGTAGCGTAATCGACCCACTCGTCTTGAACTTTCCCCTGGAACCGCTGAGCATCCCAAGGCTTGCCCTGGCCGAAGTTTCTGAGCTTCGACAGATCAAGTGCGAGTGCTGCAAGGGAGCCACCGCCATCATCTGAGGCCTGCCCCAATTCCTCCTGCCTTCGGCGTTCAGCGAGACCGCGTTCCACGAAAGCGTGCGGATCGAACCCAGCTGGAAACTGCATGGGCTGCCCCCGCCGCGGCCCGGCGGGTGTAATGATCGGCTCACCCTGGTCGTCGATCAAAGGAAGTGACTGCGGCTTGGTGGCGGCTATCTTCTCGACCGTCGGGCCAACGCCGTCCGGCCAGTCGACGCTGGGTACCCCGATGGGGAAGGTCGCGGCGCGCAGACCCTCCTCGGCCAAGTCCGCGGTGCTTGACTCGCGCCCTGGTTCCCGTCGCGCCGGCCAAGTTGTTCCAGTGCCGATCTCCGGGGGTGCCTTGGGCGGAAGCGGGTTCGGGCGCGCCGCAGGCGTCCCGTATGCCGCTAGCGAACCGCCACCCGCGCTAAGAAGTGGCGCGTCCTGTGCCGGACGCTCGGCGGGCCGCTGTCTTGGTTGAGGCGGCCGGGTACAGGTGCCAGCTTCGCACCAATCCGGATGCTCGCTCTTCCACGCGGCGAGACCGGGGTCGTTCGGCCCGTTAGACAGATAGCAGGGGACGATGAGAGTGTCGCTTCCAAACGGCAGATCGCGAGGCGGCATGATTTCTCCGTGGTCGCGCATGCCTGGAATTGTGTGCCGCCACATGCAACACGTTTGACGCCCGCGGTTGATCACAGTAAGTTGACACGCAGCCGTTGACTTGCGGCGAGGGCCGCGTATAAGTCGCGGCCTGCGCCGAACCCTGACGGGAACGGCGCGATCCGTTATGAACACAGCAAGGCAGCCGCCGGGTCAATCGCCCGGGGGTCGAGGAGAATGAAGCGTGGCGCGAATTGCCGGTGTTAACGTGCCGACCAACAAGCGGGTGGAAGTCAGCCTGCAGTATATCTACGGCATCGGGCCGGCCAAGGCGCACGATATCGTCACCAAGCTCAGCATCCCGGAGGAACGCCGGGTCAACCAGCTGTCCGACGACGAGGTGCTGCGCATCCGCGAGCTGATCGATCGGGAATACCGCGTCGAGGGCGATCTGCGGCGTGAAGTCTCGATGAACATCAAGCGCTTGATGGATCTCGGCTGCTACCGCGGCCTGCGGCACCGCCGCGGCCTGCCGGTGCATGGCCAGCGCACGCACACGAACGCCCGCACCCGCAAGGGCAAGGCCGTGGCGATCGCCGGCAAGAAGAAAGTCACCAAGTAGTCAAATTCGGCCGCTCGCGGCTTCTATCACGTTAGGATCACCTCATGGCGAAACCCGCCGCCGCACGCCCCCGTCGCAAGGAGCGCAAGAACATCATCGCCGGCGTCGCCCACGTCGCGGCGACCTTCAACAACACGATGGTGACCATCACCGACGCCCAGGGCAATACGATCGCCTGGTCGTCGGCCGGCATGCAGGGCTTCAAGGGCAGCCGTAAGTCGACTCCGTACGCCGCCCAGGTCGCCGCCGAAGACGCCGGCAAGAAGGCCCGCGAGCACGGCATGGAGACGCTCGAGATCGAAGTCAGCGGCCCCGGCTCCGGACGCGAGAGCGCCCTCCGCGCCTTGCAGGCCGTCGGCTTCTCGATCTCGGCGATCCGCGACATGACCCCGATCCCGCACAATGGCTGCCGCCCGCGCAAGCGCCGCCGCGTCTAACTGTCGGGTCCGACTTTTCAGCGCCGCCGTGATGGGCCGCGCGTATTTTTGTTTGGAGCTGGCCCATGGTCCTTCAGAGGAACTGGCAGTCGCTGATTAAACCGGAAAAGCTCGACGTCGAGCCCGGTTCCGATCCCCACCGCGTCGCCACCGTCGTCGCCGAGCCGCTGGAGCGCGGCTTCGGCATGACGCTCGGCAACGCCGTCCGCCGCGTGTTGCTCTCCTCGCTGCAGGGTGCCGCGGTCACCGCCGTGCAGATCGATGGTGTGCTGCACGAATTCAGCAGCATCCTGGGCGTGCGTGAAGACGTCACCGACATCGTGCTGAACATCAAGCAGCTCGCGCTCCGCATGCACGGCGAGGGCCCCAAGCGGATGGTGCTGCAGGCGACCGGCCCGGGCGAGATCACCGCCGGGCAGATCCAGACCGGCCACGACATCGAGGTGATGAACCCCGATTTGGTGATCTGCACCCTCGATGAGGGCGTCAAGCTGGGCATGGAGTTCACCGTCAACATCGGCAAGGGCTACGTCCCGGCCGCGGCCAACCGTCCGGAAGACGCGCCGATCGGCCTGATCCCGATCGACGCGATCTACTCCCCGGTCAAGCGCGTGTCCTACAAGGTCGAGCCGACCCGCGTCGGCCAGGTGACCGACTATGACAAGCTGCTGCTGGTCGTGGAGACCAATGGTGCCGTAACGCCCGAGGACGCCGTGGCGCTCGCCGCCCGCATCCTGCAGGACCAGCTGCAGCTGTTCATCAACTTCGACGACCCGCAACTGGCGCGTCCGGACGAGGTGCAGGACGACCTGCCTTTCAATCGCAACCTGCTCCGCAAGGTCGACGAGCTGGAGCTGTCGGTCCGGTCGGCGAACTGTCTCAAGAACGACAACATCGTCTACATCGGCGATCTGGTGCAGAAGACCGAGCAAGAGATGCTCCGCACGCCGAACTTCGGCCGCAAGTCGCTGAACGAGATCAAGGAGGTCCTGACGGCGATGGGCCTGGGACTTGGAATGAGCGTGCCGGGTTGGCCGCCTGAGAACATCGAAGATCTGGCCAAGCGGCTGGACGAGCCCTTTTAGGAGTCATTGAGTCATGCGTCACGGTATGGCCGGGCGTAAGCTCGGCGTCACGGGCACCCACCGCGAAGCCATGTTCCGCAACATGGCCCACGCCTTGCTGAAGCACGAGCAGATCACCACCACGCTGCCGAAGGCCAAGGAGCTGCGGCCGGTGGCCGAGAAGCTGATCACCCTGGGCAAGCGCGGCGATCTGCACGCTCGCCGCCAGGCGATGAGCAAGCTGCAGGACCCCAAGCTGGTCGCCAAGCTGTTCGGCCCCATCGCGGACCGCTATCGCGCCCGTGCCGGTGGCTACTGCCGCGTGCTCCGCGCCGGCATCCGCTACGGTGACGCCGCCGACATGGCTGTCATCGAACTCGTCGACCGCGACCCGGCCGCCAAGGGCCAAGACAGCGGCCCCCGTCCCGAAACCGCCGCCGACGACAGCGAAGACTAACCCCTAATCACCTCCCTTCTGAGGCCCTCTCCCGCCGGGAGAGGGTTGGGTGAGGGTGATCCCACATGGCCCTCACCTCA
>CAZZVQ010000117.1:0-16084 GCA_964657565.1 uncultured Acetobacteraceae bacterium
CTAACCATGCCAATCAGGCTACAAGCTGTTCGGGGTGGACAGTAAACTTAGCCGCCATGCAGTTTGCGTCAGGAGCTGAATGATGAAGATCGAAACTGCCCGGCCTCGCCGATGAGGTACGGACGCACGCGGTCGAACCTCGGATGGCGCAGCACCTCGTGCGCGGCGGCGGCCCTTCGCGGGGCACCGTCAACGCCCCGACCTGCTCGTCGGGCACGAAGACATCGTCCAGCACCACGTCGTGGCTCCCCGAGGCGCGCAGGCCCAGATGGTCCCAGCTTTCCTCGATCCGTAGCCCATCGCTGCCGGCGCGGACGAGAAACGGCCCGACACGGGGCTTCAACTCGTCGGTGCGGCAGAAAGTCTCGAACCATGTCAGGCCTGGCGCACCGGTCGAGTAGATCTTGCGTCCGCTAATGCGCGACCCGGCGCGCGACAGTGGCTGGCAGGCCGCCGCGGGTGGGGCTCCCCAGGTCCGGCTCAGCCCGGATCGAGCTGCGTGCAGCCGCTCTGTTCGGCCGTCGGGAACAGCTGGGCTCCCGGTACCTTGTCCACGATCTTGTAGATGTCGTTGACCGATTTCGACTCGGCCGGCGTCTTCACTTGGACGAGCATGATATCGACCACGACGCTGCCATTGGTCTGGATGCGCGGGTTGTTGAGCATCCCGTCGGTGAACGGCATCTCACGCATGGCCTTGCTGACGGCCACCGGGTCGTCCTTGCCGACCTTCTGCACCGCTTGGAGGTAGTGCAGGGTCGCGACGTAGGACATGCCGTGGCTCATGCCCGGCGCGGTGCCGCCGTTGCGCGCCATGAAACGCTTGGCGAAGGCGCGGCTCGGGTCGTTGGAGTCCCAATAGAAACTGACCGGGAAGCGAAGGCCTTGCGCGGTGTCGAGCCCCATGGCGACCACGTTGTTGTCGAACACCAACAGCGCCGCCGTATTGGTGATGCCGAATTCCTTGGCTTGCTTGACGGAATTGACCAGGTCCGGGCCGGCATTGGCGAAGGCGATGATGTCGGCATGCGAACTCTGCGCCTGCAGCAGCGGCGAGGACATGTCGGTGGTCGCCAACGGATGCAGCGTGCGCCCGAGCACCTTGCCGCCGCCAGCCTCGACGGTCTGCTGCACGTCGTTGGCCAGGTCATGCCCGAACGCGTAGTCGGCCTCGACCAGATACCAAGTCTTGGCGCCGGCGCTGAGCAGGGCGCGGGCGGTGGCACGGGCCAGCGCCGTGGTCGAGACGGCCCAATGCGTGCCGTAGGGCGAGCACGACTTGCCGGAAATCGAGGCGGCGTAGTTGCCGCTCTGGATAGAGACGATCTTGCGCTCGCGCGCGACGTTTTGCACCGCCAGGCCAACGCCGCTCGAGCCGCCAATATTGAGCATCGACACATGGCTCTGGTCGATGAGCTGCCGGGTAAGATTGACCCCGATATCGGGCTTGGTCTGATGATCGACCCCGATGACCTCGATCGGCCGGCCCAGCACGGTCCCCCCGAAATCCTCGACCGCCATCTTGGTGGCGAGCACGGAGTTGGGTCCGCCATTGCCGGAATAGGTGCCGTTCAAGTCCTCGACGACCCCGATCCGAAACGGTTCCTCTGCCCGCGCGGCCGCCGCAACACCGATGAGGACGGCCAATGCGATGGCCGAGTGCTGAATTCGCTTCGCTCCCATGGTACTCTCCATTTGCGTGAAGGCGATGCTTCCGCTTGGTTTAGCCGGTAGAATTGCCGCCTCCCTCGACCGGCGTCAATGCGCTCGACTGCGTCTATTCCGGCAGCGGTCGCCCATTGGTTTTCGGCAGGAACCACGGCACGGCGAGCCCCTTCACCAGGGGCTGGGACCGAAGCTCGAGCTCACCACCAATCACGCCTGGGGTGAGCATTGCCGCAAGGGCGCGTTGGCCCATGCGGCCCTCGTCAATCGAACCCACCGCCCGCTTTCGGCGGCCCACTGGCACGGCGACCGTCAGGTCGCTACCCTAGTTTTCCAAATTATCGCGCCAATCATCAGTCAATGACAGCAACGCCTGCGCCCGCCTTCATCATGCCGATCGCCGTCGCCTGCGCGAACCCGGCGTTGCGCACGTGATCCAGTACGGCGCCCGCCTGCTCTGGCGCCACGGAAATCAGCAGCCCCCCACTCGTCTGTGGGTCACACAGCAGGCCGCGCTGCCAGTCCGGCAGGCCGTCCGCGTGAACCTCCGCGCTGTAGCTCGACCAATTCCGGCTGGCTGCGCCCGTCCCGATGCCGGCTTGCGCCAGCACTGCCGCACCGGACAACACCGGCACATCCCGCCACTGCAACCGTGCCGACAGCCCGGCGGCGCGGCACATCTCCAGCAAATGGCCCAAAAGCCCGAAGCCCGTCACGTCCGTCATTGCATGAACGCCGTCCATGGCAGCCACGTCACGCCCGACGCTGTTCAACCGGGTCATCGAAGCGATCATCGTGGCGTAGTCGTCGGGCGACAACCGCTCCTGCTTCAGGGCGGCGCTGAACACGCCCACACCCAGCCCTTTGGTCAGGATCAGCGCGTCGCCGTCGCGCGCGCCGGTGTTGCGCTGCACCCGGCCGGGATGCACGGTGCCGAGCGCGACCAGCCCATAGATCGGCTCGGCACTGTCGATCGAGTGGCCACCCGCGATGGGGATGCCGGCCGCCTGGCACACCGCGGCGCCGCCGGCCAGGATCTGCCCGACCTCGTCCACGCCCAGTTTACCCAGCGGCATGCCGAGCACCGCCAAGGCCAGGATCGGCGTGCCCCCCATGGCATACACGTCGGACAGGGCGTTGGTCGCGGCGATGCGGCCGAATTCGTAGGGATCGTCGACGATGGGTGTGAAGAAATCCGTGGTGGCGACCAGCGCCAAGTCGTCGGACAGACGGTAGACGGCTGCATCATCCGCCGTCTCGCTACCGACCAACAGGTTCGGGAAGGCTTGTGCCTGCGGCAGGCCGGACAGCAGTTCTCTCAGCACGGCGGGCGACAATTTGCAGCCGCAGCCGCCGCCATGGGCGAGGGAGGTCAGCCGGGGCGTAGCGATGTCCAAGGGGATCTCCAGGGTTGGAAGGCGGGTCGGCATGAATGAGCTTGCCACCAACAAGTTGCGTGGTCTGCCACAGGTTCAACGCTTGCTGGAGCTAGCGGAAGGGCACGAACTCGTGGCCTTCCGGCACGGCCAGGTTGTCGCGGCGCTGCGCCAGGCGACGGAGGAGGCGCGCGCCGCGCTGCTGGAGGGCCATGCCGGGCCGGTGTCATCGGGTGCGCTGCTAGACCGCGCGCTGGCGCTCGTACGGGCCGGGCAGTTGCCTGGGTTGGGCCGGGTCATCAACGCGACGGGGATCATCCTGCATACCAATCTGGGCCGTGCTCCGCTGGCCCCCGAGGCGGTGGCGGCCATCGCGGCTGCGGCCGGTTACTGCAACCTCGAGTTCGACCTGGCGACGGGCCATCGCGGCAGCCGCACCGCCGGGGTCGAGCCCTTGCTGCGCGAGGTGACGGGGGCTGAGGCCGGGCTGGCGGTCAACAATTGCGCTGCCGCCGTGCTGCTGGCGCTGAGCGGCCTGGCTGCCGGCGGCGACGTGGTCGTGTCCCGCGGTGAACTGGTGGAGATTGGCGGCGGCTTCCGCATCCCGGACGTGATCCAGCAGGGCGGCGCCCGGCTGGTCGAAGTCGGCACGACCAACAAGACCCGGCTGGCCGACTACACCCGCGCCATCACCCCCTCCACGCGCGTGCTGCTGAAAGTTCACCAGAGCAACTTCCGCGTCACCGGCTTCACCGAAGACACGACGCTGCACGAGCTGGCCGGCCTGGCTCGCGAGCGCGGGCTGTTGCTGATCCACGATCTCGGCAGCGGCACCGTGCAAGACCTTCGCGCCCACGGCGGCCCGGCGGAGACGACGGTGCAGGACAGCGTCGCGGCGGGCGTCGACGTCGTGGCGTTCAGCGGCGACAAGCTGTTGGGCGGCCCACAATCCGGCCTGCTCGCGGGCCGCGCCGCATCTATCGACATGCTGCGCCGCCACCCGCTGCTGCGCGCCCTGCGGCTGGACAAGCTGACCCTGGCGGCGCTGGAGGCGACGTTGCGCCTGCACCGCGAGGGCGGCGCCGTGCCCGTGCTGGCCATGATGGCACAGACCTCCGCCGTCCTGCAGGCCCGGGCGGAACGCCTGACCCACCTGCTCGGCCCCGCGGCCCGGCCGGAACCGACGACAGGGTTCGCCGGCGGCGGCACCCTCCCGGATGTCGGAATCCCCAGCGTCGGCGTGGCCCTGCTGGTGGACGCGCCGGAGCAGGTGAAAACCGCCCTGCGCGATGGCGCACCACCCGTAATCGCGCGCGTCGCGGACGGGCGGGTGCTGCTCGATATGCTGACCGTGCGGGATGACGAGCTTCCGGCGATCGCCGCCGCCGTGCGGCAGGCGCTGGCGCCATGACGGAACCGCGGCGCGCCGTGGTGGGCGTCATCGGCCATGTCGACCACGGCAAAACCGCCCTCGTCCGCGCCCTGACCGGCATGGAGACCGACCGGCTCGAAGAGGAGCGGCGGCGCGGCATCTCCATCGTGCTCGGCTTCGCTCACCTGCAAGCGGGCGACGCCACCATCGACCTGATCGACATGCCCGGCCATGAGCGCTTCGTCCGCACGATGGTGTCCGGCGCGACCGGCATCGACGCCGCCCTGCTGGTGGTCGCCGCCAACGAGGGCATCAAGCCGCAGACGGTAGAGCACCTGGACATCGCCGGCTTGCTGGACCTGCGGCGCGTGGTCGTCGCCGTCACCAAGACGGACCTGGTGCCGCCGGACGAGGCAGTGGCGGCGGCGGCAGCTGCGGCAAGGCTGGCCGAGGCGGCGGGCCTGCAGGTTTGCGCCCGGGTGCTGACCTCGGCGCACACCGGGCAGGGGATGGACGCGCTTCGGGACGCCCTGGCCGCCTTGGTGCCGAACTCGCCTGCAGCCGCGGATGACGGCTTTCCCTATCTACCGATCGACCGCGTGTTCAGCGCGCCCGGCCATGGCACCGTCGTCACCGGCACGCTGCGCCGCGGCACGCTGGCGGTGACGGACGAGGTCGCCTCGGCGCCGGACGGCCGTGCGATCCGGTTGCGCGGGCTGCAGGTACATGGTGTCAAGACAAGCCGTGGCCTGCCGGGCCAGCGCGTCGCCGTGAACCTGCGGGATGTGCCGCCGGAGGGCATTGCCCGCGGCGCGGCGCTGACGGCGCGCGGGCTGTTGCCACCGTCTTCGTGGCTGACGGTCTCGCTGCGCTCGGTCTCCAGCGCGCCGCCCATGCCGACCTCGACAAGGTGGATGCTGCTATTCGGCACGGACGAGGTCGAGGTGCGGCTGCGCCTGCTGGACACGGACGAGCTGCCGCCCGGCGGGATGGCGCTCGCGCAATTGAAGTGCGATGCCCCCGTCTCCCTGCCGGCGCGGGAGCGGTTCATCCTCCGCCGCATCTCACCACCATTGACCGTCGCCGGGGGCCGGGTCATCGACCCGGCGGCGGTCCGCCTGCGCCGGCACGCGCCGCGCACCCTCGCCAGGCTTGCGGCTATTGCCGATGCGGACCCCGCCGGGATCGTGGCCGCGGAGGTGGCGGCGTCGGGTGCGGCTGGGCTGCCGCTCGTCAGGCTGGCGCAACTGGCCGGCGTCGCAGAGGCCCGGGCTGCCGCCTTGGTGCCGGCCGTGCCCGCGGTGCTCGGTCGCAGCCGGGTCATTGTGGCGCAGGCCGACTGGGATCGCGTCCTCGCCGCGATCCCGCCGGCGCTGGCCGGGCAACCGGGCGAGACGCCGCCCGATCGCCTGGCCGCCCTGCTGCCCTGGGCCGGCCGCGCCGTGCTGGACGACGCGATGGCCGAGCTGGTGCGCCGCGGCACCCTGGTCCGCAGTGGCGGCGGCGTCCGCCCGCATGCCCCCGACCGCGACCGGGCCCGCGCCGACGCCGATGCGGCCGCTGCCGCCAGCATGGCCGACTCGCTCCGCCGCGCCGGGCTGAGCCCTCCGGACATCTGGGTCGTCGTGCCCAACCCGGCCGCGCGCCGCCTGGCGGACCGGCTGGTGCGCGAGGGCGTCGTGGTGCGCACGATCGACAAGGTCCAGAAGCGCGAGCTGCTGTTCCATCAAGACGCCATCGACCTGGCCAAGCAGCGCTTGCGTCCGCTGCTGGTCGGCGCCGGGCTGGCGACCGGAGAGGTCGGGAAAGCACTGGGCATCAGCCGCAAATACGCGGTGCCGCTGTTGGAGCACATGGACGCAATCCGCTTTACCCGCCGCATTGCGGACCGGCGAGTGCTGGCCTGACGGAGGATGTGACGACCGTCACTCGACGGTGATGCCTACTGCCTGTGTTCGGTTGCGGATTGGCAGGCACTCCCATACCTTTTCGCAAGTGCGAACTCGATCGAGGGATGTCATCGATGCGAATCTATGCTGCCGTTCTCGTGCTGCTCGCGGCTCTTGCCGCAACGCCGGTTCGCGCTTGTGGCTTCGGGGAAGCGCCGGGCGATTGCGGGCAGACGCCGGAGGCCGATGCGCGGGACATGCTCAAGCGCGTTGTTGCCGCGGTCCAGGCCGATAAGGCGAGGGCGTTGCAGGAGTTCAGCCGCGGCGAGGACGGGTTCCGCACCGCCGATTACTACGTGTTCTGCGTGGGGCCGGACGGCGTCATGTCCGCCCATCCCAACCCGCAGCTTCAGGGTACTGACGTTCGAGACCTGCATGATTCCACCGGCAAACGCTTCATCGCCACCATGCTAGAGCGCGCCAAGCCCGGCCAGGTCGCCAGCATCCGCTACCTGTTCCCCCGCCCCGGTGGCGTTAGGGAGTTCCCCAAAGTCACGTTCTACACCCGCGCCGGAGACCAGGTGTGCGGTGTCGGCGTCTATGACGACAGCGCTGAACCCGCCGCGCGCCCGTCGCAGCAGGCCCGATTGGCGCAGCTGCGGCAGCGCTTGAGCGCCGGCATGCCTGCCAGCCTAGGCGCGGATTGGACCGCGTTCCAGCAGGCTCTGGACGAAGACGAAGCTGCGAAGACCGCCGCCTTCGCCAAAGTGCGCGAGCAGGTCCAAGCGGCCGCAGCGGTGTTGACACCGGGAAAATAGCACCAAGCAACCAACTGCCCGCCGCACTGTTCTAGAGAGTTAACTAGACGGAGGACAGCATGCGACTGCATCGTGTCGGATTGGCCGCTCTCATGGCCGTTGCTGCCGTCGCGGCTCCTGCTCGGGCCGCCGATCCGGTGGCCGGGACCACGCCCATCAAGGGCAGTGACGTGATGGGCGACAAGGGCCGGTCGGGGCCGGATGGTTGGTCCTGGGCCCCGCAGACGCGTGACCAGGCGCCGGCGGACAAGACCAACGAGACGGCCGCAAATGGCCGCGGCGCCCTGAACAGCCAGCCGGGCCCGGATACGGGCAAGACGCTGAAGCCGGGCGATGACCCCGGCACGCCTATGGCCACGGACAGCCACGGACCCGGCACCATCGATAGCGGCGCCAAGCCTAAGCCTTGACCTCGGCGAAAACGACAATAAACAGTAGAGTAAGGCTGGCTGGTACGAGGAAAAGCGCATGACGATGCAAATGTCGCGCCGCACGATGTTGAAGGGGATTGGCGCGGGTGTCGCCGTGTCGTCTCTAGGGTCGCTGGGCTTCGCAGCGCTCGAGCCAGCCATGGCGGCCAGCGTTCGCGCCTACAAGCTGGCCCAGACGCATGAGACGCGGAACACCTGCCCATACTGCTCCGTTGCCTGCGGCGTCATCATGTATAGCCTGGGCGACAAGTCGAAGAATGCCCGCGCCAGCGTTCTGCATATCGAGGGCGATCCCGACCATCCGGTAAACCGCGGGACGCTGTGTCCGAAGGGCGCCGGGCTGCTGGACTTCGTGCACTCCGAGACGCGCACCAAATACCCGATGTATCGCGCCCCTGGCAGCACCGAGCTGAAGCGCGTGACGTGGGACTTCGCGCTGGATCGCATCGCCCGGCTGCTGAAGGATGACCGCGACAAGAACTTCGTGGCCAAGTCGGGCGACACGACGGTCAACCGCTGGATCAGCACCGGATTTCTGGGTGCATCGGCCACAACCAACGAAACGGCGTATCTGACCTACAAAGTCGTCCGCAGCATGGGTGCCCTTACCTTCGATAACCAAGCCCGCGTTTGACACGGACCATCGGTGGCCAGTTTGGCCCCAGCATTCGGCCGCGGCGCGATGACCAACCATTGGGCGGACATCAAGTTTGCGGACGTCATCGTGGTCATGGGTGGCAACGCCGCTGAAGCGCACCCGTGCGGCTTCAAGTGGGTGATCGAAGCCAAGGTCAAGAACAACGCCAAGCTCGTGGTAATCGACCCGCGCTTCACGCGGACCGCGTCGGTGGCCGACATTTATTGTCCGATCCGTCAAGGAACCGACATCGCGTTCCTGAACGGGGTGACCAAATACCTGCTCGATAACGACAAGCTGCAGCATGAGTATGTGAACGCCTACACGAACTGCGGCTTCATCGTGAAGGAGGGCTACGGTTACCAGGACGGGCTGTTTACCGGCTACGACGAAGAGAAGCGGGATTACGACAAGTCGACCTGGGAATACGAAATCGGTTCCGATGGCTTTGCCAAGCTCGACCCGACCCTGCAGCATCCGCGCTGCGTGATGCAGCTGCTCAAGCAGCATGTCGCGATCTATACGCCGGAGTTGGTGGAGCGGATTTGCGGCTCGCCGCAGGCCAAGTTCCAGCAGATCTGCGAGCTGATCGCCACCACCAGCGCCCGCGACCTGACAATGTCGTCGCTCTATGCGCTGGGCTGGACGCATCACAGCAAGGGCTCGCAGAACATCCGCGCGATGACCATCGTACAGATGTTGCTGGGCAATATCGGCATGCTCGGCGGCGGGATGAACGCGTTGCGCGGCCATTCCAACATCCAGGGCCTGACCGATCTGGGGCTGATGAGCAACCTGCTGCCGGGCTACCTGACCCTGCCGCAGGAGCGCGAGGAAACGCTCGCCGACTACATGAGCACCAAGCGGTTCAAGCCGCTGCGGCCGGGTCAGACCAGCTATTGGCAGAACTACGGCAAGTTCTTCGTCTCGTTCCAGAAGGCCTTCTACGGCAAGGCGGCAACTGCGGACAACGACTGGGCCTACGACTACCTGCCGAAGCTGGACGTTGCCGCCTACGACGTGCTGCGCGCGTTCGAGATGGCGCAGGACGGCCTGATTACCGGCTACGTGATCCAGGGTTTCAATCCGCTGATGACCTTCCCGAACCGCGCCAAGATGACGGCCGCGTTCAGCAAGATGAAGTTCATCGTGGTGATGGATCCGCTGCAGACCGAGACGGCCCGGTTCTGGGAGAACCACGGCGACTACAACCCGGTCGATTCCAAGAGCATCCAGACCGAAGTCTTCGAGCTGCCGACGACATGCTTTGCCGAGGACGAAGGCTCGCTCAGCAACTCGAGCCGCTGGCTGCAATGGCATTGGGCGGCACAGGAACCGCCCGCCGAAGCCAAGCCTGACATCGAGATCATGGCGGCGATCCATCTCCGGATCAAAGCCCTGTACGAGAAGGAGGGCGGGGCGTTCCCCGATCCGATCCTGAACGTGAACTGGCCCTACGAGATCGCGGACTCCCCGCGTCCGGACGAGCTGGCGCGCGAGATCAACGGCTACACCTTGGCCGACGTGAAGGATGCCAGTGGCGCGGTGATCCCCGCCGGCAAACAGGTGGACGGCTTCGCGCAACTTCAGGATGACGGCTCCACCGCCTGCGGCTGCTGGGTCTATTCCGGCTGTTACACGGAGAAGGGCAACCAGATGGCCCGGCGGGACAATACCGACCCGGGCGACCGCGGCATCGCGGCGAACTGGGCCTGGGCGTGGCCGGCCAACCGCCGCATTCTGTACAACCGCGCCTCGTGCGATGTGCAGGGCAAGCCCTGGGCGGAGCGCAAGAAGCTGATCGAGTGGAACGGCACACGCTGGGTCGGCTTCGACGTGCCGGATTACGGCCCGACGGTCGCGCCGGACAAGAACGTCGGTCCCTTCATCATGAACCCAGAAGGGGTCGCCCGGCTCTTCACCCGCGGCCTGATGCGCGACGGTCCGTTCCCCGCGCATTACGAGCCGTTCGAATCGCCGCAGGCCAACCTGATCGCCCCCAAGATCCGCGGCAACCCGGCCTCGCGCATCTTCAAGCGGGACCTGGCTCAACTCGGCGACGCGAAGGATTACCCGTACGCGGCAACGTCCTACCGGCTGACCGAGCATTTCCACTTCTGGACCAAGCACGCCAAGGTCAATGCCATCCTACAGCCGGAGTTCTTCGTCGAGATCTCCGAACAACTGGCGGCCGAGAAGGGCGTCAAGCGTGGCGACTGGGTGCGGGTGTGGAGCCCCCGCGGGGAGCTGAAGGCCAAGGCGGTCGTGACGAAGCGCATCAAGCCGTTGATCTGTGACGGCAAGGCCGTGCATGTGGTCGGCATTCCCCACCATTTCGGCTTCACCGGCTCGACCAAGCCCGGTTTCGGTCCGAACTCGCTGACACCCGTGGTGGGCGACGCCAACATCGAGACGCCGGAGTTCAAGGCGTGGTTGGTGAATCTGGAACGCACGACGCCACCCGTCGGGCTCGTGGCGTAGGAGCGGCGCATGGCAGACTACACATCGCTCGACATCGTCCAGCGCTCCGCCTCGACCGACCAGCCGCCCACCGTGCGCAACAAGACGGAGGTGGCCAAGCTCATCGATGTCTCTCGCTGCATCGGCTGCAAGGCGTGCCAGGTGGCGTGCCAAGAATGGAACGACATCCGTGACGGCGTCGGTGAGAACACCGGCGTCTACGACAACCCGCATGACCTCTCGGCCAAAACCTGGACCCTCATGCGGTTCACGGAATACGAGCCGGAAGATGGGCATCTCGAATTCCTGATCCGGAAGGATGGCTGCATGCATTGCAGCGATCCGGGCTGCCTGAAGGCCTGCCCCTCGCCCGGCGCGATCGTGCAATACGCCAACGGGATCGTGGACTTCAACGAGGAAGCCTGCATCGGCTGCGGCTACTGCGTGAAGGGGTGCCCGTTCAACATCCCCCGCATCTCGCAGGAGGATCACAAGGCCTATAAGTGCACGCTCTGCTCGGACCGCGTGGCCGTCGGCCAGGCCCCCGCCTGCGCCAAAGCCTGCCCAACCGGCGCGATCATGTTCGGCACCAAGGAAGCCATGATCGAGCAGGCCGACACCCGTATCGTCGATCTGAAGAGCCGCGGCTTCGACAAGGCCGGCCTCTATAATCCGCTCGGCGTGGGCGGCACGCACGTCATGTATGTGCTGCATCATGCGGACAAGCCGGAGATCTACGCCAACCTACCGAACAACCCGCGCATCTCGCCGCTGGTCAATTTCTGGAAGGGCGGCTTCAAGGTGTTCGGTCTGGCCGGCCTGGCCTTCACCGCGATCGCCGGGTTCCTGCATTACGTGACGGCTGGGCCGGACGAGGTACCGGCCGCCGAGGAGCAGGAGGCAGCAAGGGAAGCGAGCGAGGAGGGGGGCAAGCACAATGAGCAACACCCTTCCTGACCCGGCCACGCCTGTATTGGAGGAGGTCGTTGTCCCCCGCTACAACGGGGTGCAGCGGGTCAATCACTGGATCACCGCCGGGCTGTTCACGCTGCTGGGTCTGAGCGGCCTGGCGATGTTCTCGCCTTATTTGTTTTTCCTGACCGGCTTGTTTGGAGGCGGGCAGTCCACCCGTGCGGTGCATCCGTGGCTCGGCGTCGCCCTCATGGCAAGTTTTGCAGTGCTGTTCCTGCGTTTCTGGCGATTGAACCTGCCCAGTTGGGACGACGTTCTATGGATGCGTCGGATCGGCGATATCGTGCAGAACCGACATGACCGCCTACCGGCGATCGGTAAGTACAACGCCGGGCAGAAGGGCGTGTTCTGGTCGCAGACGGCGCTGATCCTAGTGATGTTTGCCAGCGGCCTAGTCATCTGGGATCAATACTTCTTTGAATACACCGGCATCGAGCAGAAGCGCTATGCCGTATTGTCTCACTCGCTGGCGGCGATCGCTGCCATCTTGATCATTCTGGTGCACGTCTACGCAGGGCTGTGGATCCGTGGCACCAGCCGGGCCATGATACGCGGTAGCGTCACGGGCGGTTGGGCCATGCGCCACCATCGCAAATGGTTCCGCCAGGCCGCTGCCCAGGGCGACGTGCATCGCGACAGCGGCCACGGCTGAACCGAGCGTGGCCCGTGATCGCCGCATGACGCCTGGCCCCTCTGCCCGGGCGGACTTCAACCACATCCAGCCCGACCCCTCGCAGGTCGGGGGCGTCGCCGAAGCGCCGTTCGCCCGCCGGCCGGACCCCACAACGCTGTTCGCCGCCCGAGCCGACCGTCTGCGCGCGCTTGCCGACGGCAACACGCTCGCGGACTATCTCCGGTTCCTAGCACGTATCGTCGACGCACAGGCCGACGCCGCCGCTACACTCCCACCCCCGGCGCTGCCACCCGACGACAAGGTCGCCCTGGCCGCCGGGCACGGGATGCCGCCGCTCGGAGGCCAAACCTGGCGCGGCAACGCCGATTTCTCGGCTACGCTCGCCTGGATGCTGGACCATGTGGACCTGTCTGGCGCCCCGGATGCCGCTCGCGCCGCTGCGGACGCGGTGCGCGCCATGTCAGAGGACGAGCGTGCTGCGCTGGCGTCCGACATCATGGATGGCGGCTACCCGCTCGACCGCGTTGCCGAAACCCTGTTCGTCGCGGCCGCCCTGCAGGTCCATTTGACCGGTCAGGCGGCGCAGCTGGACGCCGCCTCCATCCATCGCTCCGAACACGGAACTTGCCCGGCCTGCGGCGGCGTGCCCGTCAGCAGCTTGGTGGTCGGCTGGACCCAGGCCAGCAAGGCGCGCTACTGCGCCTGCGCCCTGTGCGCGACGTTGTGGAACCATGTCCGTGTTAAATGCACCGCCTGCGGCTCCACCGATGGTATCGCGTATTACACCATCGAGGACGGCGACAAGAAAGTCGGCCTCGAGACCTGCACCGCCTGTCGCTCCTACATCAAGCACATGCAGCAGCATGAGGACCGTGCGCTCGACCCGGTGGCAGACGACGTCGCGACCTACGCGCTGGACCTCCTGGCCCGCCAGCAGGACTTCCGGCGGTCGAGCATCAACCCGCTGTTCCTGACGGGCTAGCATGATGCTCCGGCGCTTGCGGGACCGGGTCCTCGCGTTGGTGCCAGCCGAGGTGCAACTCGACCGCGCCCGCACCTTCAGCCGCGCCGGACGGATGGACGATGCATTGGCGATCTGGCGCCCGCTTGCCGAAGCAGGCATTGCCCGGGCGCAGACTAACCTGGGCGCATGCTACGCCACGGGCACCGGCCTCCCCGTCGACCTCGATGCAGCCCGGCAGTGGCTCCACCGCGGCGCGCTGGGCGGCGACCCGCTGGGCCAGCGCAATCTCGCCTCCCTACTGCTCCCGCATGACCCGGCCGCCGCGCTGGACTGGTATCGCCGGGCGGCCGAGGCGGGCGACGCCGAAAGCCAGGACCAGCTCAGCCACATGCTGCTGACGGCCGTCGGCACGACGGCGGACCCGGCCGAAGCGCGCCGTTGGGCCGAAGCCGCGGCAACTCAGGACATCAAAGCCGCCGCAGCCCGGCTGGGAACGATGTGCCACGACGCCATCGGCGGCCCGCGCGACCCGCTGGAGGCCGTGCGCTGGTGGCGCGCTGCCGCCGAGGCAGGCGACAGCGATTCCGCCGCCAGGTTGGGCGCCGCGCTCCACCTGGGCCAGGGAATCCGGGAGGACCAGGTGGCGGCCATGGCCTGGCTGCTGGTGGCCTCTGGCCGCCACAGCATCCTCGTGCGCCCGTTCTTCACCCGGGTCCGCGACAGCCTGACCGCGGCACAGCTGGTCCAAGCACAAGACATGGCGCGCGGGCTCGGATGGAACGGACCAGCCGACCAACGTCCCGCTCCGCAGCAACTGTCCCCCGTATCCCGAGTTCATGACCCGCATGCGGCCTGATCGGCTATGCGTACTCGATTGCCTCATGTATACCCCCCGGTAGTATCCTCAATTAAGGAAACACGAATGTTCATGCGCATCGACAGGCTGCTCACCGAGCTTCCTGAGGCTAAAAAGCCCGACCCCAACGCCGCGACAGCATTGCAAGAGCTGCTCGGTGGCAAATACGGTGAGATGTCAACGCTCGGAAACTACATGTTCCAGAGCTTCAACTTCCGCAACAAGACGCAACTGCGCCCGTTCTACAGCCTGGTTTCCAGCATCTTCTCCGAAGAACTTGGCCATGTCGAACTCGTCAGCAATGCGATTGCCATGCTGAATAACGGCCCAGGCGACCCCACCCCGAACGCCGACATCACCAAGGCGCCGTTCAAGGCAATGCAGGGCACCGTGCTACCGGGCGCATTCCTGTCAAACGGCGGCGGCGCCACTCCGGTCAACAGCAACGGCCTGTCGTGGAACGTCGACATGGTGACAACCACCGGCAATCTCATGATCGACCTGCTGCACAACTTCCATCTCGAGTGCGGCGCTCGCATCCACAAGCTGCGCGTTTACGAGACCATGACCGAGCCAACTGGCCGCGAGGTCTGCGCCTATCTTCTGGTGCGCGGCTCGCTGCACGCCCATGCCTACGCCCTCGCGCTCAAGAAGCTCACCGGCGTCGCGATCGAGAAGATGCTCCCCACCCCAAATATCAATCTCGACCTGATCCCCGAGTGCCAGAAGTATTTGGACGAGGGCAAGCATCGCCGGCTGTACCGCTTCAGTCCTGACGACTACGCGGAGGCGGCGGGCATCTGGTCGAACGACGAAGTCGCTCTCCCCGGTGATCCGCCAGGCAATCTCGAAGTTGTCGATGGCCTGCCAGAAGGTGGCAAGATGCCCGAACTCCTCGGCAATTACGGCGCTTTCGCCCCTGACTACGCTCCCGAAGAGATCTTCGAGATCGCTAGCAAGCTCTACAAGAAGTCTCGTTAGATTTAAGAGTAAGTCGAAGAAAAGCTGAGACGACGCGGCCGGGCAGGTGCGCACCTGCCCGGCTAACAGATGCCGCTGCCGCTGACTTTGTCTCACCCGCGAGACCATGTCGGGTCAACTGTTCAAACCTCAGCCCAGCTTGATAGCCGTGCGCAGGATGGATTGCACCTCTTCCAGCACCGCCTGAGGTTCCGAGGTTTGTGCAGCATACTCGACGCCAGCTGCTATGTGCTGCCCGGCGATGAGCAGGGCCACCTCACGCGTTGCAGCGATAACCGCGTTGATCTGCTGCAACTCATCCCCGCAGTAGCGGTCCCGTTCCAACATTTGATGCAAACCGCGGACCTGACCTTCGATCCGCCGGAGCCGCTGCAAGAGAGGTTCGCGCTCCTCCGGCGTCCGGCGCAGGTAGAGGCGGCCGTCGCTAAATTCGTAATCCACGTGGTTGTAATACTCCCCGAAGTACTTGGTGGCCGACAGAGCGTTCCCACGCACGGCATAGCAAGTCAGACAGCGGAGTGCACCCAGTGTTGGACCTAGATATTCGTCGACAAGACACGGTTGAGGTCGGCATGCCCGAAGTCAACGGATGCGACCCACGAGTTCGAGAATGACAAGAGTCGCAATCGTCGGAAACGCGGGTGGTGGAAAGTCCACGCTCGGCCGCAAACTGGCTGCGACCCACAACCTACCGTTTTATTCGGTCGACCAGATTCAATGGCGTCCGGGATGGATACTCGCTCCCGATCAGGAGACCGGAGAGAAGATTGATCAGATAGTTGCATCCGAACGATGGATCGTTGACGGCTGGGGGCCGTGGCGATCGTTGGAAGGACGACTGGCGGCCGCCGATACCATCATCTTTGTCGACCTCCCTTTATGGATGCACTTCTGGCTCGCGGCCGAGCGCCAGATTGCAGCGGTGAGGGGCGAGGATCGTGTCGATCGGCTCGACGGTTGCGATCAGCTGGCTGTGACCAAACGCCTCTTTGAAATGATCTGGCATGTCGATCAAGTCTTGAAGCCCCG
>CAZZVQ010000118.1:0-15853 GCA_964657565.1 uncultured Acetobacteraceae bacterium
CCCCCCTCGTCGGCTTCCGCTTCGCCCACGCCAAAGCACGCGACGCCGTCCACGCCGCCTTCGATCCCGCCGGCCTCGGCGCCATCACCGTCAGCAGCGCCGCCACCGACCGCCGCGACTACCTCATGCGCCCCGACCGCGGCCGCCTCCTCGACCCGGCCTCGACCGCCCTTCTCGCCGAGCACGCTCAAGACTCGGACCTCGACCTCGTCATCGTCCTCGCCGACGGACTCTCCCCCGCCGCCCTCTCCCGCTTCGGACCCGGCCTGCTCGACGCCTTGCTGCCCAAGCTGGACGGCTGGTCCCTCGCCCCGCTCGTCATCGCCGAGCGCGCCCGCGTCGCCCTCGGCGACGCCGTCGCCCGCGCCATCGGCGCCCGCGCCGTCCTCATCATCCTCGGCGAGCGCCCCGGCCTCTCCACCCCCGAGAGCCTCGGCGCCTACCTGACCTGGGCGCCCACCCCAGCCACCACCGACGCCGACCGCAACTGCATCAGCAACATCCAACCCGCCGGCCTCCCGCCCGAAGCCGCCGCCCACACCATCGCCTTCCTCCTCCGCGGCGCCCGCACCCTCGGCCGCACCGGCGTTCTCCTCAAGGACGAGTCCGCCGCCAGTCTCACGCACGACCCGGCCTGATGCTCGCCTCCCCCGCCTCTGGCGCCACGACTAACGCCGGCCCACCACTGGACTCCCCCGCCCCTCACCTCCCATCCTCCCCTCAAACAAGCGGGAGAACTCCACCATGCCAATGACCCGGCGCGCCCTGACCCTGGCCGCCCTGGCCGGCACCACCACCCGCCTCCACGCCCAACCCCAGCCCCCAGCTCAGCAAACCATCAAGCTCGGCATCATCACCGCCCTCAGCGGCGAGTACATCGACGCCGCCGGCCCCGGCTCCGTCCTGGCCGTCAAGCTCGCCGTCGAGGATTTCGTCCGCACCCATGCCCCGCCCTTCAAGATCGAAATCATCGCCGGCGACATGCTCGACAAGCCCGACGTCGGCGCCGGCATCGCCCGCGCCTGGTTCGACAAGGGCGAGGCCGACGTGGTCCTCGACGTCCCCAACTCCGCCGTCGCCTTCGCCATCGCCACCGTCATCAAAGAGCGCAACAAGGTCGGCCTGTTCTCCGCCACCGGCTCGACCGCGCTGACCAACGCCCAGTGCAGCCCCAACCATCTGCAATGGACCTACGACACCTACGCCCTGGCCAACGGCACCGGCCGCGCGCTGGTGCACGAGGGCGGCAAGAGCTGGTTCTTCATCACCGCCGACTACGCCTTCGGTCACAGCCTGCAAGACGAGACCACCCGGGTCGTCAAGGCCAACGGCGGCAGCGTCGCCGGCAGCGCCGCCTTCCCGTTCCCGCAGACCACCGACTACGCCAGCTTCCTGCTCCAGGCCCAATCCTCCGGCGCCGACGTGATCGGCCTGGCCTGTTCCGGCAACAACTTCTCCAACGTCGTCAAGCAGGCCGCCGAGTTCCGCATCACCGACCCGGCCCCCAACGGCCACCGCCAACGCCTCGCCGCCCTGATCTGCCTACTGACCAACATCCAGGCCATCGGCCTGCAGGACGCCCAGGGCCTAGTGGTCACCGCCCCTTTCTACTGGGACACCAACGACGCCACCCGCGCCTTCGCCACCCGCTTCGCCCCGCAATACGGCGGCATCCACCCCACCTTCCTCCACGCCGGCGCTTACTCGGCGGCAACGCACTACCTCAAGGCCGTGATGTCCCTGGGCGCCGACCGCGCCAAAGCCGACGGCCGCGCGCTCGTGGCCGAAATGAAGCGCCTCCCCGCCGAGGACCCCCTCTTCGGCCCGTCGACTGTCCGCCCCAACGGCAGCGTCACCCACCCCATGACCCTCTACCAGGTCAAATCCCCAGCCGAGAGCAAGTATCCCTGGGACTTCTACAAGAAACTCGCAGTCACGCCCGGCGACGACGCCTTCATGCCCCTCTCCGCCTCAAAATGTAGCCTCCTCTAACCCCCCCTATCTGCTCCCTCTCCATCCGGGAGAGGGCCGGGGTGAGGGCATGCCGCACACCGCCCCCGCAACCTCATCAAACCACCGCCGGCAACCTCACCCCGGCACTCCGCCCCAGTTCCCCGCTACGAACCAACCCCGTCGCCTCCACGATATCCGGATGCAGATACCGGTCCTCCCCCAAAACCGGCACCCTCGCCCGCAAACACGCCCGCACCGCCTCCAGCGGCACGCTCGACGCCAGCGGCGCATGGAAATCCACCCCCTGCGCCGCCGCCAGCAGCTCGATCCCGATCACCCCCGCCGCGTTCTCCACCATCGGCAGCAGCCGCCGCGCCGCATGCGCCGCCATCGACACATGGTCCTCCTGGTTGGCCGACGTCGGGATCGAATCGACGCTCGCCGGCGTCGCCCGCTGCTTGTTCTCCGACACGAGCGCCGCCGCCGTCACCTGCGGGATCATGAACCCGGAATTCAGCCCCGGCTTCGGCGTCAGGAAGGCCGGCAGCCCGGACAGCGCCGGATCGACCAGCATCGCGATCCGCCGCTCCGCGATCGAGCCGATCTCGCACACCGCCAGCGCGATCATGTCCGCCGCAAACGCCACCGGCTCCGCATGGAAATTCCCTCCCGACAGCGCCTCCCCTGTCTCCGCAAAAATCAGTGGGTTGTCCGACACCCCATTCGCCTCCGTCCCCAGCGTCGCCGCCGCCTGCCGCAGCACGTCCAGCGCCGCCCCCATCACCTGCGGCTGGCACCGCAGGCAATACGGGTCCTGCACTCGGTCATCCCCCACCCGATGCGAGTCCCGGATCGCGCTGCCGGCCATCAGCGCCCGCAGCGCCGCCGCCGTGTCGATCTGCCCGCGATGCCGCCGCAACGCATGGATCCGCGGATCGAACGGCGCGTCCGACCCCCGCGCCGCATCCGTCGCCAGCGCCCCCGTCACCAGCGCGGCATGGAACAGCGTCTCCGCCTCCGCCAGCGCCGCGATCGCATACGCCGTCGAGAACTGCGTCCCGTTGAGCAGCGCCAGTCCCTCCTTCGGCCCCAGCGTCACCGGCGCCAGCCCGGCCTCCGCCAGCGCCGCCCCCGCCGGCATCCGCCGCCCGCCCAGCGTCGCCTCCCCTACCCCGATCATCACCGCACTCATATGCGACAGCGGCGCCAGATCCCCCGACGCCCCCACCGACCCCTGCCCCGGGATCACCGGCAGCACCCCCCGCGCCAGCATCGCCTCCAGCAACCCCAGCGTCCCGCGCCGGATCCCCGACGCCCCCTGCGCCAGGCTCGCCAGCTTCAGCGTCAGCATCAGCCGCACCACTGCCGCCGGCATCGCCTCCCCCACCCCGGCCGCATGCGACAGCACGATGTTCCGCTGCAGCCTCTCCAGCTCATGCACCCCGATCCGCACGCTCGCCAGCTTCCCGAACCCGGTATTGATCCCGTAGACCGGCTCCCCCCGCGCCACGATCGCCGCGACGGTCTCCGCGCTACGCTCGACCGCCGGCCAGCACCCCGGGTCGAGCCGGGCCTCCGCCCCCCGGTAGACGTCGCGCCACACCGAGAGAGGAACGGCGCCTGGTGTCAAAGTGAGGGACAGGGTCGAGCTCCGTGGTGACGGCGGTTCCTTAAGCTAGCCTGATACGGTTCGGACGGAAATTTCATCGACACGGCGCCGTTGGTGGCGCGCGAGGAAGGGAATTGCCGGCCGCCGATCGCGTGCTTATGTCGCACCGCACAATAGGCTGCAGCAGGACGATGATGCCGGACGGAAATGGTGGCCCCAAGAACGGCAGAGCCGTGTCGCTCGTGCTCGCGGGCGGCGTGGCGCTCGGTATGTATGAGGCTGGCGCCTACGCCGCCTTGCACGAACACCCCGAGTTGCGCCCCGAATGGCTCGCCGGGTCCTCCATCGGCGCCATCACCGCCGCCCTGATCGCCGGCAACCCGCCGGAGCACCGCATCAGCCGCCTGCGGCAGTTCTGGGAGGCGGCGGATCCGCTCCCGATGCTGTCGTCATGGCCGGTCCAGTTCCCCGCCGGCCCGCTCCGGCAAATGCAGAACGGCGTCAGCGCGGTGCAAACCCTGCTGTTCGGCCGCTCCGGCCTGTTTCGCCCCAGGCTGGCCCCGAGCCTGCAACGCGGTGCCCAGGACGTGCCGGCCCTGTTCGACGTCGGCCCCATGACCGAGCGCCTGACGGAACTGGTGGATTTCGACCTGCTGAACCGCGGCCGGGTCCGCCTGGCGATCTCCTGCACGGATGTCCTCACCGGCGACCGCGTCGTGTTCGACACCGGGCACGGCGACCGCATCGGCCCCCAGCACCTCCTCGCCTCCTGCGCGCTGCTGCCGCTGTTCGCGCCCATCGAGCTGGACGGCCGGCTGCTCGCCGACGGCTGCCTCGCCGCCAACACGCCGCTAGACCTAGTGCTGGACGAGAGAGGCAGCCGTGACGTGCTCTGCTTCGTGGTCGAGCTGTTCGCCCGCCAGGGCAGCCGCCCGCACACCCTCGCCGCCTCGGCCAGCCGCGCCGGCGACCTCGCCTTCGGCAACCAGACCCGGCGCATCCTCGAAGGCCGGCAACGCGAACACCACCTGCGCGCCCTCTTGGGCCAGCTCGCCGCGCAGCTGCCCGCCGACCTGCGCGACGACCCGGCCATCGCCACCATCCTCGCCGAGGGCCGGACCAGCCGCGCCACCGTCGCCACCGTCGCGTATCGCGCCGGGCTCGACGAGGTCGGCATGTTCAAGCCCTTCGACTTCTCGCGCGCCACCCTGGACGACCGCTGGACCGCCGGCCAAACCGCAATGCAGCACGCCATCGCCGCCGTCGGCACCGCGCCACAGGACCAGACTGGCGCACTGACCGTGATCGACGCCTGAACCCCCCCACCGGCACCCACCGCCCCTGACTCGTCACCCACGGACTTGATCCGTGGGTCCACGGTGCCCCAAGCCCGGTCTAGAAACCCGGTTAAGCAATTCGTAACCTCGGGATGTCACAGTCTTTTCGCGACCTCGAGTTCCGACGGTTCGCCAGACTTGCTCTCGGAAGGACGCTTGTGGCTCGGCTCATCAGTCAAGAAGGCTGCAAATCATTGCAGCTTTCGCAGCATTGGATGCGCCTAGCCACGCCACCAACGGCGGCCGACACGCCCGCCGCGCTCCCCGAGTCCGCCCCATGGATCCCCGCCTCCGTTCCGGGAACCGTGTCCCCAGCGCCACCGCCCGTCGACCTGCATGCGCAAGACCACTGGTACCGCCTCGACACCGATCTGCCAGCCGGCGCCTGGCTCGAATTCGGCGGCCTGGCGACCCTGTCCGAGATCTGGCTCGACGGCCGCCTGGCCGCCACGAGCAGCACCATGTTCCTGCCCTTGCGCGTGCCGATCCCCGCACCCGGCGCCCGCCGCCTAGAACTCTGTTTCCGCGCCTTGCGGCCCGCCTTGCGCCGGCGACCCCCAGGCCGCCGCGCCCGCTGGCGCAGCCGGCTGGCCGAACACGAGAGTCTCCGCCATCACCGCACCACGCTGCTGGGCCACATGCCGGGCTGGTCCGGCGAAACGCCCGTCATCGGCCCGTTCCGCCCCATAACGCTGCATATCCCGGTCCCCGATGCCCCCCTCGTCGACCGCGCCGACCTGCGGGCCAGCCTGCGCGCCGACGGCACCGGCCTGATCGAGCTGCGACTGGCGGGCACCGCCCTCAGCCGCCACGCCGGCAGCGTCAGCGCCGCCGGCTGCACCGCACCCTTGCTGCCCGACGGACCCGACCTCCGCGCCACCCTGACCATCCCCGAGCCCCCGCTCTGGTGGCCCCACACCCACGGCAGCCCGGCGACCTCGGCCGTCACCGCCGAAATCAATGGCTACGCGGTCGATTTGGGCCACGTCGGCTTCCGCAGCATCACCCCTCGCGACCCGGCCTGCGGCTTCGGCCTGAGCGTCAACGGCGTCCCCATCTTCTGCCGCGGCGCCATCTGGACCGGCATCAACGCCACCGGCCAGCCGCCACCCGAACCAGCCCTCGCCGCCGCGCTCCACCGCGCCCGCGACGCCGGCTTCAACATGCTCCGCGTGACCGGAATGACGCTGTACGAACAGCCGGCGTTCTTCGCGCTCTGTGATGCCCTCGGCATCATGGTCTGGCACGACTTCATGTTCGCCCGGTTCGACTACCCGGACGAGGAGCCGTTCACGGCGGCCGCCCGAGCCGAGGCCCACTCCTTCTTGGACGCCGCTCAGGCGCACCCCTCCCTGGCCGTCCTGTGCGGCGGAACCGAAATCGCCCAAGCCGCCGCCATGGCAGGCTGTCCCCCCCACGCCTGGCACATGCCCCTGTTCGAGCACACGCTGGCCCAAGAGGCTCAATCACGACGCCCGGACATCCCCTATCTGCCGCACACCCCCATGGCAGCGCCCACCGACGGACCCGGCGCCGACCTGCCCTTCGCCGCTTCGGCCTCCGTCACCCACTATTTCGGCGTCGGCGCCTACTTGCGGCCGCTAGACGATGTGGCCACCGCGAAGGTGCGCTTCGCAGCCGAATGCCTGGCCTTCGCCAATCCACCGGACCCCGCCTCCTGCCGCGCCGGCGCCCGGCAGGGCATCCCGCGCGACGCGAACGCCAGCTGGGACTTCGAGGACGTGCGCGACCATTACGTCGAGCGCCTGTTCGGCGTCTCCCCGGCCTCGATTCGGCGCCAAGACCCGCTCGCCTGGCTCGCCCTCGGCCGCGCGGCGGTCGCGCTCCTCATGCAGCACGTCATCACCACCTGGCGCACCGACGGCCAGTGCGGCGGCGCACTCGTCCTGATGCTGCAAGACATCGTTCCCGGCGCCGGCTGGGGAGTGGTCGGCCATGACGGCCGGCCAAAATCCGCCTGGCACGCCCTGCGCAGCGTCTGCCAGCCCATCCAGGTCCTGCTGCGCGACTTGGGCCAGAACGGCGTCGTCCTCCACGCCATCAACGAGACCGCCGTGCCGCGCACGGTGCGTCTCGGCCTGCGCGGCCTGACCCAGGACGGCGCCGAAGAGGCACTGGGCACTGCGGTGCTCGACTTGGCGCCGCGAGAGAACCGGGCCGTTCCGGCCACCGCGCTGATGGGCCGCTGGCGCGACCTGGCGCACGCCTGGCAGTTCGGACCGCCTGCCTTCACCGCCATCGGCGCAACGCTGGATGACGCCGATGGCGGCGCCCGCCTGTCGCAGGCCACGCACTTCCCGATCGGACCGGCGCTCCCACGCAGCCAACCCGGCTTGGCCGCCAGCCTTCGCGGTGATGGCGAGGAATGGACCCTGGACGTTTCGGCCCGGGAATTCGCCCAGTTCGTCGCCGTCGACGACGACGATTTCGTGGCTGCCGACAGCCATTTCCACCTCTGGCCCGGCGAAACCCGTGTCGTGCGGCTGCACCGCGCCGGCGCTCGTTCGGGCGCGCCGGCCGGGTCGATCAGCGCCCTGAACGGCTCCGCCGACGTGCATTACGGACTCGCCGCATGACCCCGGTCGTGATCGCGTCCGACGGCGGCGAATGCTTCGGCACCTATCAGCCGGCCCCCGGTCCCGCCGTGCTGATGTGCCCCCCCTTCGGCGATGAGGCGCTGAAGACGGCCCGGATCTGGCGAGGTCTGGCCCTGGATCTCGCCGAGCACGGCCTGGCGACGCTTCGCTTCGATCTGCCGGGCACCGGCAACTCGGCCGGAGAGGCGACCGAGCCAAGCCGGGTGGCCGCCTGGCGCGCAGCGATACGCGCCTGCGCCGCCTGGCTGGCCGACCGGCATGACGGCCGCGTCATCCTGTTCGGCCACCGTTTCGGTGCCCTCATGGCCCTCGACGCCATGGCGACGGGGGTATCGGCCGAGCGGTCGATCCTGCTGGACCCCCCGTTCTCCGGCGCCGGCTTCGTCCGCCATCTCCGCGCCCGCGCCCGGATGGAGGGCTTCGGCCCGCCCCCCGACGGCCCCGACTACATCCAAGCCGGTGGCGTTCCCCTCTCGACGGCAACCCTGCAGGACCTGTCGGCGCTCCCCGCGCCCCTGCCGGACGCGGGCGTCCCCCCGGCCCTGCTGGTCCTCAACGATAGCGCGACCACGCCCAACCCCTGGCCGGACCGGCTCCGCGCCAGCGGCAGCGCCGTCGAAACGAGCCCGTTCGCCGGTTTCGACGCTTTCGTCCGCCGCGACGCCTTCCGCGCCGAAGCGCCGACAGCCGTGCTGCGCAACGTCGTCGCCTACCTCCGGCAGACAACCCTACCCGTCGACCCGGCAACGCCCCCCGCCCTGCCGCACAAGGCCATCCTCCCCCTCGATGGCGCCCAGGAAACCGCCATCCAGTTCGGCCCCGGCGACGCCATGTTCGGCATCCTCTGCCGTCCAGACATCCCCGCCGCCGACGCGCCGGCCATGCTGCTGCCCACGACCGGCATCGACCCCTGCTCCGGCCTCTCGCGCATGTGGACCGACCTCGCCCGCCAACTCGCCCGCCGCGGCATCACCTCGCTCCGCTTCGACATGACCGGCGTCGGCGAAAGCCAGGGCACCGTCAACGGGGACCCGATGACCGCGTCATACCATCCGGACCGCATCGCCGACCTCAGCCACGCCGTGGACGCCCTGGCGGCCCGCGGCTTCGCCCAGATCACCGTCGTCGGCTACTGCTCCGGCGCCTACGCCGCCTGGCACGCCGCCATCCGCGACGAGCGGATCGGCGCCCTCCTCGCCGGCAATCTCGTCTATTTCAACCTGCAGACGATGTTGGCCGACGACGTGCTGCGCCTGCAGCCCGGCAGCAGCCGCCTCGGCCTGCGCCCCAGCCCCGTCGCGCGGCTGCTGCCGGCCCCGGCCCTCGCCGCCTTGCGCCGCCTCGACGATCACTGCCGCGGCGCCGTTCCACGCCCTATCCGACACATCCTGCGCGCCTGGGAAAAAGACCAGCAGCAGACCCGCCGCCACGTCAAGGCGCTGACCGCCCGCGGCTGCGCCGTCCGCATGGTGATGGCCCAGGACGACCACGGCCACGTACGCCTGCGCCGTGCCTACGGCGAGCAGCCCCGCTTGCCCAAGGGTGTCGAGCTGACCGTCATTCCGGACACCGACCACCAGTTCAGCGACCGCCGCCATCGCGCCCGCTTCCTCGAACTGGCGGCAGACTTCGTCCTTCGCCGATCCAGCATGACCCTCGCCCGCCCCGGCCTGATCGCCGCGGCATTGCCCGTGCTACTCACCGCTCTGGAGAGTGTATAATGACTGAACTGGCCCCTCTGCCGGCCATCGAGGACACCCTCCGCGAGCTGCTCGCCGAGCTGTTGCACCCCCGCTTCCAGTCGAGCGCGCTGGCGGCCACCGACGATCTCTACAGTGCTGGATTGTCGTCGCTCGCCACGGTCGACCTGATGCTCGCCATCGAGGATCGGTTCGGTATCGAATTCACCAACGCCTGGCTCAACCGCCGCACCTTCGCCTCCATCGCCTCCCTGAGCAACGCCGTGCGGCACTTGCAGCCCGGGCAGGAGCACGCGCCATAGCCCCCGACGGCCTCGGCTTCACGCCAGCCGTCTCTCTCGAGGCGGACGCGCGACGCATCGCCCGGCATGTCGCTCTCCCGCATGCCGACACGGTCGACCGCGACGGACGCTTCCCGATCGAGGCCGTGACGGCTCTGCGCGAGGCCGGGCTGCTCGGCGCCGCCATTCCGCTCGAACTCGGCGGCCAGGGCGCATCCTTCGCAACGATCGTGGCGATCTGCCACGAGCTGGGCCAGGCCTGTGGCAACACCGCCATGGTGTTCGCGATGCATCAGATCCAAGTCGCCTGCCTCGTGCGGCACGGCACGGCCTCCGCTTGGCATCGCGCCTTCCTCGCGCGCGTGGCAGGCCAGCAACTCCTCCTCGCCTCGGCCACGACGGAAGCCGGCAGCGGCGGTGACGTCCGGCGCAGCGACTGCACCGTAACCCGCCACGACGACACCGTCCGCGTCGAGAAAGCCGGCTGCGTCATCTCGTACGCCCAGCATGCCGACGCGCTGCTCGCCACCGCCCGCCGCGGCCCGGACAGCGCGCCCTCCGACCAGGTCCTGCTGGTCGCCGAACGGACCCAGTGCCGCCTGGAGCAGAGTTCCCGCTGGGACACGCTCGGCATGCGCGGAACCTGCAGCGACGGCTACACCCTCGCCATCATCGCCGACCCGGCCCAGCTGCTGCCCATCCCCTACGCCGAGATCTCGGCCCAAACGATGCTGCCGGTCTCGCACATCACATGGGCAGCCCTGTGGCTCGGCATCGCCACCGCCGCGTGCAGCCGGGCACGGATCGTCTTGCGCCGCCGCACCGTCCCCAACGCCGCCGCACCCCCCGGCGGCGCAGCGCGGCTGGTCGAGGCGTTGGCCCAGCTGCAATCGTTACGGTCCCAGGTAGCCGACGCCGTCCGCCGCTTCGACCGGGTCGCCCACGATGCGGACGCGCTCAGCTCGATCCCGTTCGCCTTGACCATGAACCAGCTGAAACTAGCCGCCAGCACCGGCGCCGCGGCCATCGTGAGCCAGGCGATGCTGGTGGCCGGACTGGCCGGCTACCGCAATGACAGCCCGGAAAGCCTGGGCCGCCACCTGCGCGACATCCATTCGGCGGCGTTGATGATCGGCAACGAGCGCATCATCGCCAACTGCGCCACCCTGCTGGCCGCCTATCGCGGAGAGGAAACACTGTATCCATGATCGGCGACATCGAGACCGAAACGTCCTTCACCGATGCGCTGCATGCGGCCGGGCTCCTGTTCTCGACCGGCGTGCCGGGGATGCCGGGCCGCGGCGCAACGTTCGAGGCCGTGATCGCCGGCCTGGACGGACTGATCACCCGATGGGGCGACGGCCAGGCCGCCGAAGTGATGCGCTTTCCGCCCGCCATGAACCGGACCGTGTTCGAGAACAGCGGCTACATGCGCGGCTTCCCCCAGCTCGCCGGCTCGATCCATTGCTTCTGCGGCGACGAACGCGCCCACCGCGCCCTGCTCACCTGCATCCAGGACAAGCAGGATTGGTCCAGCGACCTCAAGCCCATCGCAAGCGTCCTAACGCCGGCGGCATGCTACCCGCTCTACCCGATCGTCGCCGCCCGCGGCCCGCTGCCGCGCAACGGCGCCACGATCGACGTGGCGTCATGGTGCTTCCGGCACGAACCGTCCGAGGACCCCGCCCGCATGCAAATGTTCCGCATGCGGGAATACGTCCGCATCGGATCGCCGGACCAGGTGCTCGCCTTCCGCCAACACTGGCTGGACCGCGTGCCCGACATCGCCGCCGCGCTGGGCATCTCGGCCGAGATCGACCTGGCCAACGACCCGTTCTTCGGCCGCACCGGCCGCTTGAAGGCGGACAGCCAGCGCGAGCAGGGCCTCAAATTCGAGATGTTGGCGCAAGCCGGCGACCAGCCGAAACCGACCGCCTGCATGAGCTTCAACTACCATCAGGACCTGTTCGGCTCCCTGTGCGGCCTGTGCCAGGGTGACGGCGCGGTGGCGCACACCGGGTGCGTCGGCTTCGGCATGGAACGGTTGGCGCTGGCGCTGTTCCATCGCCACGGCCTGCAGCCCGGCGCCTGGCCCGCCCGGGTGCGGGCCGCGCTGGATCTGTAGCGGAGCCATCCATGAGCGAGTTGCGGGCCGTTGCGCTGCGGGCCGACGATCACGTCGCCCACGATCTCCATTCCGCCCACCGGCCCTGGCCGGAGACGAATTGTTACCTGGACCTGTGGATCGAGCTCCTCCACGCCATGGGCCGCGATCCGCAGCCACTCCTCGGCCTGGCCGTGGCGCTGGACTGGGAGGCGGACCACTTCACGTTCCTGAAGCCGAACTCCGCCAATCTGCTCACCGCCGCCGGCGTGACCATGCATGAGATGGCCCTGTGGGACGACACGGCGGCGCACGTGGCCGCCCAACTCGCAAACGGCGCCGTACCGTTGCTGGAAGTGGACGCCTTCTTCCTGCCCGACACCGCCGGCAACGCGCACCAGCTCCGGCACACCAAGACCACCATCGCGATCACGGCGATGGACCCGGCCACAGGATGGCTCGAATACTTCCACAATGCCGGCCTGTATCGCCTGAGCGGCGACGATTACGCCGGAGTGCTCGGCCGCTTTCCGCACCAGCCGGTGTTGTTCCCCTATGCCGAGCTGGTGCGCGTGGCGGCCCACCCGCCATCGGCGGAAATGGCGCACCATCTGGCCCGGCGCCTGCTCGCGCGCTACGCGGCCAGTCGGTCCCCCGGCAATCCGATCGCCCGCTTCGCCGCCGCGCTGCCCACCCTGCTGCAACAGGCCGGCAGCGACCCGGTGCAGATCCACGCCCTCTGCTTCAACACAACACGCCAACTCGGCAGCAGCTTCGGCCTCCTGGCCGACCATCTGGAGTGGCTCGGGCAAGACGGCACCGACGCCGCATGGCTGGCCGACCGCGCCAAAACGCTGCAATTCCAGATCTCCCGCGCCGCCCGCCGCGCCCGGCCCGACCCGGCGATCGCGACGTCCCTGCACGAGATGGCGGCGGCCTGGAAGCGCTGCATGGCCGACATCGCCGCATTCACCATCCCGGCCAAGCTGGTCTCCATGGGCCCATAGACCCGCCGCGATCACTCGCGCAAAAGGTCCTCCCGGCGCGGCAACTCGCGCAGGTCGCGCAGCCCGAACTGCGTCAGGAACCCCGGCGTCGTACCCCACAGGGTCGGCCGGCCCGGCACCTCCTTGCGCCCCAGCGGTGTGATCAGGCCGGACTCCAGCAGCGCCTCGACCACCCCCTGGCCGACGCTCGCCCCCCGGATCTCCTCGATCTCCGTCCGCGTGACCGGCTGGTGATACGCCACCACCGCCAGCGTCTCCATCGCCGCCCGCGGCAGCCGGCGCTTCTGTTGGACCGTGCGCGTCAGCACCGGCGCAAGGTCGGCCGCCGTCCGGAACAACCACCCGCCACCGGCTTCGACCAACTCCACCCCACGCCCGACATAATGCGCCTGCACCGCCGCCAGCACCGGCTCGACATCCACGCTCTCCGGCAACACCCGCGCCAACGCCGCCGCAGGCACCGGCTCCGCGCTCGCGAAGATCATCGCCTCCGCCAACCGAACCGCCGCATCGAACTCGCTCATCCCGCCGCCCGCACCATGATGGGACCGAAGCTCGCCTCCTGCCGCAAGTCGAGCTGCCCGGTCCGCGCCAGCTCCAACCCGGCCAGCAGCGTACTCGCCACCGCCGCCCGCCGCTCGACGACCCCAGACGGCAGCGCCGGCAAGAACATCTCGAGCGCCGTCCAGTGCCGCGACTGCCCCAACATGCGGCCCAACCGCTCCAACGCGTCCTGCATCGAATACAGCGGCCCCCGCCGCGGCTGGTAGGCGAAGTGCGCCGTCGCCCGCCGCCGCGCCCCGGCATAGGCGCGCAACAGACCGTTCAAATCCGCCGAGAGCCCGGAGCGATCGATCGCCACCAACACCTCCGGCACCCCACGGGCAAACGCGTCGACCCCCAACTGCGTCCGCCCGCCCAACCAGATCGCCAGATTGCGCACCGATTGCAGCGACTCCAGCCGCCCCGCCAGCACCTCGGCCGCCTCCTCGCCCTCCTCGGCCGCATCGCTCCCCGCCGGCAACAGCAGCCGCGACTTCAGCCACGTCAGCCACGCCGCCATCACCAGCCAATCCGCCGCCAAATCCAACCGCACCCGCGCGCTCTCGACGATGGCCAGATATTGCTCGACCAGCGCCAAGATCGAAATCCGCGCCAAATCGACCTTCTGCGCCCGCGCCAGATCGAGTAGCAGGTCCATCGGTCCATCGAACCCGTCCAGATGCAGCTCGAGCACCGGGTCGTCAGGCATCCCAGCCCGCCGCCCGATACACCAGCGTCGTCGCCCACGGCAGCACGTCGCCCAGCAGGCGTCCCACCGGGTCCCACACGATCCCCATGCTCGCCAGCGCGCGCGGCACCAGGAACACCGCCAGCAGCACGATGACGATCCCCGCCCGCTCCAGCCGCGCCCACTGCATCGCCAGCCGCTCCGGCAGGATGCCGACCACGATCCGCCCCCCATCCAGCGGCGGGATCGGCAACAAGTTGAACAATCCCAACACCATGTTGGCCAACATGAACAGCGTCAGCACATCGTCCGCCATCGCCCCCATGCGGCCCGAAATCTCCGACGATCCGTGCAACGCCAGCGCTGCCAGCCACGCCAAGAAGAAGTTCATCGCCGGCCCGGCCGCCGCCACCAGCGCCATCCCCTGCCGCGGGTGCTTGAACCGCCACGCCGACACCGGCACCGGCTTGGCCCAGCCGAACATGAACACCACCCGCCCGATCGTCAGCAGCTGCCCGATGATCAGCACCCCCGGCAGGAGCAGCGTCCCGAACCGATCGACGTGCCGGATCGGGTTGAGCGACAGCCGCCCCTCCCGCTTGGCGGTGTCGTCGCCCAGGGCCCATGCGGCATAGCCATGCGCCGCCTCATGCAGCGTGATCGCCACGATGACGGGGATCGCCGCCAGCAGCAGCATTCCGAACACGTTCACGCCAGTAGAAACTCCCGTTCCGCCGCCAGACTCGCCGCCGCCGCCAACTCTACGCGCCGCCCCGCCACCATCGCACGCGCTGCCGCCATCCGCGATGCCGCCCGCCCCGCCACCAGCGGCACCGCGTGCAACACCGCCCGGCTGTCATCCAACACCCCGGTGCACTGCAGCGCCACATCGCAGCCAGCCGCAATGGCCGCCGCCGCGAGCGCCCCCGGCGCGCCGTCGAGCGCGCGCATCGCCAGGTCGTCCGACACCAGCACGCCCGCGAACCCGATCCGCCGCCGAATCACCTCCTCGATCACCGTCGCCGACAGCGTCCCCGCCCGCTCGCGGTCGACACCCTCATAAACAAGGTGCGCCGTCATCATCCACGGTAAATCTGAGCAAATCCTGAACGCCGCGACATCATCGTCCAAACACATATCCGCCGGCACCACCGGCAGCGCGTGGTGGCTATCCACCAGCGCCCGCCCATGACCCGGCGCATGCTTGCCCACCGGCAAAACCCCCGCCGCCATCAACCCCGCCGCCATGCCGCCTGCCAGCGCGGCGACGTCGGCCGGGTCGGAGCCATAAGACCGATCGCCGACGACATCGCTGGCCCCCTCGACCCGCAGGTCGAGCACCGGCGCGCACGCCATGTCGATCCCCGCCGCCGCGCAGTCCAGCCCGATCAGCGCCCCCGTCAGGAACGCCGCCCGCGCACCGGCCGCCCGGTCGCGCCGATGCAGGGTGCCGATCGCCGCCGCCGGCGGGTGCGCCCGCCAGCCCGGCGGCCGCAGTCGCGCGACCCGCCCCCCTTCCTGATCGACCGCGATCACCGCCCCGTCCGGCAACACCGCCCGCAGCTCAGCGCAAAGCGCCCGCAACTGCCCCGGATCGCGCACATTGCGCCCGAACAGGATCACCCCCGCCGGTGGCCGCTCGCGCAACAGCGCCGCCTCGTCCGCCGACAGCGAGACGCCGCCCAGACCGACGATCGCGGCGAACATCAGCTCGCGATGGAGCAGCCCAACCCTTTGGCGCGGACCTTGCGGCAGAACTCGGCCGCCCCCGCCACGTCGGCAAATCCCCCGGTCCGCAGCCGCCAGAATACCTTCCCGTCCCGCTCCGCCCGGACCACGCTCGGCTTGCGATCCCCCAGCAGTTCCGGCGCCTTGTGCGCCAAACGCTGCCACTCCGCCGTCGCCAAGGCCTCGCTGTCCACCGCCGCGACCTGCACCATGGCGCCGCCAGTCGCCACCGCCGGAGCCGCCGGCCGCACCACCGCCGGCGTCGCCACCATCGCCGCCCCCGGA
>CAZZVQ010000119.1:0-15658 GCA_964657565.1 uncultured Acetobacteraceae bacterium
CGCTGCTGCTCGCGAGTTGTGCCACGCCTGCTCCCGGGCCGCCGCCGCAGCCAGGCGGGATCCGCCTCGGCGCGCCGAGCTTGGATGCGCAGATCCCGGACTACGCCAAGGTGCCGTTCGAGCCGTTCTCGCGCGAGAACGCGGTGGCCATCGCGCTGCGGGAGTGGCGGGCCTGGGGCATGCCGGTGAACGACGCGCCGCCGGGTCCGGACCTGCCGCTCGAGGTGCGGGGAGACCGGCAGGCCGGGATGTGGCAGCGGGTCGGCGACTACTGGTGGTTCGGCCAGGATGGCGGGTCGCAGAGTAGCGCCTGGACGGGCAAATACGCGGGCGACGGCCGGGAATATCATACCGCGCCGCCCGCCTGGTCGGCCGCCTTCATCTCGTATCTCATGCGCTCGGCCGGCGCGGGAGACCGGTTCCCCTACTCGCCGCTGCACGCGACCTACATCAACGCCGCCGCAGCCGGCAACGGCGTGCTCGCCGCGCAGCCGCCCGAGGCGTATGCGCCGCAACTGGGCGACCTCATCTGTTATGGCCGGCGCGGCGCCCAGGGATTGCGCTTCACCGATCTCCCGACCGCGAGCTTTTTCGGACATTGCGACATCGTCGCCGGCATCATACCCGAACAGCTCACCGTCATCGGCGGCAACGTGTCGGCCGGGGTGACGATGAAGCATGTGCCGGTGACGTCGCAGGGGACGCTCGCGACGCCGGACGGGACGGTCGTGGATACGCGCTACCCGTGGTTCGTCGTGCTGCGCGTCGCCTACGACCGGTAAGCTCAGCCGCGCAGGAACCAGAGGCGGAACAGGGCAGTTTCCAGCCTGGTCTGGCGATGCAGACCCGGGAGGAAGAGCGCGCGGAGACGGTCCAACGGGCCCCCCCGCAGCGCGAGGTCGACCAGAGCGACGGTCCGGCGGGCCTCCGGGGTGAGCCGCTCGGCGGCGAGGCGCAGCGCGGCGACGTTGGCGCGGAGCATCGCCAGATACGCGTCGGGACCGCGGCGGAGCGCCGCCGCGGCACGGCGGCGGCGGGTGCTGGGGGCGCCGACGAGATTGGCGGCGTGTTGGCGATACAGCATGGTCGGTTCGGCATCGGCGACGACGCGGCCGCCGGCACCGGTGACCATGAGGTAGCTCCACCAATCGTGGAGCGGGCCGTGGGGCGGTTCGCTCCCGGCCACGAGGCATGCAGCGGCCGGGTTCAGGACGATGGTGCAGCCGGTGGCGATGTTCTGGGTCAGCGCGGCGGCAAAGCCGGGGGGCCGGCAGAACGGCGCTGACGGGCCGATCGGGACGAGCGCATCGTCGACCAGGATCTGCCGGCTGCAATACAGCGCCGGGCCCGGCAGGGGGGCCAGTGCGGCCAGAGCGCGGGCGAGCTTGTCGGGGAGCCAGACATCGTCCTGGTCGGAAAAGGCGATGGGCAGGCCGAGCGGTTGGGCCGCCGCCAACAGCGCATAGAAATTGCCGGCGACGCCCAAACGCCCGGGCGCCTCGACCCGGCGGCAGTGATCCTCGCCGACCTCCAGCGTGAACGCCTGCATGAGGCTGACCGTCGCATCCGTCGAGCCGTCGTCGCGCCAGAGCAACAGCCAGTTCGGCTCGGTTTGGCGGCGGAAGCTGTCGAGTTGGGCCGGGAGGAAGCGGGCGCCGTTATAGGTCGAGAGAAGGATCGCGACGCGGGCGGCCGGGGGCGTCAAGCGCTCGCTGGCGCGGGGACCAACAGCGTGTCCACCACGCCGGCGAGGCTGGTCTGCCAGGCGGGTTGCCGCAGGCCGAAGACGCGCTCGAGCTTGCTGCAGTCGAGACGGCTGTCGGCGGGGCGCTTGGCGGGAGTCGGAAACTCGGCCGTGGTGATCGGCTCGACGGTCGGGGCGCGGGCGCCGTGCCGGGCGGCCTCGGCGAAGATGGCCTCGGCGAACCCGTGCCACGTGGTCTCCCCGGTGCCGCCGCTGTGGAAGATGCCGGCATACTCGTCACGCCATTCCGCCAGCGCCGCGTGGGCGATGCCGAGGACGATGGCGGCGAGGTCGCCGGCGGCGGTCGGGCAGCCGCGCTGGTCGGCGACGACGCGGAGGTGGTCGCGGGTCTTGCCCAGGTTCAGCATGGTGCGAACGAAGTTCTTGCCGGTGGCGGAGTAGACCCAAGCGGTCCGCACGACGATGGCGCGGGGGCACGCTTCGAGGACGGCCTGCTCGCCGGCGAGTTTGGTGGCGCCGTACACGCCGGTTGGATTCGTGCGGTCGGTTTCGACATAGGGGGCGCCCTTGTCGCCATCGAACACGTAGTCGGTGCTGATGTGGATCAGCGGGATGCCGGCGCGGGCACACAGCGCGGCGAGCCGGGCCGGGCCGTCGTGGTTGGCGCGGGCGGCGCCGTCCGGGTCGGTCTCGGCGGCATCGACGGCGGTCCAGGCGGCGGCGTTGATGACGAGGGCCGGGCTGGCGGCGGCGAAGGCGGTGTCGATGGTGCCGGGGTGGTCGAAGTCGAACGCGGGGCGGCCGACGACGCTCACGTCAGGAGCGCGGGCCAAGGCGCTGGCGAGTTGGCCGCTGCCGCCGGTGACCCAAATCACGCGAACAGCTCCGGCAGGTCGTTCCAGCGCGGCAGCACGAGGTCCTTGTCGGAGAGGACGGCGCCGCCGGGTTCGATCGGCCAGGGTAGCGCCAAAGTCGGGTCGTTCCAGATCACGCCGCGCTCGGCCTCGCGGTCGTAGGGGGCGGTGACCTTGTAGATGACTTCGGTGTCGGGCTGCAGCGTGCAGAAGCCGTGCAGGAAGCCGGCCGGGATCCAGAGCTGACGCCAGTTCTCGCTGGAGAGCTCGACCCCGACCCAGCGGCCGAACGTCGGCGAGGAGCGGCGCGCATCGACCGCCACGTCCCAGATCGCGCCGCGGATGCAGCGGACCAGCTTGCCCTGGGCGTTCGGACCGATCTGGCAGTGCAGCCCGCGGAGCACGCCGCGGTCGCGGGACAGGCTCTGGTTGTCCTGGATGAACGTGACGTCGACGCCGGCGGCGGCGAAGCGGGGCGCGCTCCAGGTCTCCGAGAAGAAGCCTCGGGAATCGCCGAAGCGGTCCGGCGTAATGGCGACCACGCCGGCGATGTCGAAAGTCTCGGTTTTCATGCGGGGCGTTCGGCCTTCATGTGTGGTGCCCGTCGGCAAGCTCGTGCAGCACGCGGCCGAGCTCGGTCTTGATGAAGCCCTTGGCCGCGCTGCGCAGACCGTCGGCATCGATGAAACCCATGCGGAAGGCGACCTCTTCCGGGCAGCCGACCAGCAGGCCCTGGCGGGACTGGATCGTCTGCACGAAGGTCGCGGCCTGTAGCAGGCTGTCGGGCATGCCGGCATCGAGCCAGGCGCAGCCGCGACCGAGGCGCTCGACCTGCAGCGTGCCCTCGTCGAGATACATGCGATTGAGATCGGTGATCTCGAGCTCGCCGCGGGGCGACGGCTTGACCTTGCGGGCGAGCTCGGTGACCCGGTGGTCGTAGAAATACAGGCCGGTGACCGCCCAGTTGGACTTCGGGGCGACGGGCTTCTCGACGATGTCGATGGCGCGGCCCAGGCTGTCGAAGCTGACGACGCCGTAGCGCTCGGGGTCGCGCACCTGGTAGGCGAACACGGTGGCGCCATGGGTGCGGCGCACCGCCGATTGCAGAATGACGCTGAGCTTGTCGCCGAAGATGAGGTTGTCACCGAGCGCGAGCGCGCAGGCATCACCGCCGATCCAGTCCTCGCCGATGTGGAAGGCCTGGGCGAGACCCTCCGGCTTCGGCTGTTCGGCGTAGGTGAAGCTGATGCCGAGCTTCTCGCCGGTCCCGAGCAGACGGCGGAATTGCGGCAGGTCGTCCGGGGTCGAGATGATCATGATGTCGCGGATGCCGGCGAGCATCAGGACCGAGAGCGGGTAGTACACCATCGGCTTGTCGTAGACGGGGAGCAGCTGCTTGCTCGACGCGATGGTGATCGGGTGGAGGCGGGTGCCGCTGCCACCGGCCAGGATGATGCCCTTCTTGCTCATGCTGCGGCGCCGAGGCGCTGTCCAGAATAGGTGCCCGCGCGGATCGCCTGCCACCACGGCTCGTTGGCGATATACCACTCGATCGTCCGCCGCAGCCCGGCCTCGAAATCGTGCTCGGCCTTCCAGCCCAGCGCGGCCTCGGCGCGGGACGGGTCGATCTCGTAGCGGAAATCGTGGCCGGGGCGGTCGGTGACGAAATGGATCAGGCGTTCGCGCGGGCCCGCCGGGTCCGGGCGCAGCGTGTCGAGCGTGGCGCAGATGGCGCGCACGACATCTATATTACTGCGCGGCTGGCGCGGGCCGATGCAGAGGGTGCCGCCCGGCTCGGCCCGCTCGAGCGCGAGGACGAGGGCGGCGGCGTGGTCGTCGACGTACAGCCAGTCGCGCTGATTGGTGCCGTCGCCGTAGACCGGGAGCGGCTTGCCTTCGAGGGCGTTGAGCGTCACGAGCGGGATCAGCTTCTCGGGAAATTGCCAGGGGCCGTAATTATTGGTCGTGTTGGTGACGAAGGCCGGCAGGCCGAAGGTGTGGAACCAGGCGCGCACCAGGTGATCGGAGCCGGCCTTGCTGGCGGAATAGGGGCTGCGCGGATCATACGGCGTCGCTTCGTGGAACGGCGGATCGCCCGGGCCGAGCGCGCCGAACACCTCGTCGGTCGAGATGTGGTGGAAACGGAAGGCCGCTTTCGGGCCGGGCGCCAGGCGGGACCAGTAGGCGCGGGCCGCGTCGAGCATCACGAAGGTGCCCACGACGTTGGTGGTGATGAAGTCGGCCGGGCCGTCGATCGAGCGGTCGACATGGCTCTCGGCGGCGAGGTGCATGACGGCGTCGGGACGGTGGGTGGCAAAGATCTCGCCCATCGCGGCGGCGTCGGTGATGTCGGCGCGAAGATGCAGGTGGCGGGGGTCGGTGGCGGCCGTTTCGAGGGCGTCCAGCGAGGCCGCATAGGTCATCTTGTCCACGTTGACGACGCTGTGGTCGGTTGCGCGGATGAGGTGTCGGATGACGGCGGAGCCGATGAAACCGCATCCGCCGGTCACAAGAATTCGCATGCGCTCCAATTACGGCACGGGCTGCGACAGCGCAACGGTGCGTGGCACTGGGCATTTCGGCATGCGTGATGCTTTGACAAACGCGTAAGTTGTGTAACCTCGACGCGTCCCAACCTTCCGAGATCATGCGATTCCCCAGCGCTCCCCTCGAGCAGCCCGCTCGCGTTACTCTCCGGGTCGAGCCAGCGCGTGTGAGCGGATCCTTGCTCGCCGGGTCGGAGGCGGCGGTGGGGATCGTGCTCGACGGCGTGGTGCAGGCCGTCGTGGTGGCGGGCGCGGACGGCTTCGTGTGGGACGTACCGCCGCATCTGTTCGGACGGCTGCTCGACGTGGTGTCGACCGAGGATGGGGCGTCGCTGCTGGAGCGGCCGGTCGCCCTGGACGCGGTTCGGGCGGTCCGGTGGCGGCAATGGGAGTTGCAGGGGCGCCGGGTGGCCGGGTCGTTCGAGGCGGACGGGACGATCGCGGTGGCGCTGCCGATCGCGCTGGTGGCCGAGGGGCGGCGTTACGCGGAGGGCTTCGCGCGACGGCTGGAGGATGGCGGGTTCGCCTTCGACGTCGAGATCAGCCGGCTACCGCCGGGGATCGAGGGGGTGGGGCTGCAGCCGATGGTGGGCGGGCTGCTCCTGGCGCCGGTGTTGCTCGTGCCGGCGGAGGCGTTCGGGCATGTGGGTTTCCTCGAACCCTCGGAACCATGGCGGGTGCGGGGTTGGGTGGTCGAGCGCGGCCGGTTCGAGGAACGGGTTGCGCTTGAGCTCTATGTGGACGGGCGGTTGGCGACGACGCTGGTCGCGGACAAGCCGCGCGAGGACGTTGCGGCGTCCGGGTTCGGGGACGGGTTGGCCGGGTTCGACGTGGCGGTGCCGGCGCCGCTCGACCGGGTGGTGTCGATCGACGTGCGGGTGGCGGGCGGGCCGAGCTTGGGGGGCAGTCCGTTCGTCCGCCCCGCGGCGCCGCGGTATGTCGGATACTTTGACGGCATCGACGGGTTCTCCGCCGGCGGATGGGCGATCGACCTGGCAGCGCTGGACCAGCCCGTCTGGGTGGAGGCGCTGTGCGACGGGGAGGTCGTCGGGACCGGGCTGGCCGATTTGTATCGGGGCGACGTGGCGGAGGCCGGGTTGCCGTCGGCGCGGTGCGGGTTCCATCTCGTGCTGACCCGGTCGGCAGGCTGGCTGGTCGGACGCGAGGTGGCAGTGACCATCGCGGGGACCGGGCTGACGCTGCAGGGATCGCCGCGGCCCGTCGCGCTGAACCGCAACGTGGCCGCGTTGCTGGAGCGGCGGCAGCCCGGGCCCGCGGTGTTGGCGCGGCTGCGGCGGCGGCTGACGCATCGGGTGCGGGACGTGCTGATCTCGATCGTGATGCCGGTGCACGAGACACCGCGGGACTGGCTGGTCGCGGCGATCGGCAGCGTGCTGGGCCAGTGGTCCGACAATTGGGAATTGGTCTGCGTCGATGACGGGTCGACCGGCGCGCAAGTGCAGGAGGTGCTGCGGGACGCGGCCGGCGATCCCCGGGTGCGCGTCGTGCGGCGCGAGCGCAGCGGGGGGATCGCGCGGGCGGTCAATGCCGGACTGCTGGCGGCGCGCGGGCAGTATGTCGCGTTCCTGGACCACGACGACGCGCTGGAGCCGGATGCCGTCTATCACCTCGCGCGGGCGGTACAGGAGACGGGCGCCGACCTCATTTATAGCGACGAGGTGCTGACCGGGCCGTCGCTCGATCAGGTGGTGCAGCATCGGGCGCGGCCGGCGTGGAGCCACGATTACTATCTGTCGCATCCGTATTTCGTGCATCTCGTGGCGGTGCGGCGGTCGGTGGCGCAGGCGATCGGGGGCTATGACGAGGGCATGGCGATCTCGGCGGATGTCGATTTCGTGCTGCGGGCGGCCGAGCGGGCGGCGACGATCGCGCACGTGCCGCGCGTGCTCTACCGGTGGCGGACGCATCCGGAGAGTGCCGGGCATCAGCGCCGGGATCAGGTGATGGCGGCGACGCAGGGGGCGATCAGCCGGCATTTGGAACGGCTCGGGCGGGCGGCGACGGTGGCGGCCGGGCTGGGGTTCAACCAGTTCCGCGTCGACTGGCCGGACGATGGCGGGGAGGTGCTGATCGTGATCCCGACCAAGGATCGCGTCGACCTGCTGCGGCTCTGCATCGAGAGCGTCGAGCGGACGGCGGCAGGCGAGCGGTATCGGATCGTCGTCGTGGACCACCACTCCACCGACCCGGCGAGCGTCGCCTATCTGGAGGCGCTGCCCTATCCGGTGCTGCCCTATGCGGGGCCGTTCAACTTCGCGGCGATGAACAATCTGGCCGTCCGGGCGCAGGGTGGCACGGCGGCGTATCTGCTGTTCCTCAACAACGACGTCGAGGCGATCGGGGCCGGATGGCTGGGGCGGTTACGGAGCCTGGCGGGGCGGCCGGAGGTCGGGGCCGTCGGGCCGCTGCTGCTGTATGGGAACGGGCGGGTGCAGCATGCGGGGGTGATCGTCGGGTTCGGCGGGACGGCGGACCATGCGATGCGGTTCGCCGAGCCGGACGCGCCGGACGGGTCGCGCAACGCCGGCTACAATTCGAGCCTGACGAGCGTGCGCGACTACTCGGCCGTCACCGCCGCCTGCATGATGATGCGGCGCAGCGTGTTCGAGCAGGTGGGCGGGTTCGACGAGGCGTTCGCGGTGGGATTCAACGACACCGACCTCTGCTTGCGGCTTCGTGCGGCGGGGTTCCACGTGCTGTACGATGGGCACACCGTGCTGCGGCATCACGAGTCCGCGACCCGGGCCAAGGACAAGTCGCTCGCCGATCCGACCGGGGACGAAATCCGGTTCAGGGCACGGTGGCCGGCTTTCGCCAACAGCGGCGACCCGTTCTACAATCCTTGGCTCTCGATCGAGGGCGCCGATCACCGGCTGCGGACCGACGCCGGATGGCGCGATCGGCTCGGCCCGCGGGTCATCACCGCCAATCACGAACTACCGTGAGATCTGTTCCAGCTCGCGGTCGTTCACCTTCGGGCCGAAGATGCCGATCGAGAGCACGACCATCGTCATCGCGAAGGCGATCAGGCCGAATACGCCCTTCGTCCCCGCGGTGTTGAGGAAGAAGCCGATGATGAAGCTGGCGAAGATCGTGCTGATGCGGCTGAAGGAATAGGTGAACCCGACGGCACGGGCCCGGATGCGGGTAGGAAACAGCTCCGTCTGGTAGCCGTGGAAGGTGTTGGACATGATGTTGTTGCTCAACGTGATCAGCACGCCGAACACGACCAGCATGGGGATGGTCGTCTGGAACGAGAACAGCATGCCGAACACGCCGACCCCGATGGCGGCGCCCACCAGCTGCCATTTGCGCTCGAAACGGTCGGCGAAGAAGAACGCGAGGAGCGGCCCGAACGGGGCGGCGATGGCGATGACGAATGAATACAGCAGGCTACCGGACAGGTTGATGCCGAGTTGCTGGGCGATGAGCGTCGGCACCCAGGCGGAGAAGCCGTAGAAGCCGAAGGTCTGGAAGAACTGGAAGACCATCAGCATGACCGTCCGGCTGCGGTACGGCGGCTGCCAGATCTCGGCGAAGCTGCCGGCGTTCTCGATCCGGTCGAGCGCGTGCGGTAGCGGCGGCGGCAAGGGGCGGGCGCCGAGATCGGCTTGGACGTCCTGCTCCAGGCGCGCGGTGACGGCTTCGGCCTCGACCAGGCGGCCATGCTGGATCAGCCAGCGCGGGCTCTCCGGCACCCCGAGGCGGAGGAACCAGACGAATAAAGCGCCCAGCGAGCCGATCGCGACGACCCAGCGCCAGCCGTCGATGCCGAATGGCTGCTGCGGCACCAGCATGTAGGCGAGCAAGGCGACGATCGGGACGACGGCGAACTGGATGATCTGGTTGTAGGCGAAGGCGCGGCCGCGGACGCTCTTGGGGACCAGTTCGGCGATGTAGGTGTCGATCGTGACGAGTTCGACGCCGATGCCGATGCCGGCCACGAGACGCCACAGGCAGACGGCGAGGCCGGTGGTCTGGAACGCCATGACGAGCGTCGCGGCACAGTAGAACAGCAGCGAGACCGTGAAGATGGCGCGGCGGCCGAAGCGGTCGGCGACGAAGCCGAAGACGAAGGTGCCGATGAACAGCCCGGTAAACGTAGCGGCGACGAACAAAGCGGGGCCGGAGAAGACGGCGACCGAGACGTTGGCCAGCAGCCCGGCCTTGACCAGTCCGGGGATGATGTAGCCGGTGATGAAGAGGTCGTAGAACTCGAACATGCCGCCGAGCGAGAGCAGGGTCACGAGCATCCAGACCGAGCGCGTGGCCGGGAGCCGTTCGAGCCGGGCCAGCAGGGCGGCGGCCTGGGGTCGCGACACCGTTTGGTCGAGCATCTGATCGATTCCTCCGCTGCCGTCTGCGCGGCGGAATAGAAGGTGCCGGTTCGCGGGGTGGGTGTGCAAGAGGGGGCGATCTTGTAGGCTCGGCCTCGCATGCCGACCGCCCTCACCGCCTCGCTCGCCGAGCGCTTCGCCGCCATCGCCCTGTGGCATGTGGAACGGGAGTATCCGAACAAGCCCGGGCACGTGCTGGACGGACCGGAGGATGCGGGTCGGGGCATTACATGGGCGAGCATTGGCTGGCGAGTTTCGCGCTGCTGGCGCTCGACGAGATAGGGACGACGAGATGGCGGGATCATTCAGGGCGCTGCGGGTCACCAAGGGGGAGGTTCCGACCGTCGAGATCGTGACCTTGGACGAGGCGGCGCTGATGGACGGGGATGTCACCGTCGCGGTCAGTCACTCGACGATCAACTACAAGGATGGCCTGGCCTTGACCGGGACGGCGCCGATCCTGCGGCGGTCGCCGATGACGCCGGGGGTGGATTTCGCGGGGAAGGTGATCGCGTCGGAGAGCCCGGAATTCGCGGTGGGCGACCTCGTGGTGCTGACCGGGTGGGGCGTCGGCGAGACGCATGATGGCGGGCTGGCGGAGCGGGCGCGGGTGAAGGCGGAGTGGCTGATCAAGCTGCCGGACGGGCTGAGCGCGGCCGAGGCGATGGCAATTGGCACTGCCGGGTATACGGCGGCGCTGTCGGTGCTCGCGTTGGAGCGGCTGGGGATCGGGCCGAGCCGGGGGGATGTGCTGGTGACCGGGGCGGCGGGAGGCGTGGGGAGCATGGCGATCGCGCTGCTCGCGGCGGGCGGCTACCGGGTGGTCGCGTCGTCGCGGCGGGCGGCGGCAGAGGGGGAGTATCTGCGCGGGCTGGGCGCGGCGGAGGTGATGGACGCGGCGGAGCTGGCGGGGCCGGGCCGGCCGCTGGCGAAGGCGCGATGGGCGGCGGCGATCGACAGCGTGGGGAGCCATACGCTGGCCAATGTGCTGGCGGGGACGCGGGACGACGGCGTGGTGGCGGCGTGCGGACTGGCGCAGGGGAGCGACCTGCCGGGCACGGTGATGCCGTTCATCCTGCGCGGTGTGACGCTGGCGGGGATCAACTCGGCGGCGACGCCGAAGGCGCCCCGACTGGAGGCGTGGGCGCGGTTGGCGCGGGATTTGGATCGGGAAACGCTGGCGCGGATGACGCGACATGTGCCGTTGGAGCAGGCCGCGGCGGTGGGGGCGGAGATCGTGGCGGGGAAGGTTCGGGGCCGGGTGGTGGTGGATTTGTAGTCTGGGCTTGAGCGCCGTCCTGCGGCGTTTTGTCAGGCGGCGCCGTTTTTACCGTCGAAGAACTTGGCGACCTTGGCGAAGAAGCCGTCGCTCTCCGGGTTGCCCTTCTCGTTCCCTTCGCCCTCGCGCTCGAACTCTTCCAAGAGCTCGCGCTGGCGGCGGCTGAGGTGTTGGGGGGTCTCGACGGCGACTTGAATGTACATGTCGCCCCGCTCGGCGCTGCGGAGCATGGAGAAGCCCTTGGCGCGCAGACGGAATTGCTCGCCGGTCTGGGTGCCGGCGGGGATCTTCACCTTGGCGCGGGTGCCGTCGATCGAGGGAACCTCGACCTCACCGCCGAGGGCGGCGCGGGTGAGTGGGAGGGGGACCCGGCAATAGACGTTGGCACCGTCACGCTGGAAGATCTCATGCTGGCGGACGCCGACATGGACGTAGAGGTCGCCGGGCGGCGTGCCCTGCGGTCCGGCCTCGCCCTCGCCAGTCAGCCGGATGCGGGTGCCGTCCTCGACGCCGGCGGGGATGGCGACTTGCAGCGTACGCTCGCCCTGGACCGTGCCGTTGCCCTGACAGACCTTGCAGGCATTGCGGATGACCCGGCCGGTGCCGCCGCAGGTCGGGCAGGTACGCTCGACGAGGAAGAAACCCTGCTGCGCGCGGACCTTGCCAGCCCCGCGGCAGGTGCCGCAGGTGGAGTTCTCGCGGGAGCGGCTCTCCGAGCCGGTGCCGTCGCACACCTCGCATTTGACGCGGGTGGGCACCTTCAGCTGTTTCTTCACGCCCGTGAAGGCCTCGACCATGTCGATCTCGACCTGGGTGCGCAGGTCCGCACCGCCGCGAGGACGGCGGCCGCGGCCGGACATGTCGCCGAACAGACCCTCGAAGATGTCGCCGAGACCGCCCTCGAAGTTGAAGCCGCCGGCGAAACCGCCCGGACCGCCGCCGCCCTGGTCGAACGCGGCATGCCCGAACCGGTCGTAGGCGGCGCGCTTCTGGTCGTCCTTGAGGACCTCGTAGGCCTCGCTCACTTCGCGGAATTTCGCCTCGGCGGTCTTGTCGCCCGGGTTGCGGTCCGGGTGGAACTGCATGGCCAGCTTGCGGTAGGCCTTCTTGAGGTCCTCCGCGCCAGCGTCGCGAGAGACTCCGAGAGTCGTATAGAAATCTTGTTTTGTAGACACCTCGGCCATCCTCGATCTGCCTCACCCTGCCCTCTCCCCGCAGGGAGAGGGATTCTCAAGGGCTTCGTCGGTTAGGAGGCCTTCTTCTTGTCGCTGACGTCCTCGAATTCGGCGTCTACGACCTTCTCGCCGCCGGCGTGGGGCGGCTCGCCGCCCGGGGCCGGGCCGGCGCTGGACGCCTGCTCGGCCTGATACATGGTCTGGCCGACCTGCATCGCAGCCTGGGTCAGACGCTCGCTGGCCTTCTTGAGTGCGTCGGCATCCTCGCCGCCGAGCGCGGTCCGGGCTTCGGCGATCGCCGCCTCGGCCTCGGTTTTCTGCTGGGCGGGAACCTTGTCGCCGGCTTCGGCGAGCGTCTTCTCGAGCTGGTGGACCATGCCCTCGGTGGTGTTGCGGGCCTCCACATGCGCGCGGCGCTTCTTGTCGGCGTCAGCATTCGCCTCGGCATCCTTGACCATCTTCTGGATGTCAGCGTCGGACAGGCCACCGCTCGCCTGGATGCGGATCTGCTGCTCCTTGCCAGTCGCCTTGTCCTTGGCGCTGACGGAGACGATGCCGTTGGCGTCGATATCGAAGGTGACCTCGATCTGCGGCACGCCGCGCGGGGCCGGTGGGATGCCCGTCAGGTCGAAATTGCCGAGCGTCTTGTTGTCAGCCGCCATCTCGCGCTCGCCCTGCATCACCTTGATGGTGACCGCGCTCTGGCTGTCGTCGGCGGTCGAGAAGACCTGACTCTTCTTGGTCGGGATGGTCGTGTTGCGGTCGATCAAGCGGGTGAACACGCCGCCGAGCGTCTCGATGCCGAGGCTGAGCGGGGTGACGTCGAGCAGCAGCACGTCCTTGACGTCACCGCGCAGCACGGCGCCCTGGACGGCGGCGCCGATAGCGACGACTTCGTCCGGATTGACGTTGCGGGCGGGCTCACGGCCGAAGAACTGCTTCACCGTCTCGATGACCTTCGGCATACGGGTCATGCCGCCGACGAGGATCACTTCGCCGATCTCGGCGGCCGATACGCCGGCATCCTTCAGTGCGGCGCGGCAGGGCTCGAGGGTGCGGCTGATCAGGTCGTCGACCAGGCTCTCGAGCTTGGCGCGCGACAGCTTCATGACGAGGTGCTTGGGGCCGCTCGCATCCGCCGTGATGAACGGCAGGTTTATTTCTGTTTCCTTGGAGGAGGAGAGTTCGATCTTGGCCTTTTCCGCGGCCTCTTTCAGGCGCTGGAGGGCCAGCTTGTCCTTGCGGAGATCGATGCCTTGCTCGCGCTTGAACTCGTCGGCCAAGTAATCGATCACGCGGTTGTCGAAGTCTTCGCCGCCGAGGAAGGTGTCGCCGTTGGTGCTCTTCACCTCAAATACGCCGTCGCCGATCTCGAGCACGGACACGTCGAAGGTGCCGCCGCCGAGGTCGTATACGGCGATCGTGCCGGCGTGCTTCTTGTCCATGCCGTAGGCCAGCGCCGCCGCGGTCGGCTCGTTGATGATGCGCAACACGTCGAGGCCAGCGATCTTGCCGGCGTCCTTGGTGGCCTGGCGCTGGGCGTCGTTGAAGTAGGCCGGGACCGTGATGACGGCCTGCGTCACGGTCTCACCGAGATAGGCCTCGGCGGTCTCCTTCATCTTGCCGAGTACGAAGGCGCTGACCTGACTCGGGGAATATTTCTGGCCGCGGGCCTCGACCCAGGCGTCGCCATTGTCCCCGCGGGCGATCGTATAGGGGACCATGCCCTTGTCTTTGTTCACGATCGGGTCGTCGAAGCGTCGGCCGATCAGGCGCTTGACGGCATACAGCGTGTTGGCCGGGTTGGTGACGGCTTGGCGCTTGGCGCTCTGGCCGACGAGGCGTTCACCGCCGTCCGAAAAGGCGACCATGCTCGGGGTGGTACGCGCGCCCTCGGCGTTTTCGATGACCCGGGCGTCGCCCGCGGTCGGGCCTTCCATGACGGCAACGCACGAGTTGGTCGTGCCAAGGTCGATGCCGATGACTTTACTCATTACTCTCTCCTTCGTAGCGGCGGCTCACGGCCCGAAGCACCGTAGGTCGCCCTTAGAGTTATCGAACCCGCATGTATTATTTAGGTGCGGCCCGGACAAGGGTCGTGCCGGGGTTTTCTGCCGCTTCACCGCCCCGGAACCGGGTTCTAAGCGGCCTCTTGGCCGTCGCGCTTGGCGACCACCACCATGGCGGGCTTGAGCAGGCGGCCGTTCAAGGTCCACGCCTGGGTCCACGCCTGCATGACCGTGCCGGGCTTGTGCTCGGCGGACGGCTGCTCGCTCATCGCCTGGTGGAAGTTGGCGTCGTAGGGCTCGCCGGTCGGGTCGGTCCGCTTGATGCCGTTGCGCTCGAGGATGGCGATGAAGCTGCGCTCGACGCCTTCGAGCCCCTCGCGCAGCTTGGTGACGATGTCGGGCTCGCCGGGCTGGGGCGCCGGCAGGCTGGAGAGGCCGCGACGCAGGTTCTCGGCGGCTTCGACGATGTCGGTCGCGAATTTCTGCACCGCATATTGCCGCGTGTCGTCGACGTCGCGCTTGGCGCGCGCGCGGACGTTGGCGATCTCGGCCTCCGAGCGCATCCAGCGGTCGCGCATCTCGTCGCGCTCGCGGGTGAGTTGCTCGATGGTGACGGGTTCCGCTTCCGCGGCCGGGACGGCGTCGGGAGCGGCGGCGTCGGGGTCCACCCCCGGCGCGGTATCTGAGTCGGTGTTCATGAACGCACAGGTAAGTGAGGCGGCGCACTGGAACAAGCGGTTACAGCAGCAAAGACGCGAGCAAAGCGTCCAGACGCATTCTTCCCTCGGATGTGGCCGCCAGTCGGGTTTCAGTATGGACGAGGTAGCCCGCGTCGATGGCCTGCTGCAGCACGCCGGCGTCGATCGCGGCCGCGAGCGGCAACCCGGTGCGCGCGGCGAAGCGGACCGGGTCGATGCCGTCGCGCAGGCGCAGGCCCATCAACAGCATCTCGCGGGCCCGGTCGGCCGCGACGATGGTCTCCTCGGCGGTGCTGCCGTGGCCGTGCTGCTCGACGCGGTCGGCCCATGGCTCGGGGGCGCGGTGGCGGCGGGTGGCGATCAGCGAGTCGCCGAGGGTGACGCGGCCGTGGGCGCCGGGTCCGATGCCGGCGTAATCGCTGTAGCGCCAGTAGGCGAGGTTGTGGCGGCTCTCGCCCCCGGGGCGGGCGAGGTTGCTGATCTCGTAGGGCTCCAGGCCATGGCGGGCGCAGACCGCCTCGGTCTCCGCGTAGAGGCCGGCGGCGGCATCGTCGTCCGGCAGCGCGATCTCGCCGCGGCGGTGCATACCCTCGAAGACGGTGCCGGGCTCGATGGTGAGTTGGTAGAGCGAGAGGTGGTCGGCGCACAACGAGAGGGCGCGGTCGAGCTCGGCGCGCCAGGCGGGCAGGTCCTGGCCGGGGCGGGCGTAGATCAGGTCGAAGGAGATGCGGGGGAACAGGCCGCGGGCGATGTCGAGTGCGGCGATGGCCTGGGGGGCGGAGTGCTGGCGGCCGAGGAAGCGGAGGGCGGTTTCGTCGAGGCTCTGGATGCCGAGCGAGATGCGGTTGACGCCGGCGGCGCGGAAGCCGGCGAGGCGGCCGGCCTCGACGCTGGTGGGGTTGGCCTCGAGGGTGATCTCGAGGTCGGGGGCCGGGTCGAACAGGGTGGTGGCGTCGGCGATCAAGCGGGCGGCGGTGTCGGGGTCCATCAGGCTGGGCGTGCCGCCGCCGAAGAAGATGGAGCCGAGGCGGCGG
>CAZZVQ010000120.1:0-15491 GCA_964657565.1 uncultured Acetobacteraceae bacterium
TCGCCGCGCAGAACCGCAAGGCCCGCTTCGACTACACCATCAAGCAGACCGTCGAGGCCGGCCTCGTGCTCAAGGGGCCCGAGGTCAAATCGCTCCGCCACGGCCGCGCCACGCTGACCGAAGCCTGGGCCGGCGAGCGGGAAGGGGAGATGTTCCTCTTCAATTGCTACATCCCCGAATACCAGGCCGGCGTCCTCTCCCGCTTCGAACCCCGCGCGCCCCGCAAGCTCCTATTGAAGAAGAAGCAGGTGGGCGAGCTCATCGGCGCCACCGCCCGCGACGGCCACACCGTCGTCCCCCTCCAGATCCATTTCAACGACAAGGGCATGGCCAAGGTCTTGCTCGGCATCGGCGAGGGCCGCAAGAAATCCGACAAACGCCAGGCCATCGCCGCCCGCGACTGGGCCCGCGACAAAGCCCGCGTGATGCGCGATCGCGGCTGACGACCACCTGTCACTCTGCTTTGGGAACCCTCTCCCGCTGGCGGGAGAGGGCAGGGTGAGGGTGGGGCCAAAAGCCGAAGCGCGATAACCCAAAAACCTATGCTGCAGCCAACCTAAAGAACTGTATGCCGAGCCATGATTGTGACTCCCCGCATGCGGTTCGCCATCCTTGTTGCAGCCCCGCTTCTCATAGCGGCGACCTTGTGCGCTGCCGTCCTAGTTGTCGGCCTGTATCTATCGTCCCCCGTGCCCCGTTCAGTCGGACAAATCCCCCCGGAACTGCCCGGCGCCACGTCCGTGCTCATCCCATCCTCATCCGGCAGTACGATCCACGGTTGGTGGGTGCCGGGCCATACACCCGGTGGCGGGGCCGTGATACTGGTACATGGCGTCCGGGCCGACCGTCGTCAGATGATCCGCCGCGCCCATTTCCTTCAAGAACACGGCTTCTCGGCCCTGTTGTTTGACCAGCAAGCGCAGGGGGAAAGTCCCGGCCAGCGAATCACGTTCGGCAAATTGGAAGCCTTGGACTCTGAAGCCGCGGTCCGCTTCACACGATCGCGGGTTCCTGGCGAGCGGGTGGGCGTTGTCGGCGTCTCGCTCGGCGGTGCGGCCGCAGTGCTGGCGAAAGCCCCGTTGGATATCGATGCCCTCGTGCTCGAATCGGTCTACCCCGACATCGACGCCGCGCTTGCCAACCGCCTCCGCTCCAGACTTGGTCCGATGCTCGGCCCAATTGCCACCCCGATCCTCGCCCCGCTTTTCAAACTGCTCCTGCCGCCGATCCTCGGCGTCACTCCCGCTGAACTGCGTCCCATCGAGCGGATCGGGTCCGTAACTGCGCCTATCTTGATTGCGTCCGGCACCCAGGATGAAGATACCCCGCTCACCGAAGCGCAGGACCTCTTCGATCACGCCCGCTCGCCAAAGCTTTTCTGGGCAGTCGAGGGCGCCGCCCATGTCGATCTGGAACGCTTCGACCCGCTAGCGTACTGGCAGGTCGTTCTCCCCTTTCTGACCGAGCACCTCCAGCAACAGCGGTGACGTCGTCACGCCTCATCCGGCTCCTCATCCGCCCGCGCCCCCTGCCGCACCACCCGATCCGCGACCCGGCGGGTGAACTCGGGCGCAATATCCGCCAGCTCGATGAACGTGTCCGCCTGCCGCCGCAGCTCGTCCGCCACCATCGGCGGCTGCGTCCGCACCGAGGATACCACCGACACCCGCACCCCCCGCCGCTGCACCGACTCCACCAGCCGCCGGAAATCGCTATCCCCGCTGAACAACACCGCATGGTCCAACGAGGGCGCCAACTCCATCATGTCGACCGCCAACTCGACGTCCATGTTGCCCTTGATCCGCCGCCGCCCGGTCGCGTCGGTGAACTCCCGCGCCGTCTTGGTCACCAGGTTGAACCCATTATACGCCAGCCAATCCGTCAGCGGCTTCAGCGGCGAATACTCTTCGGTGTCCAGCAATGCGGAATAATAATACGCCCGCACGACATAGGACCGGCTGCGGAAATACTGGAGCAAGCTACGATAATCGATATCGAAGCCAAGATTGCGCGACGCCGCGTACAAGTTGGCTCCGTCGATGAACAGCGCACAGCGTTCGTTGGATTGAACCGTCACATCCATAACCTCGCCCGGATGGGCAGCGCCGATTCTCTACGCCCGCGGACGTACCACGAAAAGGGGGGTGCCATGACAGAGCCTTTGCTGATCGCCCTCGGGTCCAACCTCCCCGACCCGAGCGGACGCTCCTCCCTCGACCTCTGCCGATGGGCCGCCCAGCAACTCGCGTCCCATCCGGCCCTGACCCTCGAGGCCACCTCCGCCTGGTATCGCACCGCCCCCGTCCCCGTGTCCGACCAGCCCGATTACATCAACGGTGTCGTCCGCCTCTCCGGCGCCATCGCCCCGCCCGACCTCCTCGCCCTCCTGCACGCCATCGAAGCTGACGCCGGCCGGGTCCGCACCGTCCGAAATGCCGCCCGCGTCCTCGACCTCGACCTCCTCGCCGCCGGCGAAACCGTCATCGCCAGCCCCACCCTGACCCTCCCGCACCCCCGCCTCGCCGAACGCGCTTTCGTCCTCTACCCCCTCTGCGACGTCGCCCCCGACTGGCAGCACCCGCTCCTCCATCGCACCGCCCTCCAACTCCGCGACGCGCTCCCGCCACAGCCTATCCAACGACTTCACCCCGATGACTCCTTGCCCTCAAGCGTTCCAACGACTACTTAACGCTTTCGCATTGCATAAAACCCGGAGTTGAGCGCATGGCGCGCGTTACCGTCGAAGACTGCGTCCAACGCATCCCCAACCGCTTCGAGCTCGTCTTGCTCGCCGCCCAGCGCGCGCGCAACCTGAGCCGCGGCGAAGAGCTGACCCTCGATCGCGACAACGACAAGAACCCCGTCGTCGCCCTGCGCGAGATCGCCGAGGAAACCATCGAGCTGCCGAAGCTCGAGCAGGACCTCATCAAGTCGCTCTCCCGCGCCCCAGAGCCCGAGCCGGCCGACGAGGAGGTCCTCGACCTCATCCCGACCGACCAGAACATCTTCGGCTTGCAGGACGTCTCCGCCGAGGAGGAGGCCAACAGCATGCCCGTCGACGAGCTGTCGCCCGACGATCTCGAAGCGGCGATCGAGGCCGAACTCGGCGGCCGCGGGCGCCGCTAACACCCGGAACCATATGGACGGACGGCCCACCCAGCGTAACACTCGGCCTACTTTCGCTCCTGACGGTACCGCTTCGTCCGACGGTAAGCCCGGCCGCCCCGACATCGTCCGCCAGTTCGAACTCACCGAAAAGATCCGCGCCTACGACCCGGGCGCGGACATCGACAAGGTCGACGCCGCCTACGTCCTCGCCACCCAGGCCCACGGCGCCCAGACCCGCGACAACGGCGAACCCTACATAACCCATCCCCTCGCCGTCGCCGACATCCTCGCCGGCTACCGGCTCGACACCGCCAGCATCGTCACCGCCCTGCTCCACGACGTCATCGAAGACACCGGCGTCACCCGCGCCCAACTCGACAAGATCTTCGGCGCCACCATCGGCGGCCTCGTCGACGGCGTGACCAAGCTGACCCGGCTCGAACTCCAATCCGACCGCACCAAGCAGGCCGAGAACTTCCGCAAGCTCGTCCTCGCCATGAGCAAGGACATCCGCGTCCTGCTCGTCAAACTCGCCGACCGCCTGCACAACATGCGGACCCTGCACTACGTCCAGAAGCCCGAGCGCCGCCAGCGCATCGCCCGCGAGACCATGGAGATCTATGCCCCGCTCGCCGAACGCATCGGCATGGACGCCATCAAGACCGAGCTGCAGAGCCTCGCCTTCGCCCAGCTCGAGACCGAGGCCTTCGACACCATCCAGGCCCGCTTGAACTTCCTCCGCGGCCAGGGCGCCGACGTCATCGAGGAGGTCCGCAGCGAGCTCATCCGCGTCTGCACCGAGCACGGTGCCGCGCCCGTCAGCGTCAGCGGGCGCGAAAAATCGCCGTTCTCCATCTGGGAGAAGATGCAGCGCCGTAACGTCGCCTTCGAGCAGCTCTCCGACATCATGGCCTTCCGCGTCGTGATGCCGAGCCGTGACTCCTGCTACGCCGCCCTCGGCGCCATCCACGCCGCCTTCCCCGTGATCGCCGGCCGCTTCAAGGACTACATCTCCACGCCCAAGGCCAACGGCTACCAGAGCATCCACACCGGGGTGACGCTCCGCGAACCGCGCAACCAGAAGATCGAGGTGCAGATCCGCACCGCCGACATGCACGAGATCGCCGAAGCCGGCGTCGCCGCCCACTGGCTCTACAAGCAGGACGACGCCTCCGCCAGCGACCTGCAGAAATTCCGCTGGGTCCAGGACCTGCTCGAGATCCTCGACAACACCCAGTCCGCCGACGACTTCCTCGAGAACACCAAGCTCGAACTCTACCAGGACCAGGTCTTCTGCTTCACCCCCAAGGGCCAGCTCATCCAGCTTCCCCGCGGCGCGACCCCGATCGACTTCGCCTATGCCGTCCACAGCCAGGTCGGCGATACCACCGTCGGCGCCAAGATCAACGGCCGCCTCCTGCCGCTCCGCCACGAACTGCAGAACGGCGACCAGGTCGAGATCCTCACCGCCCGCGGCGGCACTCCGTCGCCCGCCTGGGAACGCTTCGTCGTCACCGGCAAGGCCCGCGCCCGCATCCGCCGCTACGTCGCCCAGCAGCAGCGCCAGAACCACATCGACGCCGGCCGCGCCGCCCTCGCCCGCGCCTTCCGCCAGGAGGGCGTCGACGGCTCGGAAAAGGTCCTCGACACCGCCCTCAAGGGCCTCAAGGCCGCCACCCTCGACGACCTCTACGTCGCCGTCGGCAATGGCAACATCGGCCCCAAGGACGTCGTCCACGCCGCCTATCCGGAGCTGCGCAACACCCGCGCACCTCGCATGTCGCCCAATCTCACCGCCCGGCCGCAGCGCACGCTCGCCCGCGACGACATGCCCATCACCGGACTGATCACCGGCATGAGCATCCACTACGCCGGCTGCTGCCACCCGCTGCCCGGCGACCGCATCGTCGGCATCGTCGCCACCGGCAAGGGCGTGACCATCCACACCAAGGACTGCCAAACCCTGGAAACCTTCGCCGCCACCCCCGAGCGCTTCATCGACGTCGACTGGGACACCGCCGCCATCGGCGGGAAATCCGCGACCCATACCGGCCGCATCAGCGCCATCGCCGTCAACGCCCCCAGCGCCCTGGCCACCATGACCAATGCCATCGCCAAACAGGACGGCGCCATCACCAACCTCAAGATCATCAACCGCCAGCAAGATTTCTTCGAGGTCCTGGTCGACGTCGAAGTCCGCGACACCAAACACTTGAACAACGTCATCGCCGGCCTCCGCGGCGCCTCCGGCATCACCCAAGTCGAACGCGCCAAGGGATGATCATCGGCCTCGGCTCCGACCTCTGCGACATCCGCCGCATCGAGCGCGTCCTCGAACGCCACGGCGACCGCTTCCTCGAACGCGTCTTTACCCCCGCCGAACGCGCCCGCGCCGCCCGCCGCACCGCATCACTGCGGGCTGGAACCCTGGCCAAACGCTTCGCCGCCAAGGAGGCCTGCGCCAAGGCGCTCGGGACCGGCTTCGCCCAGGGCGTTTTCCACAGCGATCTCGGCGTCGTGAACCTATCCTCCGGCCAGCCGGTCCTCCGCTTGACCGGCGGCGCCGCCGAACGCCTGCGCGCCATCACGCCAGCCGGGCAGGGGGCCCAACTGACGCTCACCCTCACCGACGAATTCCCCTACGCCTTCGCCCAGGTCATTATCTCTGCCGTCCCGCTTCCCCGACTCGGGTCTGCCGGGTCGGTTGCTTGACACGACCCGGTCGCCTCGGCTTCATCCGCCAACTTTGAAGCAGGCGCCCAATCCAATGGCCAAGACGGTGGCAAAGACCAAATCGCCCGGTCTGACCGAAAACATCAAGACGATCGTCTACGCGATCCTCATCGCCGTCGTGATCCGTACGGTCGCCTTTGAACCGTTCAACATCCCGTCCGGCTCCATGATCCCGACATTTCTCGTCGGCGATTACCTCTTCGTATCCAAATACAGCTACGGCTACTCCCGCTTCTCGATGCCGCTCGCCCCCGACGTCTTCAACGGCCGCATCTTCGGCCGCGTCCCCACCCGCGGCGACGTCGTCGTGTTCAAATTCCCCCACGACACCAGCATCGACTACATCAAGCGCGTCATCGGCCTGCCCGGCGACAAGATCCAGGTGAAGGCCGGCCAGCTCTACATCAACGGCACGCTCGCCCCGCGCAAACTCGTCGGCGAATACGTCGAGAACGAGGAAGGCCGCCGCACGATCGCCACCCAGTATATCGAGACGCTGCCGAACGGCCTGCAGCACCCCATCCTGAAGGAACAGGATGTCGGCTACATGAACAACACCCCTGAATTTCAGGTCCCCGCGGACCATGTCTTCGTCATGGGCGACAATCGCGACAATTCCAGCGATAGCCGCGTCATGGACTCCAGCGGCGTCGGCTACGTGCCGATCGAAAATCTCGTCGGCCGCGCCGAGTTTATCTTCTTCTCCGTCGATGGGCGTGCGCCGATTTGGCAGGTTTGGGAATGGCCGTTCGAGATTCGCTGGACCCGGCTCCTGCACGGCGTAACCTGACCCGCCTGCAACAGGCCGAGGCGCTGCTCGGCCACACCTTCCTCAACCAGGCCCTCCTGACCGAGTCCTTGACCCACCGGTCGGCTCTACAACCGAAACGGCGCGGCAAGGCCCCGGTCAATTCCAATGAACGCCTCGAATTCGTCGGCGACCGCGTCCTCGGTCTGATCGTCGCCGAATGGTTGATCGAGCGTTTCCCGCTCGAGCCCGAAGGTGCCCTCGGCCGCCGTCACGCCTACCTCGTCTCCCGCCGCGTCCTGGCCGAACTCTCCGACCGCGCGGGCCTATCCGAGGCGCTCGACATCGGCGTCAGCGAAGCCAAGGCCGGCGTCGGCCAACTCGCCAACGTCCTCGCCGACGCCATGGAAGCCTTGATCGGCGCCCTCTACCTCGACGCCGGCCTCGCACCCGCCCGCGACTTCGTCCGGCGCATCTGGGGCCCCGAACTCGACGCGATGGCCGAACCGCCGACCGACCCGAAGACCGAGTTGCAGGAATGGCTCATGGCCCGCGGCCTGCCACTGCCGGACTATCGCGTCGCCTCTCGCTCGGGCCCGCCGCATCAGCCCGAATTCACCATGGTCGTCGCCGGCGGCGGCCAGGAAGGAATCGGCACGGCCGGCAGCAAGCGCCTGGCCGAGCGCGACGCGGCCGCCGACCTCCTCGCCAAACTGCAAAGAACATGACCGAACCAAGCTGCGGCTTCGCCGCCATCGTCGGCGCCCCAAACGCCGGCAAATCCACCCTGCTGAACCGCCTCACCGGCGCCAAGCTCTCCATCGTCAGCCCGAAGGCGCAGACCACCCGCTTCCGCGTCCTCGGCGTGCTGATGCGCGGCCCGGCCCAGATCCTCCTGGTCGACACCCCCGGCATCTTCCGCCCCAAGCGCAAGCTCGACCGCGCCATGGTCAAAGCCGCCTGGACCGGCGCCGAGGACGCGGACTTGACGTTGCTGATCGTCGACAGCCGGGCAGGGGCCACCGAAGACGTTCGCCAGATCGCCGCCGACCTGGCCAAGCGCAACCGCCGGGTCTGGCTCGTCCTCAACAAGATCGACCTGATCGACCGACAAGACCTCCTGCCGCTCACCGCCGCCATGCGCGAGGCGCTGCCGACCGAGCAAACCTTCATGGTCTCCGCCGCCAACGGCGACGGCCTCGACCGCCTGCTCGACGAACTCGCCACCGCCATGCCGCCGGGGCCGCATCTCTACCCCGACGACGACCTCACCGACCTACCGGATCGCCTGCTTGCCGCCGAGATCGTCCGCGAACAGATCTTCATGCAAACTCATGAAGAAATCCCTTACGGCGCCACCGTCGAGACCGAGAATTGGACCGAGCGCCCCGACGGCTCCGTCCGCATCGACGCCACCGTCTACGTCGCCCGGGCTGGCCACAAGGCGATCATGATCGGCGACGGCGGCAGCCGCATCAAGCAGATCGGCGCCAAGTCCCGCCACGAGCTGACCCGGCTGCTCGAGCGCCAAGTCCACCTCTTCCTCAACGTCAAGGAACGCGCCGGCTGGGACGAAGAAGGTGCCCGCCTCCGCGCGATCGGCCTCGACCCCGACTGATCCATGGAGTGGGAGGCCCCCGCGATCGTGCTCGACGCCCGCGCCTATGGCGAAGGCGGCGCGCTGATCACCCTGCTCACCGAGGAACACGGTACCTACCGCGCGCTCGCCCGCGGCGGCGGCGGCAAGGCCCAAGCCTCACTCTGGCAACGCGGCAACCTCGTCCAAGCCCGCTGGGTCGCCCGCCTCTCGGATCAACTGGGCAGCGTCTCCGCCGAGCTCCTCCACCCCGGCGCCGCAGCCGCGATGGACGATCAGCTCCCCCTCGCGATCCTCGCCTCGGCCTGCGCCGTTGCCGAAGGCGCGTTGCCCGAGCGGGAGCCGCATCCACTGGCTTTCCTGGGCCTCGTCCACATCCTCGCCTCGCTTTCAGCGATCGAGGAAGCACTCCCGCTTGTGGTCCGTTGGGAAACGACGCTCTTGGCCGAGCTTGGCTACGGCCTCGACCTCTCGTCTTGCGCCATCACCGGCGTCGAAACCGGTCTGGCCTACGTCTCGCCGCGCACCGGCCGGGCTGTCTCGCGCGACGCGGCTGGTGTGTGGGAGAGCCGCTTGCTGCGTCTCCCGGGTTTCCTGGCGGGAGCAAACCGGGCGGGGCCGGCCGATTGGCAGGATGGTCTGAAACTCACCGGCCACTTCCTCGCCCGCGACGCCTTCGGCAGCCAGCACCGGCCGCTCCCGGCCGCACGCGATGCCCTCTTCGGTCTGGTCTTGGCGCTGCCTGACGTGTAGGGCACGCCCATGCCAGACGATCTCGCCGGCGCGATTCAAGACACCAAGCTCACCGACGCGCTCTCCGAACGCTACCTCGCGTACGCGCTCAGCACGATCATGTCCCGCAGTCTCCCGGACGTGCGCGACGGCCTCAAACCCGTCCATCGCCGCCTGATCTACGCCATGCACCAGCTCAAGCTGGACCCGACCTCCGGCTTCAAGAAATGCGCCCGCGTCGTCGGCGACGTCATCGGCAAATACCACCCCCATGGCGACGCCTCCGTCTACGAAGCCCTCGTCCGCCTCGCCCAAGATTTCGCCGCCCGCTACCCCCTCGTCGAGGGGCAGGGCAATTTCGGCAATGTCGACGGCGATAACCCGGCCGCGATGCGATACACCGAGGCCCGCCTCACCGAAGTCGCCCAAGCCCTGCTCTCCGGCATCGACGACGACGCCGTCGACTTCCGCCCCACCTATGACGGCGAAGAGAGCGAGCCGCTCGTGCTCCCCGGCGGCTTCCCTAACCTGCTCGCCAACGGCGCGGCCGGCATCGCCGTCGGCATGGCCACCAGCATCCCGCCGCACAACGCCGGCGAGATCTGCGCCGCCGCCATCCACCTGATCCAACACCCCGACGCCACCACCGCCGACCTGCTCGAACACGTCAAGGGCCCCGACTTCCCCACCGGCGGCATCATGATCGAGAGCCGTGAATCCATCCTTAACGCCTACGAGACCGGCCGCGGCGGCTTCCGCACCCGCGCCCGCTGGGAGGTCCAGCGCGGCAAGCTCGGCATGTGGCAGGTCATCGTTACCGAGATCCCCTACCAGGTGCAGAAATCCCGCCTGATCGAGCAGATCGCCGAACTGCTCGAGGCCAAGAAACTCCCCTTCCTCGGCGACATCCGGGACGAGAGCGCAGAGACCGTCCGCCTCGTGCTCGAGCCGAAGACCCGCGCCATCGAACCCGACATCCTCATGGAGACGCTGTTCCGCGCCACCCAGCTCGAGACCCGATTCTCGTTGAACATGAACGTCTTGACCGCCGATCACACCCCCATGGTGCTCGGCCTCGGCCCCGTCATCCGCGCCTGGCTCGACCACCGCCTGATCGTCCTCGAGCGCCGCTCCCGCCACCGCCTGGCCGCCATCGAGCGCCGCCTCGACATCCTCGATGGCTACCTCGCCGTCTTCCTCAACCTCGACGAGGTCATCCGCATCATCCGCGAGGAAGACCACCCCAAGCCCGCCCTCATCGCCCGCTTCACTCTGACCGACACCCAGGCCGAAGCCATCCTGAACATGCGCCTCCGCTCGCTGCGCCGCCTCGAGGAGATGGAGATCCGCAAGGAGCACCGCGCCCTCTCGCGCGAGGCCAAGGAGCTCGGCGCCCTGCTGCAGGACGAATCGCGCCGCTGGGCCAAGATCGAGGCCGAACTGGTCCAGACCAAGGAGAAGTTCGGCTCCGGCCCGCTCGGCGACCGCCGCACCACCATCGCCGACGCCCCCGACCCGGTCGACATCAACGCCGACCACCTGATCGAGCGCGAACCCATCACCGTGATCCTGTCGCAAAAAGGCTGGATTCGCGCCGTCCGCGGCCACCTCGCCGACGGCAGCGAATTGAAGTTCAAGGAAGGCGACGCGCTCCGCATGCTCGTCTCCTGTCAGACCACGGACCGTCTCTGCCTCCTCGGCAGCGCCGGCCGCACCCACACGCTGCGCGCCGGCGACCTTCCGCGCGGCCGCGGCGACGGCCAGCCGATCCGCGTCGTCGCCGAGATGGGCAACGATGACGACGTCACCACCCTGTTCGTTTGGCAGGACGGCCGCCGCTACCTCCTCGCCAGCGATTCCGGTCGCGGCTTCATCGTCGCCTCGGCCGACCTGCTGGCCGAAAAGCGCACCGGCAAGCAGGTCCTCAATCTCAGGCCCGGCGAGCGCGCCCTGCTCTGCATCCCGGTCGATGGCGACCACGTCGCGGTCATCGGCACCAACCGCAAGCTCCTCGTCTTCCCGCTCGACCAACTGCCGGAACTCTCCCGCGGCGCCGGTGTCCAGCTCCAGCGATACAAGGACGGCACCCTCGCCGACGCCAAGATCTTCCGCCTCGCCGACGGCCTCACCTGGCGCCTCGGCGATAAGGTCCGCACCGAGACCGACCTGCGCCCCTGGCTCGGCGACCGCGCCCAAGCTGGCAAGCTCCCCCCGAATGGCTTCCCGCGCTCCGGCCGTTTCAGCTAACGTCGCGCCCATGCTCACCCGCCGACTCGCCATCGCTTCCGCCGCCGCGTTCCCGCTCGCCTCGGCTCGGGCGCAGGAGCAGAGTTTCTCCCGCCTGGTCGAGAGCGTCATGGCCGAGGCCCGCCGCGTCGGCATCCGCGATGCCACGCTGCAAGCCGCTTTCGCCGGCGTGTCGCCGAACAGCCACATCATCGAGCTCGACCGCAACCAGCCCGAGTTCAAGCTCACCTGGCCCGAATACCGCGCCAAGGTGCTCCCCGACACCCGCCTGCAACTCGCCCGCCAGAACTACGCCCGCGAGCGCGGCCTCCTCGCCGACGTCGAGCGCCGCTTCGCCGTCGACCCGGCCGTCGTCATCGGCATCTGGGGCATCGAGTCCAATTTCGGCTCCAACAAGGGCAACTACCGCCTCGTCGAGGCCCTCTCCACCCTCGCCTGGGAAGGCCGCCGCGCCAGCTATTTCCGCAAGGAACTCATCAACGCCCTCCGCATCCTCGACAGCGGCGACGTCGGCCCCTCCCGCCTGACCGGCGGCTGGGCCGGCGCCATGGGGCAACCCCAATTCATGCCCAGCTCCTATCTCACCTACGCCGTCGATTTCGACGGCGACGGCCGCCGCGACATCTGGGACAGCAAGCCCGACGTCTTCGGCTCCATCGCCAACTACATGACCCGGAGCGGCTGGCGTGGCGGCGAGCCCTCCGCCCAGCCCGTCCGCGTCCCCCCCGCGCTCGACACCGGTTCTCGCGACGTCAAACGCTCCCTCGGCACCTGGATGGAAATGGGCGTCCGCCGCGACGACGGCTCTCCGTTCAGCCGCCCGGACGTGCAGGGCGCCCTGATCATCCCGACCGGAATCGGCCCGGGCGAGGGCTTCATGGTTTACCCGAACTTCAACGCCATACGCCGTTACAATCCATCAGACTTCTACGCGCTCGCCGTCAGTCTCCTGGGCGATGCGGCCGTGTTCTGATGCGCTGGTGGCCGCTGCTAGCGGTGGCGCTGGCCGGCTGCAGCCAGCGCACCCGACCGGTCGCCCCGGCAGCCCCGCACTACGTCACCGGCGCCGCCTATGAACTCGGCGGCACCTGGCGTTACCCGCAGGAGCAATTCCGCTACGACGCCACCGGCCTCGCGGAACGCCTCCCCGAAAGCAAGGGCCTGACCACCGACGGCGAGCGCGCCGACCCCGCCGCGATGACCGGCGCCCACCCCACGCTCCAACTCCCCGCCATCGTCGACGTCACGAATCTTCAGACCGGCCGGCAGATCCGCATTCGGCTCAACGACCGCGGGCCCGCCAACCCGGGCCGTCTGCTCGGTCTGACCGCGCGCGCCGCCGACCTGCTCGGCCTGCCCGCCGGCGGCGCCATACCGGTCCGCATCGAACTCGACAGCCTCGCCAGCCAAGCCCTCCGCGACCGCCTCGGCGGCGGTCCAACCGGCATCACCGCCGCCCCGGTCGCGACCGTCACGAGCGAAACCCTGCCCGCCCCCGGCCAAACCGCCGCCCGGACCTCCCGAGTCGCGACCTCGACCCCAGCCGAGACCCCAGGGATCAGCGGCTTGGAGCCCCTGCCGGAAACCGTCCGGATCGTGCCGGTGCAACCCGGCGAACTCTGGGTCCGCGCCGGCCAATTCACCCAGGCCCGGTATGCAGAAGCGTTGAAAAACAAGATCTCCGGCGTCGCGGTCCGGGTCCGGCGGGAAGCCGGGACCCGCCAGGCCGGGTATCTCGTGATGGCCGGCCCGTTCGCCTCGGTCGCCGACGCCGATGCGGGCCTAGACCAGGTGCGCCGGTCGGGAGTAACCGATGCCTCGATCGTCGTGGAGTAACAGGCCGTGCTGAACCGTCGAGCGCTGTTGGCGAGTGCCGCAACCTTGATGCCCGTGGCAGCCACTGCCCAGGCCCAACGACACCCCGCCCGCGGCAAAGGTGCGCCCGCCGCGCCCGTCTCTACCGGCTCACCCGCAACCACCCCGCTCGGGCCGCTCGACACCGCGGCCAAGTGGGCCTTCATCATGGATTTCAACAGCGGCGCCACATTGCTCGACAAGGACGGCGACGGGACCATGCCGCCCTCCTCGATGACCAAGCTGATGACGATGTACATCGTCTACGGCCTGCTCAAATCCGGCCGCCTCACCCTGAACCAGGAACTGCCGGTCAGCGAGAAGGCCTGGAAGATGCAGGGCTCGAAGATGTTCGTGCCGCTCGGCGGCCAGGTCCGCGTCGAGGATCTCATCCGCGGCGTCGTCGTCGACTCCGGCAATGACGCCTGCATCGTCTTCGCCGAAGCCATCGCCGGTTCCGAAGAGCAATTCGTCGAGTTGATGAACCAGAAGGCCAAGGAGATCGGCCTGACCAACACGCAGTACCGCAACTGCACCGGCTGGCCCGACCCGGATCAGCACATGAGCTGCCACGACATCGCGACCATCGCCAAGCGCATCATCTTGGAATACCCGGAATACTACCACTACGACGGCGAGCGCTCGTTCAAATACAACAACATCGAGCAGGAGAACCGTAACCCGCTGGTGCAGAAGGGCTTGGCCGACGGTCTCAAGACTGGTCACACCGATGCCGGCGGGTTCGGCGTCGTGGGCAGCGCCCTTCGCGGCAACCGCCGGGTCATTGTCGTCATCAACGGGCTGCCCTCGATGCATGCGCGGCGCGAGGAGAGCGAGCGGCTGCTGGAATGGTCGTTCCGCGAGTTCGAGAACGTGACCCTGTTCAGCGCCGCCGACACCGTAGAGGATGCCAAGGTCTGGCTCGGCACCCATCCGACCGTGCCCCTCGTCGGCGGCCGCGACCTCGTCATCACCATGCCGCGCCAGTGGCGCCAGACCGCCAAGATCGAGGTGCAGTATAAGAGTCCGGTGACCGCCCCGATCAACCGCGGCGAGGTCCTCGGCAAGCTGCTCGTTTCCGGCCAGGGCGTGCCCTCGATGGACGTCCCGCTGATGGCCGGGATCGACGTGCCGCGGCTGGGCCTGCCGGGTCGCGCCATGTCCGTCGTCTCGCGCTACGTGCTGGGGTCGTAAGCCGGCTTGTTCATCACGCTCGAGGGCGGGGAGGGGGCCGGGAAGTCGACCCAGGCGGCGCTGCTCGCCGAGCGCCTCGCCGCCGCCGGCCGGCCCGTGCTCCGCACGCGCGAACCGGGCGGTGCCCCCGGCGCGGAAGTGCTGCGCGGCCTCCTGCTCGGCGGCACCATCGCCTGGTCCACCGCCGCCGAAACCCATCTCCACTTCGCCGCCCGCGCCGAACACCTCGCCCGCACCATCCTGCCCGCGCTCGAGGCGGGCACCATCGTCGTCTGCGACCGTTTCGCCGATTCGACCATGGCCTACCAGGGCTACGGCCTCGGCGCCGACCGCGCCCTGATCGCCGGCCTCACCCGCCTGCTTCCCATCCAACCCGCTTTGACCCTGCTCCTGCAGATTCCTGCTTCCACCGGAATGTCCCGCATCGCCACCCGACCCGGCAGCCCCGACCGCTACGAACGCCTCGACGCCGCCTTCCACGCCCGCGTCTCCGAAGGCTACGAGGCCCTCGCCACCGCCGAGCCCGCCCGGTTCATCCGCATCGACGGGGAAGGGGAGGTGTCCGACGTCGCTGCCCGCATCTGGTCCGCTGTCTCATCGCGCCTCCCGTGCTGACGCCCCGCGAGAACCCCCACCTTTTCGGCCACGCCGCCGCCGAGGCCGAGTTCGCCGCCGCCCACCGCGCCGGCCGCCTCCATCACGCCTGGCTGATCACCGGCGCCGAGGGCATCGGCAAGGCCACGCTCGCCTACCGCCTGGCCCGAACCCTGCTCACCGCCACCGGTGACCCCAACGACCCGGCCAACCCCGCCTTCCGCCGGGTCGCCCAAGCCACCCACGCCGACCTGCTCACCGTCGCCCGCGAGTGGGACGACAAGCGCAAGCGGCAGCGCACCGAGATCGTCATCGACGGCGCCCGCGACGTCGCCGGCTTCCTGCGCCTCACGCCCGCCGAGGGCGGCTGGCGCGTCGTCATCGTCGACGGCGCCGAACACCTCAACCGCAACGCCGCCAACGCGATCCTGAAAGTGCTCGAGGAACCGCCCGCCCGCGCCATCCTCCTGCTGACCTGCGCCGCCCCCGGCCGCCTGCTCCCGACCATCCGCAGCCGCTGCCGCCGCCTGCGGCTCGACCCGCTCGGCCCGGCCGCGATGGACCAGGCGCTCGCCCTCATCCTGCCCAATCACGAGCCAGGCCTGGCCGCCTTGGCCGATGGCTCGCCGGGTCGCGCGGCGCTGCTGGCCGACGAGGGCGGCGTCGCCATCGCCGCCCTCGTCG
>CAZZVQ010000121.1:0-15427 GCA_964657565.1 uncultured Acetobacteraceae bacterium
TGCCGCTCCGGGAGAGCAGCTTGAAGTAGGGGAGCGGCACCCAACGGCCGGTGTGTAGCTCGAGCGCATGGCGCGCGCTGATCGGGTAGGTCTCCTCGGCGGGCGGTGCGTCGCGCGAGTGGCGTTCGACGAGTTGCCCGGTCTCCTGATCCTGCACCAGTTCGTGCAGCCGAACCGGACGCGTGGCGCTGGGCTGGTCGGCGGCGCCGATCGGCTCCTCCCAAAAGGTTCGGGCCTGGCGGGGCAGCGCGTCCACGTTCAGATCGACGTCCCAGAACTGGACCCCGCTGTTTGGGATGAGGGTGATCAGTGGGCGGCTCACCGACGGAAGGTTCCGCTATAGGTCATGCCGGACAACGGGCCCGATATGTTGCGCCCGTCGCACACGGCCTCGGAATCGCTGATCCGGCGGCAGATTCGCTCGCTTGGCGCCATCATCAGCGTCCCCGTACAGGGCTGGGATTCGGTCACTCGCAACCTGTTCTCTCCAACGAACGACGCCCCCAGCGAGCTCTCGCAGCGTCGGCCATCTTGTAACACGATCGTCTGCCGCCCCGCGCCGTGGCCATCGAAACATTGGCGCCAGGTCGCGATCGGTGACCCATCGGGCATGGCGCGGCTGGTCGCGCGCATGCTGCTCCTGAGATTCCAGCACCCCTCCAGCATGCTGAGATCGCCGCGGTCCCACCGCTCCTGCGGAAGGTCCGCGCGCGGTGGCACCGGCGTCGGCGCCGGTGTCGGCGTCGGTGCAGGCGCCGGCCGTGGTGCGGCGATCGTCGGGATCGGGCATTGCAGGCGGCGGCGGCCGATCTCGTCGTCCAGCGAGGCCAGCAAGGTGCGCAGATCCGCGCCCCGGCTCTCCTCTGCGGCTTGGCCCCGCATCGCCTCGATCTGGCCCGGAACGATCGCGCAGGCGCCCGGCGCGGCGGCCAGCCGCGGCGCCACCAGCGGCAGCAACAGCCCGCTCGCGAGCGCCATCAGCGCCATAACCGCCAGGGCCGATCCATACAGAACCCACGGCGTGCGCGGCGTGGCGCGCCATGGCACCCCGTCATCGAGCCGCGCCAGCCGGGAGGTCATACTCGCCGTATCCACCGCGCTCACATGGCCCCAGCCGGCCAGCACCGGCCGCCCATCGACGGCGAAGACGTGGCTCATGTCGGGGAGCGAGCGGAGGGCCGGCCAGGCCGTCCGGACCGCCGGTGCGACGCCGCTTTCGGCCAAGCGCCTGATGTCTGAGAGGATCGCCCCGAGCGCGGCGTCGAGTTGGCGCCGCCCGGCTTCGGGCAGATCGCCATAGCGGAACGCGGACGTGCCGTCGCTGAGCCAAGCGAGGCCGCCGGGCGCCGGGTCGGGTCGGGCGAGCACGCGGGCGTGGGCGGCCGATAGATGCGTCTCGATTTCGGCGGTGAGCGCCGCATACCAGGCCGCCGGGTCGCGACCCCCCGGCAGGACCGCCTTCAGGCCTTGGCCGGCATCGAGCAGCCGGATCATGGCGCCGGCACCGTGAACGAGGTCACCCGCCGGTAGCGCTGCCCGTTCTGCGCCACGCTGTTGACCACCTCGTCCGGGCGGCCATCGCGGTGGATCGTCACCCGGAACGGGGTGGAGGCTTGCTCGCGCATACCGTAGGCATCGACGACGACCTGATAGGTGCCCGGGGCCGGGTCGTCGAAGAACACGTTCTCGACCGGCGACGGCGTCAGATGGTTGACGTCACCATTGGCGTCGACGTCGAGAACCCCGCCACACGCGCTGCGTCGATTGAAGTTGATCGTGCCATCACCGGACGGGCAGACGACCTGCAGGTCGAGATCGTTCGTGTCGTCCCATGCCAGGATTACCTGCAGCTTGCCGGTATGCCCGCCCTGCTGCTCCGCACGGCGCGCATCGTTGCTCGGCGGCGCCGGCGGCGGCGGCGGTTCGGGGGCCGCCGCAACGACCGGGGGACACATGAGACGCCGGCGGCCGGCATCGGCGGTCAGTCGGGCGAGTTCGGCGCGCAGGACGCTGCCCTGCGCGACCGCGTCCTGCAGCCCTTGTTCGAGCGGAAGCTGCCCCGGCTCGAGCCGGCACTGGGCGACCGGCACATCGAACCACTGGAACGGATCCCGCAGGACGATGCCAGAGGCCAGCGCGACGACGACCGCGGCCGAGAGGCACGGCCAGAGGATCGCCGGCCACCCCGCTCGTCGGTTCGGTGCCACACGGCGGTATGGCGAGGGCGGCGGCGGCATGATCCGCGGTATGCCCGCGGGCCCAGGCTCCGGCCCTCGCTCGGCTCCGGGCGTCGGTGCAGCATGCTGCGGGTCTGCGGCCGGGACCATACGAGCTTGGCCGATGAGCCAGGTGTTGCCGGCGCGGTCGCCGGTCTTGGCGTGCGACCACGCGACCAGCACGGGTTGCCGCCCTATCGCGTAGACGTATTCCGGCCCCGGTGTCTGCAGCGCCTCGAGCATCGCTGCCGACAGCATGCGGTCGGTCTCGTTCCGCCTGAGGGACAGTGTCTGCGCGAGGGTTTCGACACCGGCGGCCAGCGCGTCGGTATGCTCCTGGATGGCAGCGCGCTCGGCTTCCGGCAGATCGATGAGGCGGCGGGCCGGCTCATCCCCGTCAGCATACCAGTCGACCGTTCCTTGCGCCGGGTTGACAACCGGCTCGGCCAGCAAGGCGGCGTGCTCGGCCGATAGCTCCCGGGCCAACAGCGTCTGCAGCGCAGCCCAACTCTCGAGCCCCGCTTGGCCCGAGAGCGGCTGCAGGTCCGAGCTTCGGGTCGTCGCGATGCGCTGTGCAGCCATGATGCCGTCTCAACCCGGCGGCGGCGGCGCGGTGGGCGCAGACCTAGGGGCAGGCGGCGGCGAAGGCGTCGTCGGGCTCGGCGTCACCGTCGGCGGCGCCCCTGGCGTACAGGCGCCCGTGAGCACCGTCACATCCACGCCGTTCTGCTTCAGGAACTCGATCACCGCGTCCGATTTCTGCGCATAGTTGGCGTGGGCGACCTGTTGCCGGTTGGCGGTGATGAACGTGTTGACCCCCACCACGCGGCCGCAGGCATCGGCCAACGGTCCGCCGCTGTTTCCGCCGGAAACGGCCGCGCTATGCGGCATGATCTTCATGCCGGAGGCCGAGGCCTGGATCGCATTGATCCGCCCGTCGGTGAGGATCACCTCGGGTACCGACGACGCATCGCCGTGCAGCAGGCGCGTGAACGCCTCGTCGGCCTGCATCAGTAACCCCGGGAACCCGGCGGCGATCACCTGATCGAGCGGCGCCGCCGTATCGGTCAGCGCCAGCGGCTGGATTCCGCTGGCGCCCACGACGCGCAGCAGCGCGATGTCCGGCGTGCCGATTTCCGAGCCTGCCGTTTGCGCCACGATCTGGGCTGGACGGGTGCGACCGAGTTTATGGCTCGTCACGAGGATCTGACTCGGCTCCGCGCTCTCGATCACATGCCGGTTGGTCAGCACCAGGTCGGGCGTGATGAAGAAGCCGGTGCCGGTCGCGGTGTTGCCGTCCGGCCCACGCTCCGGCGCGATGATCAGCACGACGGCTTGGGTCAGCAGATCGGCCAGTGAGCCCTGGAACGCCTGCCCCCCCGGCGGCGGCGGCACGGCGGCCGGTGGAACGCTTGCCGCGCGGTTCGGACCGAGCTGTGGCATCTGAGCGGGATCGGCGATGCAGACATTGCCGCCGAGCAACGCCTTGCGCGCCGCGATCTCCTTTTCGAGCGCTGCGTTCTGCTCGCGCTGCCGCGCGGTCTCCTCCTGCGTGGCCTTTTCGTCGAGCAAAGCGACCGATGTCGGGCGCTCGGCCACCCGCGCGGTGACGGCGCGGATCCCTACGAACAGACCAAGACCGAGGAAGGCGAGCGCAACCAGGGCTGCGGCCGGGATGAGCCACCAGCTCGGCGCTGCCCGGTCCGGCGCAACGGCCGCAGCCGCGGCTGCCCGGATCGGCAACACCGCACCTTGCGCAGCCGATATGGAGGGGCGCGGCGCCGGCGCGACATACCGCCGGGTCCAAGCCGTGCCACGCTCGATCATCTCCTCGGCCGACCCGGCCTCGCCCAGCACCAACCCCCATTCGGTGAGCACCGGCGCGCCGCCCACGCTCATGATGCCGCTCTCATGTCCGAGCGACAGCGCACGGCGCAGCAGCGGGCCGGATTCCGGCTGGTCGAGCAACGGGTGCAACCGCCTGAGCGCATCGCTTAGTCGCGCCTGGAACAGTTCACGCCGGGCTGGTTCGAGATCGGCGAGCTTTTCCGCCGGGCCGGTCTCTTCGGTATACCAGGAGATGCTGCCGGGAGCGTCGGCGGTCGGCCAAGTAACCACGGGCTCGGCAAACAGTGTCGCCGCATCCAAATTACTGGACGCAACTATATCTTGCACCCGGCGGTGCAGGTCGAGCAGGCGTATCCCGTCGAGCGACAGGGGATGCAAACCGGTCAGCGTGGTCTTTGTGATGAAACGGGGCGCCATCGCCAGGTTCGCCTCTCCGTCGACCGTAGCGCATCCTACGGACGGATTTGGATCGTGCAAGCCACTTGGTCTCGCTTGCGGAAATATCCGTTTGATGATGATCTGTCGCACAAGGGAGAATCGCAGTCGATGATATTAAGAACCCGAACATGCGCCGTGATCTGTCTTGCGATCGGCACCGCCACGTCACTGCCGGCTTCTGCGCAGAAGAATTCAGGCCCGTTGCTGCCGATCGAGGCGCCGCGGGCTCGCGCTACTCCCCCGACCTACGCACCGCGGCGCGCACCCGAACCCTCCGCTCAGCAGCCTGGGCGGAATCCGCAAGTCGAGCAGCTCTCGGAGCGCTTGCCACTCGACCCCCAGACCCGCGAGATGCGGGATCAACTGCCGCCGGACACGCGGGACATCCAACGCCGCTTAGGGCTTCGCCCGGCGCGCGGCCCGGTGACGGATTTGCGCGGCCATACTCCAACCCCCCGGGAGATCGCCAATGCCCTCGCCCCGCGCTGACCGTGCTTCGATGCGCTCCCTAGTCATTTCGTTAGCACTCCTGACGGCCGTCTCGGGATGCGCCCCGGATCGGTCGTTGGGCGGCGGATACGATCCGACGATTGCTTCGATGGAGCGCCGGGTCGTCGCGAACGTGAACTTCGATTTCGATAGTTCCCGCATCCGGCCTGAAAGCTATGTCGTGCTCGACAACGCCTCCATTGCGCTTGGCGATCCTCGGTTGAACGGGCTGCGCTTCGACATCGACGGTCATACCGACGTCATCGGGCGACTTGGCTACAACATCGCCTTGTCGTCGCTCCGTGCAGACGCGGTGGTCGATTATCTGGCTGCCCGAGGCGTGCCCCGCGATCGCATGCGGCCGCAGGGGTTTGGGCCGTTACAGCTGCTTGATCCGTATAACCCGGCCAGCCCGACCAATCGTCGAGTAGAGATCGTTGTCACGCCTCAATAGATCTCGTCGATCCGCCGTTTGACATGCTCAGGGAAGGAAGCGGACCTCAGAGACGCACGATGTTGAGGGCCATGAGGATGCTGTCGCGGTAGACCCCTTCGTGCTTCCAGTCGTGTAGGCGTCGCCCCTCCACGACGAAGCCAAGGCGCTCGTACAAGGCGTAGGCCGCAGCGTTATCGTGCAGCACCGAGAGCTCGACGCGCTCAAGCCCACGGTCGCGCGCCCGAGCGAGCGTCTGTGTCAGGAGCCGTCGGCCCAGCCCCTGGCCGCGATGACTGGCCAGCAGGCCAACGCCGAGGCTTCCCACGTGCGCTCGGACGGGTGATGCATCCGGGATGATGTCGCACCAGCCGACAACCGCCTCGCCGTCCACGGCAACGGTTTGGGGCGCCCTTGCCTCGCGCAGGCTCGCCCAAAAGGCGGTGTAGAGGTCAAGAGGGGCAGCGTGCAGCCGAGACAGCCACCGGCCTTCCTGGGCTACGGCGTCAAGACAGAGGCGACAGCCGGCCATATCGTCCATCACCGCGTCGCGCACCTGCACGCTCATTACGCCCTCTGGCCCTGTCCCATGGTTTCGTGAACGTCGCTAGGTGTCGATGGGCTGAATACGGTTAGTTGGAGCGGGGGGCCATCTTCACGACGGCAGCGCCCCCATTTGGGGCAGGCTCAACGCTGCCTCCAGCGTTTCGGCCAGGTCCAGTAGCATGGCGTCCGCGTGCCAGCGGCCGACGAGTTGCAATCCCACGGGCAGACCCTGGGGACTGAACCCCGCAGGAACGGAGATGGCGGGATGCCCCGTCATGTTGAACGGGTAGAGCGGTGCCGCCCAGGCGCCAAACTCTTTGGTCGCGATCGAGCCGCCGCTGCCGAGACCCGGCGGGGGCGCGATCATGGTCGGGGTCGCGAGGACATCGACTTCTGCGAATAGCGCCTGCACGGCGCGGAACAGCGTGGTGCGGCGGTCCTGCGCGGCCAGCACGTCGACACCGCTCCAGCCGCGTCCGATCTCGATGCTCTGCCGCATCGATGTCGTGAGCAGGTGGGACGCGCTGTCAGCCAGATGGCCGAAACGGGCAGCATGGGCTGTGGTCGCCAGAATCTGATAGCTTGGGAACAGGTTGAAGAAGCAAGCCGGGCGCATCGCCTGCACCACGGCGCCGCCTTGGGATAGACACTCGACCGCGCGCCGCACCACGCCCGCCACGGCGTCGTCGGTGCGGTAGTCGCCGAAATGCTCGACGAAGCCGATCCGGATCAGCCCAGATTGTCGCGGTGGCGCGGGCGGCAGGCCCGAATAGGGATCGTCGTCGCAAGGCCCCTCGATCAGCGAGAGCAGCAAGCGGACGTCCGCGACCGTGCGGGCCATGGGGCCGACGAAGAAGAAGCTGCCGAAGGCGTCCGGCGCGGTCTCGTTGGGGACGCGGCCGAGCGTAGGCTTCAGTCCCACCGTGCTGGTGCAGGATGCCGGACAGCGGATCGACCCGCCGCCATCGGTGCCCATGCCTAGGGGACCGGCCCCGGCCGCCAAGGCTGCCGACGCCCCGCCGCTGGACCCGCCGGGTGTATGGTCGAGGTTCCAGGGATTGCGGGTGTCGCCATCGATCGCGTTGTCGGTCAGGACTTTGTGGGCGAACTCCGGCAGCGTGGTCTTGCCGATGACGATGCCGCCGGCGGCGCGGATCCGCCGCACGGTCAGGCCATCCTTCGCCGGCATGGTCGCCGGAATGGCGGCGGAGCCGGCGCGCATGGGGATCGCGGCGACGGCGATGTTGTCCTTGATGGTGACGGGGATACCGTGCAGTGGGCCGCATGCGGCCCCAGCCCGCAGTGCCGTCTCCGCTTGACGCGCTTCCTGCCGGGCCTCGTCGAACATCGTGTGCGCGAACAGGCGCAGCACCGGGTCCATCCGGGCGGCACGATCCAGCACGGCGTCCATCAACGCCACCGGCGACACGGTGCCGTCGGCGAACCGGCGCCGGGCCTCGACCGCGGAGAGGCGGCAGAGTGCGTCTTCTCCGGTCACGGACGTCGTCACGCTGCAGGTTTACCGGCGATCAAACCGCTCGCGTCGTGCACGAAGCCGCGGGCGGCGGCGGCCTCCAGCACCGATTTCGTCCAGTCGACCTGCCCGGGATCGGTGCCGCCAACGATGACCAGCAGCATCGCCTCGGCGTCGGATTCGTTGCGGAACCCGCGCATGACCCCGACCGGGATGGACACGACGTCATAGGGGCCCACGGTCAAGCTGCTCTCGCCGTCGTCGTTCCATTGCACGGACCAGCGCCCGGTCAGCGGCATGAAGACTTCCACCGTCTTGTGGTTATGCAGGCCGGTCCCCATCCCCGGCCCGGCGCGCACGATCGAGACATGGAATCCCTCGACCGCGGTGATGCCAGGCCGGACATTCGGATCCTCCAGCACGCCACCGCCGATGATGGTGAAGATCTCGCGCTGGAACTGCGGCAGCACGGCGTCGATCAACGGGCGGGCGCTGGGGGTTTGCTCGGCGAAGATGGCGACGCGGCTGCGCATCTCTTCCATACTGACGTGGCGGCTTTGCATGGTGATCGCTCCGACGGAGGTTAGCGCTTCTGGATGTTCCAGTAAGGCAGGAAATAGGCGTCCAGCACGCCGCTGATCTTGGGGCTGTAGCTGTTGACGACGTCGAACTGCCCGGCCGGGATGTACGGCAGGAAGGTCCACAAATACCGTTGGAATTGCTCGAACCGGGCCGACTGCTCGGCGGCGGGCGCCGACAGGAAGGCCTGGCGCAGCGACTCGCCTTCCGGGTCGCAGGGGAACCCGGCCCAGTTGCGGCCGGCGCAGGAAAGATCGAGCGGCACGTTCATCAACGGATGGAACCAGGCACTGCCGACGGCATAGTAGGTGAACAGGTCGTAGGTGCTGCGATCCCGCGGTTGATCCGGCCTCTCACGCTGGTTGATGCGCTGGAGCATGGTCGCGAAATCCGTCATCTGCACGTCGACGGTCACGCCCGCCTCCTGCAGCCGCTTGGCGAGCACCTGGGTCATGGCGTTGATGGGCGCGAGCGTCGGCGTGCCCAGCAGGACCAGCGTCTCACCATGATATCCGGCCTCGGCCAGCAGCGCGCGGGCCCGCGCCACGTCGGGCTTGCGGATCGCCTCGGACCCGGCTTCGGTGCCGAAAGGCGAGCCGCAGATGCTATACGAGTAACATGTGGTCCAGGCGCCGTCCCCGGCGAAGGACTGCATCATCTCCTCCTGGTCGACGAGCAGGGCGAGAGCCAATCGGGCGCGCGGGTCGCTGAACGGCTTGTGCTGGAAGTTCGGCCGGACGAACGCGACCGAGGGCAGCGCGTTGTTGCGGCGCACGGTCATGCCCCGCTTGCGGACATAATCCAGCAGGTCGGGGCTCGCGCCCTCCCAGAAGTCGACCTCGCCGGTCGCCAGCGCGTTCGCCGCAGTGGTGGCGTCCGGCATGATGACCCATTCGACACGGTCGACCTTGACGATCCGCCCCCCGGCCAGGCCATCGGCCGGTTCCGATCGCGGCACGTAGTAGGGGTTGCGCTCGAACACCGCCCGCGCGCCCTCCCGCCGCTCGCTCGCGACGTAGCGGAACGGCCCTGAACCAACCGGCTCGGTCAGCGGGGTGCCGGCCGGACGGGTTGCGGCAGCCTCCGGCATGATGGCGGCGATCGGGGAGCCTGGCCCGGCCAGGACGAACTCCACCAAGCCGAACGGGGCCTTCAACACCAAAGTGAACACGCGGTCATCGTCGGTGCGCAGGGATTTCAAGCGGCTGCCCAGTTGGTCGCCGATCGCTGTGGTATCCATCCAGCGTCTCAGCGAGGCAATCACATCGGTGCTCCGAACCGACGAACCATCCTGGAACCGCAGGCCGGGCCTTAGGACGAACCGGTATGTGAGGCCGTCGGCACTCTTCTCGTACGATTCGAGCATCATCAGCTGCGGCTGCAGCCGGCTGTCGAGCGCGAAGAGGGTCTCGAACACCATCTGGGAATAGATCCGCGACACCAGGTTGGCGCCCTTAGTGGGATCCAATTCGCTCAGGTCGGCGCTGGGAACCACGCGCAGGGTTTGGGCCGAGGCAAAGCCGCAGAGGATCGAGGCAGAGGCAAAAGCCGCAGGAATCAATCCCATGAGCCGCATGGCCGAGTGCTCCGTATCGTCCCCGCCATAATCAGCGACGGGGCACCGTTGTCAACCATCCGTCTGATTGATTCATCATCCTCTTTCAGCGTGTTCGATGACAGGCTAGGCATTGCCGATAATTCGGACGACAAACCCTGATGCGTGCCAAACGGATCGAGCCACCCATCTCCCCAGACGGCGAGCGAGAGCCGAACAAAGGCACTCGCGACCCGGTGCGCACCCGGCGCAGCCTCCTGGACGCGGCCTATCGCGAGTTTGCCGCCCACGGATTTCATGGCGCGACGGTGGAGAGCATCTGCAGCCGGGCCGGTGTCAGCAAGCAAACCCTGTCACATCATTTCGGCTCCAAGGAAGGAGCGCACCTGGCCGTGCTGGAGCATGCCTATGTGGCCGCACGTTTGAACGACTCTACCCTGGCTGACGAGACGATCCCTGCGATGGACGCGATGCGCGCCTTCGTCGCGGCCACCTTCGACCACCTGGCCCGCAATCGCGCCTTCGTCCGCCTCCAGGCGGACGAGAACATCAACAATGGCCGCCACATCCTGAAATCGACCGTCTTGCCCAACATCTATGATCCGCTGGTGCGGCGTCTGGCCGCTCTACTCGACCGCGGCGTCGCGACGCAGGCATTCCGGCCGGGCGTCGATCCGCACCAACTCTATATCTCGATAAGCGCGCTTTGCTATTTCTACTTCTCCAACGCGTATACCCTGTCTGCAGTCTTCAAGACCGATCTGAAGGCGGCGGAGGCCTTGGCCGCGCGTCGGGCGCACGTGCTCGATTTCATCGTCAACGCGCTCAGGCCGATCTCCGCCAGAGTGCCGTAAGGCCGTGGCGACCGGAGCCAAACCGCCGAAACATCAGGTCGCAACAATGTTGCGGCACGTAATATTCGTGACCGACAGGCGTTGTGTGGAGTTTTAAGCCTTTATCGGGCGCTAAACGCCCTAGCTAGCAGGCTGACCAGGTGCGGTGAACGCTCTCGGGCTTGCTTCGAGCGCGCCGCACCAACGACGGTGGGTTTATATCAGCCGCGGTCCGACTTAGGCTCGGGATATGAGCAATCGAATTCTGATCTGGGGTGCTGGGGCAATCGGCGGGACGGTGGGGGCGTATCTCAAACGCGCCGGCCATGACGTGACGTTCGTGGATGTGGTGGGCGAGCACGTGGCGGCAATCGCCGCGCCGGGGCTGTCGATCACGGGGCCAATCGACAATTTCAGGATTTCGGCGCCGGCGTTCACGGCGGAGACGCTCGAGGGCGAGTGGGACGCGGTCTATCTGTGCGTGAAGGCGCATCATACGGCGGAGGCGACGCGGGCGTTGCTGCCGCATTTGGCGGCTGAGGGCTACGTGCTGTCGTTGCAGAACGGGTTGTGCGAGGGGGTGATCGCGGAGATCGCCGGTGCGGGCCGGGTCGTGGGGGCGTTCATCAATTTCAGCGCGGATTGGCTGGCGGCGGGGGAGATCCTGTACGGCGGCCGGGGGGCGTTCGTGCTCGGTGAAGTGGACGGGCGCACGACGGCGCGGCTGACGGCGCTGCACGCAATGATCCAGGCGGATTTCGAGCCGAACGCCATCATCACGGACGACGTGCAGTCGTATCTGTGGGGGAAGCTGGGTTACGCGTCGCTGCTGTTCGCGCAGGCGCTGGGGATGTTGGGGATCGCGGATTGTCTGGCGCGGCCGGAGCTGTTGCCGCTGTGGCGGGAGATGGCGGGCGAGGTGCATGCGGTGGCGCTGGCGGCCGGGGTGGGGCAGCGCGGGTTCAACGGGTTCGAGCCGGCGGCGTTCGCGGCGGGGGCGAGCGAGGCGCAAGCGCGGGCGTCGGTGGAGGCGATGGTGGCGTTCAACCGGCCGGCGGCGAAGACGCATTCGGGGATCTGGCGCGACCTGGCGGTGCGCAAGCGGCGGACGGAGGTGGACGTGCAGATCCTGCCGATCGTGCAGGAGGGGGCGCGGCACGGGGTGAAGACGCCGAAATGCGCGAAGCTGGTAGCGATGATCCACGAGATCGAGGATGGGAGGCGGGGGCTGGATGACGGGAATCTGCTGGAGTTGATGCGGGGGTAGACTGGAGTGTTCGTCATCCCCGGGCTTGACCCGGGGATCCAGGACGTCAGGCGGGCGCCTGCCGCACCGTGGACCCACGGGTCAAGCCCGTGGGTGACGAACTGCGTCAGACGGCCAGCGCTGCTTCGACGAGGCCGTGGGCATGGATGATAGCGGCAACGTATCGGTTTTGGCCGCGCACGAGCTCGGTTCGGGCGACCCGGCGCATGTGGTCGTCGGTGTAGCTGGGGAGGTCGGCGGCGACGGCCAAGGTGGGGAGCTTGGGGGCGGTGTAGGCCGGGTCGTGGCGGAAGCGGGGCTCGCGGGTGTAGTTCACCGGGACCAGGATGCGGCCGAGGGCGTGGAGCACGGGGTTGCGGCGGTCGGGGGTAAGGCTGGCGAGTCGGTCTAGGGCGGCCTGCAACGCCTGCGTTGCCTCACGGGCGGGGGACAGGTCGGCCAGACCATGCGAGGCGGCTTCGTAGTCGGCAATGGTTTGCAGGAATTCACCGCAGGTGGCGGACCAGTCGAACGGGAGCGTTTCGGCGTTGGCGACGCGGAGGGCTGCCAAAAGATAGATCTTCATGTCGATCATGAGCCGGGCCGGGTCGGCGATCTCGATGGTGTCGTTCTCGGTGTGCCAGGCGATGTTCGCGCCGCAGCCGGAGACGTCGTAGTAGTTTTTCTCGGCGCGGACCTCGTCGGGCATCGTCGAGCTGAGCATGAACAGGCTGGGCAGGCCGATGTTGTTGAAGCTGTAATCGCCGGCTTGGGGCGGGCGGTGGGTGGCGATGGTGGCGTCGGGGACGATGTCGCGGATGGCGGCTTCGGCGAGGGCGGCGCACTCGGTGAAGGCGCGAGTGTCGTGGTACGAGGTGGCCCAGCGGCAGCCGGGGCTGTCGCAATTGATCTGGGCGAGGCAGTTGGCGTCGAGGTCGGCGGCGAAACGGTCGGTGAACCAAGTCGACCCGGCGTAGCGGCCGGTGCTGTGGCCAGGCCACCAGGCGATCTTGACGCCGCGTTTCAGGGCGGCGCGGTTGGTCCAGAAGATGCGGGCGAGTTCGAGCAGGGTGGCGTCGCCGGTGGCGTTGTCGCCGACGCCGACCTCCCAGGAGTCGAGATGGCCGTGGACGAGGACGTAGCGGTCGGGCTCTTCGCTTCCGGGGATGGTGACGACGGGGATTTTTTGGGGGAACCAGCCTTCGACGAGGTCGGTGCGGATGGTGGCTTCGCCACCCTCGGCGGCTAGGGCCATGAGGCGTTGGCCGTCGGGGTTGTTGACGGCGACGACGGGGATGCCGGGCTTGCGCGGCCAGTCGAGGAGGTCGGGGCTGCCCCAGATGGTGGTGCAGGTGCCCCAATGGACGTCGGTGCCTGGGTTGCAGGCGATGAGGCCGGCGCCGCCCCATTCCTCGACGAGACTGGTCAGCGCCGGGTTGCCGAAGCCTTGCATGACGACGAAGTTGCCGGCGACGAGACGGCGGACCTCCTCGACCGACGTGATGCTGCCGCCGAACAGGGTGGCGATGTCGCGGTTGTAGGAGCGTAGGGCTTTGGGGTTCGCCTTGAGGGCGATCAGCTTGCCGGTGCGGCCGCCGGGGACGGAAAGCGACGAGGAGGGCGGCTTGGCGCGGCAGGTCACTCCGCCGGCCATGACGGAGGCGCTATACGGGACGGAGAGGTAGATTTCTGGTTGATGGACCTCGACCGGGATGCCGGCGGCGTGCAGCCGGGCGGTGAGGAGGTCCATGGCCCGGTTGACGTCCTCCGGGCGCCAGCGCGGGGTGGTGCTGAAGGTCTTGACGAGCTCCCAGGGCATGTCGAGGCTGACTTGGTCGAGGAGATGGGCTTCGGCGTCGGTGATCGGCATGGCGGAAGTGCAACATCGATTGCAGTGATGGGCAAGCGGCATGCGATGTGCATGGATAAGAGACCCGAAAACGGAGCCGTCTGTATGCGTTTGGCCTTGCTGGCGATCGCCCTCCCCGCGCTGCTCATTACTGCGGCACATGCTCAACCGATGGGAGATCTAGTGCGGCCGCTCACGCTGCTGACGCTGCCGCAGGCGGTGTCGCCGCAGGAGTACAATGCGGCGGAGCTGGTGGCGGATTCGTGGAAGCAGCTGGGGTTGACGGTGACGGTGAGGCCGTTGCCGAGCCAGCAGTTCAACCAGGTGGTCTGGTACGAGCGGCAGAAATGGGATGCGACGACGTGGACGATGGTGGGGCGGCCGGAGCGAAGCGATCCGGACGAGCTGACCTACAATCTGTTCGTCTCGGCCAACGCGGCGAACGGGTATGATTTCGTCGGCTATGTGAACCCCGAATACGACCAACTGGCGCAGGCGCAGCGGCAGGAGCTAGACCTGACCAAGCGGCAGGGGCTGATGCAGAAGGCGCAGGAATTGGTCAACCACGACCAGCCCTACGGCTTCATGGTGCATCCGAAGAGCCTGGTGGCGTTCAACCAGAATGTTTGGGATCCGAAGAGCACGGTGGAGGAAGAAGGGCTCGGGGTCCGCAATTTCTGGACCTGGATCAGCCTGGTGCCGAAGACGGCCCAGAAGGACATCATCGTCAATTCGACGACGGTGCCGACCAATATCAGCCCGTTCAACATCCCGGGCGCGCAGGGGTCGTGGGCGACGGAGTTGATCTGGGACCGGTTCATGCGGATCGGCCCGGACGGGTTGCCGCAGCCCTGGGCGGCCGAGACCGTGACAAGGCCGACGCCGACGACGGTCGAGCTGACGCTGCGGGACGGGATGACGTGGAGCGACGGGCAGCCGGTCACGATCGACGACGCGGTGTTCAGCCTGCAGGCGCCGGGTTTCGGGGATAAGTCGCCGATGTACAAGCCGTTCGTGGCCAATATCGCCAATGTCGAGAAGACGGGCGAGAAATCGTTGCGGATCACGCTGAAGCGGCAGGATGCGGCGTTCCTGGTGAGTTCGCTGTCGAAGCTGAACCTGGCGCCGAAGCATGTGTGGCAGCCGATCTTCGACGATCTGGCGAACAAACCGCAGACGGCGGAGAGCATCATGGAGCCCAAGCCGGTCGGGTCCGGGCCGTTCAAGGTAGTGTCGATCAACCTGAACGAGCAGATCGTGCTGGAGGCCAATCCGGCGCATTGGAGCAAGCCGAAGGCGGGGCGGTTCATCATGCGGATGATGCCGAACATCGAGGCGGCGCTGGGCGCGCTGCGGAGCGGGGAGATCAACTTCCTGACCGATTACACGGGCGATCCGCAGCTGCTGTATGGGCTGGGTAAGTCGGACAAGGCGATCGTGGTGTCGGACAGCCTGGACATCGGGTTCAAGTTCGTGGGCTACAACGCGCGGCGGGCGCCGTTCGACGATGTGCATTTCCGGCAGGCGCTGTCGGCGGCGATCGATCGCGAGACGCTGGCGGCCGATGCGTGGGGCGACGCGGCGGTGCCGGCGAATAGCTGGGTGTCGCCGGCGCTGAAGCAGTGGGCGGTGCCGGATATCTTGGAGCAATTGCCGGGGAAGAATCTGGAGGGGGCGAAGAAGCTCCTGAAGGATGCGGGGTATGTGCTGGTGGATGGGAAGCTGCACTACCCGGCGGGGGTGAAGGAGACCACGGCGGTTTATCAATGACGTCGTCACCCCCGGGCTTGACCCGGGGGTCCACGGTGCCGAAAGGGCGGTGCTTGATGTCCTGGGTTGCCGGGTCAAGCCCGGCAATGACGGTTTAGGGCGGGCGTAGGGCGTTGCGCCGCCTGCTGTTCGAGCGTCTGCGCCACCTGCT